>NZ_JWLN01000013.1:0-173830 GCF_000814065.1 Pseudomonas sp. C5pp | reverse complement strand
TCGATCTCACAGGCGATAAAGATGTTGTGGTGAGCCGAGGTCAGTTGAAGATCAACTGCGCCGCCACCGCGAACATCATCACCGCCACCATCAGGTCGAGCATGCGCCAGGTCGCCGGCCGGGCCAGCCACGGTGCCAGCCAGGCAGCGCCGATCGCCAGGGTCGAGAACCACAGCAGCGAGGCGCTGGCAGCGCCGGCCACGTAGGCGCCAGGCGCAGCCTGCTGGGCGCCCAGCGAGCCGATCAGCAGCACCGTGTCGAGGTACACGTGCGGGTTCAGCAGGGTCACCGCCAGGGCGCTGAGCAGTACCGCGCGGCGTGAGCGCGCACCCTGGCCCTGCTGGTGCTGCAGGCTCTGCCTGGAGCAGGCGCTGCGCAACGCCTTGGCGCCGTACCAGATCAGGAACACCGCGCCGCCCCAGCGGGCGATCGCCAGCAAGGTAGGGTTGTGCGCCAGCACGGTTGCCAGGCCGAACACTCCGGCAGCCACCAGGATGGCGTCACAGACGATGCACAGTGCCGCCACCGGCAAATGATGCTCGCGGCGCAAGCTCTGGGCGAGGACGAAAGCGTTCTGTGCACCGATGGCCATGATCAGGCCGAAGGCCACGAGCATGCCGTTGAGATAGCTTTGCCACATGGCGCGCTCTCCAAAGCGTCTAAAAGATGCTGGCCATTGTGATGAACCACGCTGTATAAGAAAAACAAATAGAGCTGATCCGTCATTAGGAAAATCGATGTTCGACTACAAGCTGCTGGCCGCCCTCGCCGCCGTGATCGAGCAGGGTGGTTTCGAACGCGCGGCGCAGGTGCTGGGCTTGTCGCAGTCGGCCATTTCCCAGCGCATCAAACTGCTTGAGGCGCGGGTCGGCCAGCCGGTGCTGGTGCGTGCCACACCGCCAAGCCCGACCGAAGTCGGCCGCCAGTTGCTCAACCATGTGCAGCAGGTGCGCCTGCTCGAACGCGACCTGCAGCGCCAGGTGCCGGCACTGGACGAGGAGGGCATGCCGGAGCGCCTGCGCATTGCTCTCAATGCCGACAGCCTGGCCACCTGGTGGGCGGGGGCAGTGGGCACTTTCTGCGCGCAGCAGAATGTGCTGACCGACCTGGTGGTGGAAGACCAGGAAGTGGGTCTGAAACGCATGCGTGCGGGCGAAGTTGCGGCCTGCCTGTGTGGCAGCGAGCGGCCGGTGGCCGGGGCGCGCAGCCTGCCACTGGGTGCCATGCGCTACCGGGCGCTGGCCAGCCCCGGGTTCATGGCGCGGCATTTTCCGCAGGGCTTCGCTGCCAGCCGCCTGGCCCGTACCCCGGCGATCGTTTACGGCCCGGACGACTTCCTGCAACACCGCTACCTGGCATCGCTGGGCATCGAGGATGGCTTCCTGCACCACTTGTGCCCGTCGTCCGAAGGCTTCCTGCGCATGACCGAAGCTGGCCTGGGCTGGGGCCTGGTGCCTGAACTGCAGGCCCGCGAGCAACTGGCCAGCGGCCGGCTGGTGGAAATCTGCAGCGATACCCCCATCGATGTGCCGCTGTACTGGCATCATTGGCGCAATGGCGGGCAACTGCTCGCGCAACTGACCGACCACCTGCGGCACTCCGCACGGCAATGGCTGGTGCCCTTGTAGCCACGGCTGGCGTCAGTTGCATCTGAAATCTGGCAAGACGGAGTCTTACATGCGAATTCTGGTCACCGGCGCGAGTGGCTTCATTGGCGGGCGCTTTGCGCGCTTTGCCCTGGAGCAGGGCCTGGACGTGCGGGTCAGCGGCCGTCGAGCCGAAGGGGTCGAGCACCTGGTCAAGCGCGGCGCCCAGTTCATCCCCGGCGACCTGGGGGATGCCGAGCTGGCCCGCCGCCTGTGCCAGGGCGTCGAGGCGGTAGTGCACTGCGCCGGCGCAGTGGGCAACTGGGGGCGCTACCAGGACTTCTATCAAAGCAATGTGGTGGTCACCGAAAACGTGGTCGAGGGCTGCTTGAAGGAGCACGTACGGCGGCTGGTACACCTGTCGTCGCCGTCGATCTACTTCAATGGCCGCTCGCGCCTGGACATCCGTGAAGACCAGGTGCCGCGCCGCTTCCACGACCACTACGGGCAGACCAAGTACATGGCCGAGCAGAAAGTGTTCGGTGCCCAGGAGTTCGGCCTCGAGGTGCTGGCGCTGCGCCCACGCTTCGTCACCGGCGCTGGCGATGCCAGTATCTTCCCGCGGCTGATGCAGATGCAGCGCAAGGGGCGCGTGGCGATCATCGGCAACGGCCTGAACAAAGTCGATTTCACCAGCGTGCACAATCTTAACGAAGCGCTGCTCAGTGCTCTGTTCGCCGATGACCGGGCGCTGGGCCAAGCCTATAACATCAGCAACGGCCAGCCGCTGCCGCTGTGGGATGTGGTCAACTACGTGATGCGCCAGATGCAACTGCCGCAGGTTACCCGTTACCGTTCCTACGGCCTGGCCTACAGCCTGGCCGCGCTGAACGAGGCGGCCTGCATGTTGTGGCCGGGGCGCCCGCAACCGACCCTGTCGCGCCTGGGGATGCAGGTGATGAGCCGCGATTTCACCCTGGATATCAGCCGCGCCCGACAGTACCTGGACTACCAGCCCAAGGTCAGCCTGTGGACGGCATTGGATGAATTCTGTGCCTGGTGGAAGCACCAGCCGCCGGGGCAGTAAAGCCGGCCGGCCGACAATGGTCATCAACGCGCCGCGCTGGCGGTTTATACTCGTGCCTCTTTGCGACTACCGCGGTTGAATGTATCCATGCGTAACCATGCTCACGATGACTACGATGACGTGCCTAGCCTGCGGGCGGGCACCCATGACGATGACGAACTGATGCCGGCGCACGTGGTGCGTAACCGCCAGAAGGCCGCTCGCGGTGCCAGCACGGCGCCGCTGTGGGCATTGCTCGGGGCCTCGTTCATCGCCTTGGCGGGCCTTGGCTGGTGGAGCTTCCAGCAGATCTCGCTGATGGAGCAGCAGCTGGTGGCGACCCAGGAAAGCTTCGCTCGCATCAGCGAAGAGGCTGCCGGGCGCCTGCAGGCGATCAGCGGCAAGGTGGCGGCCAGCGAATCCGGCGCCACTACCAACAGCGAGGCATTGAAGCTGCAACTGCGTCAGTTGCAGCAGGGGGTGGCCGGGCAGACTGGCGACCTGGGCAAGCGCCTGGAGCAGGTACTGGCTGATACCCGCGAACAGCAGAAGGCCGTGACCCAGCTGCAAACCCAGTTGCAGGCGCAACTGAAGGCGGTGAATGGCGAGCTGGCCGCATTGCGCTCGGGTCAGGTCGATGGTGGCAAGCTGGATACCCAGTTCAAGGGCCTGAACGAACAGGTTGCTGCGCTGAAGGCCGCGCAGGTGGATGGCGCCAAGCTGGATGCGCAGCTCAAGAGCCTGGGCAGCGAGGTTGCTGCGCTGAAGAAGCAGGGTAACCCGAGCGCGGCCATCCAGGACCTGGAGCAGGACATCCTGGTGCTCAAGAGCCAGATCGATAACCGCCCGGCCGCGGCGGCGTCCAGTGGTGCTTCGGTGCAGGAATTCGACGCCTTCCGGGCGCAGACGACACGCAACCTGAATACCTTGCAGAGCCAGATCCAGAACCTGCAGCAGCAGATCAATGCCCGGCCGTGACATTGCAGGGGAGGGCTTTGCCCTCCTATCGCGACACAAGGCCGCTCCTACAGGAATTCGCGTTCCCCTGTAGGAGCGGCCTTGTGTCGCGATAGGGCCGCAAAGCGGCCCCGGCGATTTCAGTTACAACCGCGGATAGTCGATGTACCCCACCGGCCCCTTGCCATAGAAAGTCTCCGGCCGCGCCTCGTTCAACGGCGCATCCACCGCCAGCCGCGCCGGCAGGTCAGGGTTGGCGATGAACGGTACGCCAAACGCCACGGCGTCGGCCTTGCCATTGGCCAGGGCTGCATTGGCACTGGCCTTGTCAAAGCGCTCATTGACGATGTACGGGCCGCCGAACGCTTCCTTGATCAGCGGGCCGATACTGTCATCGGCTTCCTTTTCCCGCGAGCAGATGAAGGCAATACCACGCTTGCCCAGCTCACGGGCCACGTAGGTAAATGTTTCGGCACGGTCGGCATCGCCCATGTCATGGGCATCGGCCCGCGGCGCCAGGTGCACGCCCACGCGGTTTGCGCCCCATACCTCGATGGCCGCATCGGTCACTTCCAGCAGCAGCCGTGCACGGTTTTCCAGCGAACCACCGTAGCGGTCGGTGCGCTGGTTGGTGCTGCTCTGCAGGAACTGGTCGAGCAGGTAGCCGTTGGCGCCGTGGATTTCCACGCCATCGAAACCGGCAGCCTTGGCATTCTCGGCACCGCTGCGGTAGGCCTCGACGATGTCGATGATTTCTTCGGTTTCCAGCGCGCGTGGGGTGGGGTAGTCACTGAGCGGGCGCACCAGGCTTACATGGCCCTTGGGCTGGATCGCGCTGGGGGCCACCGGCAGCTCGCCGTTCAGGTAGCTGGGGTGGGAGATGCGGCCAACATGCCACAGCTGCAGGAAGATGCGCCCGCCGGCGGCATGCACGGCCTTGGTCACGTTGTTCCAGCCACGCACCTGTTCGTCGTTCCAGATACCGGGGGTATCCGGGTAGCCGACGCCCATGGCGCTGACCGAGGTCGCCTCGCTGAGGATTAGCCCGGCGCTGGCGCGCTGCACGTAATACTCGGCCATCAGCGCGTTGGGCACGCGGCCTTCGTCGGCCCGGCAGCGGGTAAGCGGGGCCATGATGATGCGGTTGGGCAGTTGCAGGTCGCCCAGGGTGATCGGATCGAAAAGCGTGGTCATGACGGTTACCTGCCTGTTTAGAGTGCTTGGCGCAGTTGTTCGAGAAACGCCTGGATGGTGGCTTCGTTGCGTTTGAAGAAATGCCATTGGCCGATCTTCTGGCTGCTGATCAGCCCGGCGCGCTGCAAGGTGGCCAGGTGGGCGGAGACGGTCGACTGCGACAGGCCGCAGCGTTGGTCGATCTGCCCGGCACACACACCGTTCTCGGTGCTGTGGTACTGGTCGGGGAATTGCGTAGCCGGGTCCTTCAGCCAGCTGAGGATTTCTCGCCTGACCGGGTGGGCCAGCGCTTTTATGATTTCGTCGAGATCGAGAGGCATGGGTTGAGGCTCGTTGTAGCGGTATATCGCGATAGGACGAAATGTAAATCGTGGTTTTCCGATATACAAATATGAAGAAGTTCTGAGCTGAGCACGAATCGCTATATCGCGTTATAACGATATATGGGCCGGCGGTGCTAGACTGCGCTCATGAACTACCTCGCACACCTGCACCTTGGCGGCCCGGCACCGCAACAACTGCTTGGCAGCCTGTATGGCGACTTCGTCAAAGGCTCGCTGGAAGGGCGCTTCCCACCAGCGCTGGAGGCGGCCATCCGGCTGCACCGGCATATCGATAGCTTCACCGACCAGCACCCGTTGGTGTTGGCGGCACTTGCGCGTTTTCCGCGTGAGCGGCGGCGCTTTGCCGGCATCGTTCTGGATGTGTTTTTCGACCATTGCCTGGCCCGGCATTGGCAGGATTATGCCGAGCAGCCGCTGGAGCAGTTCACCGGGGATTTTTATCGGGTATTGCTTGCGGAGCCCGAGTTGCCGGGGCGGCTGGCGCGGATAGCGCCGTTCATGGCGGCGGATGACTGGCTGGGTGCGTATGGCGACTTTGCCACGCTGGAGCAGGTGTTCAACGGTATTGCCCGGCGCTTGTCGCGGCCGGAGGGGATGGTTGGGGTGATGGGGGAGCTGGAGCGGCTGTATGAGCCATTGCTGGCGGACTTCAGGGAGTTTTATCCACAGTTGCAGGCGTTTGCAGCAGCGGGGCGGATGTCTGACAGTTAGTGCTGGGTTGGCATTGCCGGCCTCTTCGCGGGTAAACCCGCTCCCACAGGTACACCACAGAACTCAGGATGAGTGCCATCCCTGTGGGAGCGGGTTCACCCGCGAAGGGCCAGAACAGGCAGTGCATAAAACTCAGGCAGCCCGCGCTTGCCGCCGTGGCGCCAGTTCAACTTCCTCAACCCCGAACAACGCCAGGTGAATCGCCTGCTGCGCCTGCAACGCCAGCACCGCTCGCTCCTTGCCCACGCTGCCGATCGGCTGCAGCAGGTGAATGCAAACCTCGCCCCGCGGCAGGGCAAACAGGCGCATCAGGTGCGACACCAGGTCATCGTCACCAATGAACGGTGCAATCGGGTCGATCTGGCCATCGCGCAGGTACTGGATGGCGACCGGCTGCACCGCCACGCCACGGTCGATGGCACCTGCCAGCAGGCGACCATGGAAGGTGCGCAGGGTACGGCCACTGGTGGTGGTGCCCTCCGGGAAGATCAGTAGCGGCCGGGAAAGACCCAGTTGCCCGGCGATCTGCTCACGCAGGCGCTGGCTGTCGCCCCCGCCACGGCGGATGAACAAGGTGCCGGCCTTTTCCGCCAGCCAGCCGGCCACCGGCCAGTGCCGCACTTCGGCCTTGGACAGGAACGACAGCGGCAGCAGCATGCCAAGCAACGGGATATCGGTCCAGGACACGTGGTTGCTGACCCACAGCATTGGCCGTTGGGGCAGCTCTCCGATCACCCGCACATCGAAGGGCAGGGCCGCGACCAGGCGCTTCATGAACAGGCAGGTCCAGCGCTGGCGGCGCTCGATGGGCGTCTTGAACCCCAGGCGTTCGCCCAGGGCGATCACGCTGGCCATCAGCATGCCCAGCAGCAGTACCAGCAGCAGTCGAGTCAGGCGGGCCATTACCCGCAGCTTCGGCATCAGACCGCTGCCTTGAAGTGGCGGGCGTAGCGTGGGCACAGTTCGTCGCGCTTGAGCAGGATGAACACGTCGGCCACCTGGAAGTCTTCGTCCCAGCACGGCTCGCCGCAGATCTTCGCGCCCAGGCGCATGTACGCCTTTAGCAGCGGTGGCATCTCGGCGATGACGTTGTTCGGCAGTGCCAGGTTGGGCAATGGGTTCTTCGGCTCGGCGCGCAGGTGCTCGGTGCACAGGTAGCGGTCACGCAGGCGCTGCATCACCGCATGGGCCTGTACCCCGCCATCCTGCATGGGGATGCTGGCGCAGCCCATCAGGTAGCTGTAGCGGCCTTCGTTGAGCACTTCGGCCAGTTCGCCCCAGAGCACGGCGATGGTGCCGCCGTTGCGGTAGTCGGGAGCTACGCAGGTTCGGCCCAGCTCCAGGATCGGGCCCTGCAGCTGCAACAGGCCATGCAGGCTGAATTCTTCTTCGCTATAGAAGCGGCCCAGGCTGCTGGCGGCCTGATGGTCGAGCAGGCGGGTGGTGGCCACCAGCTCGCCGGTGCTCAGGTCGCGTACGCCAATGTGGCGGCAGTGCACGTCGTAGTCGTCCATGTCCAGGCCTTGCTCGGCTCCTTTGAGCTTGGCCTTGAATTCGGCGCTGAACACTTTGTAGCGCAGGGCCTGGGCTTCCTGCAGGGCCGTGGCGCCAACCAGGCGTTCGGCTTGCAGACGGCGTTCGGTGCTGTTGTCGCCAGCGTGAGCGATCCGAGTCATTACGAGTCTCCATAAGCCAGCCATGAAGGGTTGCGGCCGGTCGGCTTTGTTGTGCAAAGTCAGCCTAGGTAGATGGGGTGTCACCCCTGTGAATCTTTGGTGATGCTTGCGTGACACCCCCTGAGCCACAACTGAAAGCCCTTCAGCAAGGAGCCGACCGATGGCCTGGTTGCAACGACTCAACGACCCGCTTCGCCAAGCGCTGGCGGGCACTCTGGGCGAAACCTATGCCGCGCTGCTCGAGCGCCTTGGCCCGGTTGCCCCGTTTGAACTGGCGGTGCTCGGTGGGCGCGCGATGGCCACCCCGGGCCTGGCCTTCCTGGTCGGCTACCAGGCCGCCTTGCGCGTGCTGTGGCCCAGTGCTCCACCCAGCCTCGGCGCCCTGTGCGCCACCGAACGGCGCAGCGTGCGGCCGGCGGACATGCGCACGCGCCTTGACGGCTTGCGGCTGACCGGTAGCAAGGACTTCGTCACTGCCGGCCTGGAGGCGGAATGGCTGCTGGTGGCGGCGCGCTGCGAGGCGACGGGCGCGGCGCCGCAGTTGAACCTGGCGGTGGTCTACCCCGGGGAGCCAGGTGTGACGCTGGAAGCGCTGCCGACGCTGCCGCTGATGCCGGAGGTGGGCCATGGGCGACTGGTGCTGGAGCAGGCGGCGTGCGAGCTACTGGCCGGTGATGGTTGGGATGCGTATGTGAAGCCGTTCCGTTCGCTGGAGGACTTGTATGTGCTTACGGCGTTGACGGCCTGGCTGTATGGCGTGGGGCAGGAGTGCGCCTGGCCGCAGGCCCTGCGCCTACAGTTGCTTGGGCTGCTGGCCGGGTGTGCCGAAGGTAGCCGGCAGTGCGCCGATAGCGTTGGTTGCCATTTGTTGCTGGGGGGATTGTTTGCACAGTTCCAGGCGCTGCGAGGGGAGATCGATGCTGCGTTGGCGGCGGGGCCGGCGCAGTGGGCGCAGATCTGGCAGCGTGACCAGGGGGTGATGGCGCTGGCGGCGGCGGCGCGGGAGAAGCGGCTGAACAAGGCTTGGGCCGCTGCGGGATTGTCATGAATGCCTGATAGGTTTGTGTGATCCGATGAGTCCTGGGGCCGCTTTGCGGCCCTTCGCGGGCTTGCCCGCTCCCACAGGTATATCGCTTACCCCATGAATGGTGCGATCCCTGTGGGAGCGGGCGGGCCCGCGAAGGGCTGCAAGGCAGCCCCATAAAACGCGAGCCTCTACTGGGATGCTGAAAGGTCTGCTGCTGCTTTTTTTGCATGGCCATGGCCCCTGCCAAGGCTGAGGTCTGGCCTGACCCTGACTGGCACAACGACCCTGCCTCCATCGACTGGCAAGCCGTCGACGCCTACGCCTTCCCCGCACGCACAACCCCCGAACGCAGCGGCATCCGCACCGACGCCCTGCTGATCATCCGCGACGGCCGCATCCTCCACGAACGCTACGCCGCCCCCAGTACCGCCGCCACCGCCCACCTCACCTGGTCGATCAGCAAGAGCGTACTCGCCACGCTATTGGGCGTAGCCCAGGGTGAAGGCCGCTTCCAGCTGCAGGACCCGGTGACCCGTTTCTACCCGGCCATGCACGCCCATCCCGGCGTGCGCATGGCCGATCTGCTGCATTGGGCCAGCGGCCTGGACTGGCAGGAAGACTACGAGTACGCCCCGCTCAAGTCCTCGGTGGTGGCCATGCTGTATACCCGTGGCCGCGAGGACATGGCGGCCTATACGGCGGCGCGGGAAGCGGTGGCCAGCCCGGGCCAGCGGTTTCTCTATTCCAGTGGCGACAGCAACCTGCTGGCCGCCGCGCTACGCGGCATGCTCGATGCCGGTCAGTACGCCGACTACCCCTGGCATGCGCTGTTCACCCCGTTGGGGATCGACAGCGCGGTATGGGAACGGGACCGCGCGGGTACCTATGTGGGTTCGTCCTACCTGTACCTCAGCGCTCGCGACCTGGCGCGCATCGGCCTGCTGATGCAGCGCGACGGGCGTTGGCAGGATCGGCAATTGCTGCCCAAGCCCTGGGTGGCTTTCAACCGCACGCCGTTTGCCGATGCCGAAGCACTGCCCGGCGAGGCCAACCCCGGTGGCCACTGGTGGCTCAACCAGCCGCTGCCCGGCGCTGCCCGGCCTTGGCCGAGTGCTCCCGCGGACACCTACGCAGCCCTTGGCCACTGGGGCCAGGCGCTGTACGTGCTGCCCGCGCAAAAGCTGGTGATCGTGCGTTACGCCGATGACCGCGACGGCAGCTATCAGCACGATGAACTGCTCAAGCGGATACTCGCGGCGCTGGCTGGGGAGGGGGCATGAAGCGGGTGCTGCTGGTGGTGCTGCTGGGGGTGGTGTACTGGGCCTGGCACGAGCGCCAGGCCCTGACGGACTTCCCCGGTATCCTTTCGGCCTACTCGGCCAAGGAATATTGCTCGTGCCGCTTCGTCATGGGGTTTGAGCCGGCGTATTGCCAAGGCTACGTGAAGCAATGGCTGCCGCTGAGCCTGCTGGAGGAAGACAGCCAACAGCGGCAGGTCACCGCCGAAGGCCTGGGCCGTCGCAATCAGGCTGCCTGGCAAGGCCCGCGCGAGGGCTGCCGCTTGCTGCCGTGAAGGCGGGCGGGTAAGGTTGGCGGCCTGGTTTCACGAGATCTGTCATGTTCAAGCTGCCCCGCCTGCTGCCCGCCTTGTTGCTGGCTTTTTGCCTGCCCGCCCACGCCAACTGGCACCTCGATGGCGAGTCTTCGCGCCTTTCGTTCATTACCGGCAAGAACGGTAACACCGCCGAAGTGCACCGCTTCCTGGTGCTGCATGGCACGGTCGACCGCAAGGGAGTGGCCGGGTTGAGCATCGAGATGGACTCGGTGAGCAGCGGTATTCCGCTGCGTGATGAACGCATGCGCGAGGACCTGTTCGAGGTCGAGCGCTTTGCCGAAGCCAAGGTGCAGGCGCAACTGGACCTACGGCCGATCAACGACCTGGCCAACGGTGCCCAGATCGAACTGCGCCTGCCATTGACCGTGACCCTGCATGGCCAGTCACACAGCTACAACGTCCTGCTGCTGGCCACCCGCCTGGACGAGCGACGCTTCCAGGTGGTGACCCTGGAGCCCCTGGTGCTGCGCGCCGAGGATTTCGGCCTGCTGCCGGGGCTGCAACGCCTGCGCAAGTTCGCCGGGCTCAAGTCCATCAACCCGTCGGTGCCGGTTAGCGCGGTGCTGATCTTCACCGCCCGCTGACATGCCGGGGCCGGTCTTTCCCTGGCGGGATGGCAACCAGTTCGAACTGCTGATCGACGGCCCCGAGTTTTTTCCGCGCATGCTCCTGGCGATCATGCGCGCCGAATTCCAGGTCGACCTGGAACTGTACCTGGTCGAGGCCGGTGACTGCGCGGATGCGGTGGTCGAAGCGCTGGAGCAGGCTGCCCGACGTGGCGTGCGGGTGCGCTGCCTGTTCGACGACTATGGCTCGCTGGCCTTCAACAGCAAGTTGCGTCAGCGCCTGCTGGACGCAGGTGTGTACCTGCGCTGGTACAACCGCCTGCGCTGGAAGCGTGGCTTGCGCAATCTGTACCGCGATCACCGCAAGTTGCTGCTGGTGGACGAACGCTGGGCGGTGGTGGGCGGCACGGGCGTCACCGACGAGTTCTGGACGCCCGGCGGGGCGACCAGTGAATGGCACGAGGTGATGGTGCAGATGCAGGGGCCGGTGGTAAGCGACTGGCAGTTACTGTTCGACCGCCAGTGGCACGCCAACAACCGTCGCACCGCCTGGCGCCCCGCCGAGGGCTTTGGCCTGCCGCGCCTGCCCAAGGTGCCTGCACAGGGGCAGGGCATGGGCCGGGTGGCCTATGCCGACGCCCGCCAGCACCAGGACATCCTGCATTCGCTGGTGCGCGCGATCAACAGCGGCAAGCAGCGAGTGTGGCTGGCCACGCCTTACTTCCTGCCGACCTGGAGCGTGCGCCGGTCGCTGCGCCGGGCTGCCGGGAAGGGGGTCGATGTGCGGCTGCTGCTGACCGGGCCGCGCACCGATCACCCCTCGGTACGTTACGCCGGGCACCGCTATTACCCGCGTCTGCTGCGCGCCGGGGTGCGTATCTACGAGTACCAGCCGTGTTTCCTGCACCTGAAGATGGTGTTGATCGACGACTGGGTCAGTATCGGCTCATGCAACTTCGATCACTGGAACCTGCGCTTCAACCTCGAGGCCAATATCGAGGCACTCGACCCGCCGCTGACGGCTGCCGTGCAGGCCAGTTTCGAGCGTGATTTCGCCTTGAGCGAGGTGGTCGACCTGGGCCACTGGAATGCCCGGCCGCTGTGGCGCCGGGTGAAGCAGCGGTTGTGGGGGTGGCTGGACCGGTTGGTGGTCAACTTGCTCGACCGTCGCGACTGAGACCAGCTATCGTGCAGTGATTGGCTCAAGGCAATCGAAGGAGTGGGTGCGATGACGGCAAAGAAAATTCTCATGTTGGTCGGCGACTACGTCGAAGATTACGAAGTCATGGTGCCGTTCCAGGCGCTGAGCATGGTCGGGCACACGGTACATGCGGTATGCCCGGAAAAGGTCGCGGGGCAGACGGTGCGTACCGCGATTCATGATTTCGAGGGCGAACAGACCTACAGCGAAAAGCCGGGGCACAACTTTGCCTTGAATTATGACTTCGTGCGTGTACGGCCCGAGAGCTACGACGCGCTGCTGATCCCGGGTGGTCGTGCGCCAGAGTACCTGCGCCTGGATGAAAAGGTGCTGGAGCTGGTACGCGCATTCAACCAGGCCGGCAAGCCGATCGCGGCGGTATGCCATGGTGCCCAGTTGCTGGCGGCGGCCGGCGTGCTGGAAGGGCGCGAATGCAGTGCGTACCCGGCGTGTGCCCCGGAAGTGCGCTTGGCGGGCGGGACGTTCATCGATATCGCGGTGGACCAGGCGCATGTGGAGGGCAACCTGGTGACGGCACCGGCATGGCCGGCGCATCCAGCGTGGTTGGCGGCATTCCTCAAGGTGCTTGGTACCCGTATTGCCTGAGAGGGCCTCTTCGCGGGCATGCCCGCTCCCACCTGTACCTCACTGCTCTCAAGTCGTGCGGGATCCCTGTGGGAGCGGGCGAGCCCGCGAATAGGCCAGTACAAGCAATACACCCTAATCAGGCCACCTGCTCGACCCAGTCATTGAGGTTGTAGTAGTTGGTCACCCGGGCAATCTTTCCGCAGTGGATATAGAAGAACGCCCCTGCCGGCAGCACATAGGTCTGCCCGTTGGCCGCCGGCAACCCTTCGTCATCGACCAGATATTCCCCATGCACGGTAAACTCCGCCGCCGCGCGGCTGCCGTCGGCGTTCTGCATCACCACGATATCGGCCAGGCGCTCGCGGTAGCAGCGGTTCATCTTGTCCATGAACGCTGCAAACCGGGCCTTGCCCATCTGCCGCTCGCCCTGGTTGATGTCGTGGATCACATCCTCGCTGAGCAGGGCGAGAAAGGCCGGCATGTCGCCCGCATTGAAGGCGGCGTAGTAAGCATTTACCAGTTCGGTAGCGGTCATGGAACAATACCTGTCGTGGAGGGAAAAGGCGGGTCGTCGCTCCGGATGATAGGGTTTCCCCTCAAGCCCGGCTTAGCCGAGCGCGTCATCCACATCGACAAAACGACCGCCAAGCATGGAAATACGCCTGTTGCACGGCGCCGCTATCGCGCCTTACATCGATGACCTCGCTCGCCTGCGCCTTACCGTGTTTCGCGAGTTTCCCTACCTTTATGACGGCACCCCGGAGTACGAGGCCGACTACCTGGCCACTTATGCCCGCTCCGGGCGCAGCCTGGTGGTGCTGGCGCTGGACGACGGCAAGGTGGTCGGTGCCTCCACCGGCCTGCCGCTGGTGGATGTCGCCCCCGAGTTCCAGCAGCCGTTCCTGGCCCAGGGGCGCGACCCGGCCAGCGTGTATTACTTCGGTGAATCGGTGGTACTGCCCGAGTACCGTGGCCAGGGCCTGGGGGTGCGCTTTTTCATCGAGCGCGAGTCCTACGCACACAAGCTGGCCGAGTTCGACTATTGCGCGTTCTGTGCGGTCGAGCGGCCAGGTGTGCATCCGCGGCGGCCTGCGGACTACAAGCCGTTGCATGGCTTCTGGCGTAACCGCGGCTTCCTGCACGACCCGTCGCTGCGCACCAGCTACGCCTGGCGCGACCTGGACGAGCAGGAAAGCTCCGACAAGCTGATGTCGTTCTGGCTCAAGGAACTGCCGATATGATCCGCCTGGCGGCCTGCCAGTACGCCATCGAGCTGCATGAAACCTGGGAGGCCTACGCCGATCATCTGCAAGCCCTGTGCGCCGAGGCGGTGGACGCGGGGGCCCGCTTGCTGCTTTTGCCGGAGTACGCCGGCCTGGTGCTCAGCGGGCAGCTGAGTGCCGAGCAGCGGGGTGACCTGAAGGCTTCCATCGCCGGTATCCAGCCGCTGATCGAACCCTGGAGGGCCTTGTGCGAGAGCCTTGCCCGGCGCTGGGGTATCTACCTGCAACCGGGTAGCGTACCGGTGCTGGACAGCGATGGGCGCTACCGCAACCGTGCCTGGCTGTTCGGTCCCCAAGGTGTGCTGGGGTACCAGGACAAACTGATGATGACCCGTTTCGAACGGGAGCAGTGGGACATAGCTGCGGGCCAGGGGCTGCAGGTGTTCGACACTGAACTGGGGCGCCTGGGCATCCTGATCTGCTACGACAACGAATTCCCGATGCTGGCGCGGCGCCTGGCGGAGGGTGGTGCCGACCTGATCCTGGCGCCGAGCTGTACCGACACCGAGGCGGGTTACCACCGGGTGCGTATCGGCGCCCAGGCGCGGGCGCTGGAGAACCAGATTGCGGTAATGCAGAGCCCCACGGTCGGGCTGGCGCCCTGGTCGCCGGCGCTGGACGAGAATATCGGCCGGGCAGGGCTGTTCGTGCCGCCGGATCATGGGATGCCGGGGGATGGGGTGGTGGCCTTGAGTGAAGAATCGAGCCCTGCCACTAGTCAGTGGCTGGTCTGTGAGGTGGACCTTGAGGAAGTACGGCGGGTGAGGCGGGAAGGGCAGGTGTTTACCCGCAGGGACTGGCCGGAGCAGTTTGACAGAGTCCTGTGAAAACAGCGGCGGCCTCTTCGCGGGTGAACCCGCTCCCACAGGTAGCGCGTAGCCCCAGGCTTGCGCTGTCCCTGTGGGAGCGGGTTTACCCGCGAAGAAGGCGACACTACTACATCAGGCTTACTTCACTTCAACTGCCAGGCTCTGGGCAATCTTGCTCTGCCACAGGGCAGGGCCAGTGATGTGTACCGACTCACCGTTGCTGTCCACGGCGACGGTCACCGGCATGTCCTTGACCTCGAACTCGTAGATCGCTTCCATGCCCAGCTCGGCGAAGGCCAGGACCTTCGACTTGCGGATGGCCTGGGCCACCAGGTAGGCAGCACCGCCGACGGCCATCAGGTACACGGCCTTGTTGTCCTTGATCGCTTCGATGGCGGCAGGGCCGCGCTCGGACTTGCCGATCATGCCGAGCAGGCCGGTCTGCTCGAGGATCTGGCGGGTGAACTTGTCCATGCGGGTGGCGGTGGTCGGGCCGGCTGGGCCTACCACTTCGTCACCGACCGGGTCGACCGGGCCAACGTAGTAGATGAAGCGGCCTTTCAGGTCCACCGGCAGCTCTTCGCCACGGTTGAGCATTTCGACCATGCGCTTGTGCGCGGCATCGCGGCCGGTCAGCATCTTGCCGTTGAGCAGGATGGTTTCGCCCGGCTTCCAGCTCGCGACTTCTTCCGGGGTGATGGCGTCGAGGTTGACGCGACGGGCGCTCGGGCCGGCTTCCCAGACGATTTCCGGGTAGGCGTCCAGCGACGGCGCTTCCAGCTCGGCCGGGCCGGAGCCATCGAGCACGAAGTGGGCGTGGCGGGTGGCGGCGCAGTTGGGGATCATGCACACCGGCAGCGAAGCGGCGTGGGTCGGGTAGTCCATGATCTTGACGTCGAGCACGGTGGTCAGGCCACCCAGGCCCTGGGCGCCGATGCCCAGCTGGTTGACCTTCTCGAACAGCTCCAGGCGGATTTCTTCCAGGCGGTTCTGCGGGCCACGGGCTTTCAGTTCGTGGATGTCGATGGACTCCATCAACACTTCCTTGGCCATGACGGCGGCCTTCTCGGCGGTACCGCCGATGCCGATGCCGAGCATGCCAGGCGGGCACCAGCCAGCGCCCATGGTCGGGACGGTCTTCAGTACCCAGTCGACGATCGAGTCGGACGGGTTGAGCATGGCCATCTTCGACTTGTTCTCCGAGCCGCCGCCTTTGGCTGCGACATCGACCTCGACCTTGTCGCCGGGGACGATGGAGTAGTGGATCACTGCCGGGGTGTTGTCCTTGGTGTTCTTGCGGGCACCGGCCGGGTCGGCCAGGATCGAAGCGCGCAGGACGTTTTCAGGCAGATTGTAGGCGCGACGCACACCTTCGTTGATCATGTCGTCGACGCTCATGGTGGCGCCGTCCCAGCGCACGTCCATGCCCACGCGGATGAACACGGTGACGATACCGGTGTCTTGGCAGATCGGGCGATGGCCAGTGGCGCACATGCGCGAGTTGATCAGGATCTGGGCGATGGAATCGCGCGCAGCAGGCGATTCTTCACGCAGATAGGCCTCGTGCATGGCCTGGATGAAATCGACGGGGTGGTAGTACGAGATGAATTGCAGGGCGTCGGCGACGCTCTGAATCAGGTCGTCTTGCTTGATCACGGTCATGCAGCGCGCTCCTCTTAAAGACGGGAACATTCATTACGGCGCTCGACGGTGCCGACCAGCGTGTCGAAGCGCCTTGCAAGGCGCCGGCAGGTCAGGCCGACGGAAAAAGGCGCGGCAGTATAGCGCGCATCCGTGCCGGGCACACCTGCGGTCGGTCTGGACCATGGTCGGCAGTGGTTGGGCATCCTTTTTGCTGCCGTTGCGTGCTTGGCTTAAAGTGCACTGTGATATGTGGAGAAAGACCGACCATGCCCGTACTTTGCGTGGGCGAGCGCCGCTGGGCGGTGCCGACCGGCAGCAACCTGCTCGATGCCTTGAACGAGGCCGGGCTGAACGTACCCTACAGTTGCCGCGCCGGCAGTTGCCATGCCTGCCTGGTGCACTGCCTGGGCGGGCAACCGCTGGATGCCATGCCCGAGGCCCTGGCGCCGGACAAGCATGCCCAGGGCTGGCGGCTGGCCTGTCAGTGTCGGGTAGTCGAAGATCTGCGCGTGGCGCTGTTCGACCCGCAGCAGGATGGCCTGCCGGCGCAGGTCTGTGCCCTGGACTGGTTCGGCGATGTGCTGCGCGTGCGGCTGCGGCCCGAACGGGCAATGCGTTACCAGGCGGGGCAGCATGTGGTGCTGTGGAATGGCGCGGTGGCGCGGCCTTACTCCTTGGCCAGCCTGCCGGGCGAAGATGATTTCCTCGAGTTTCATATCGACTGCCAGCACCCCGGCGCCTTTTGTGACAAGGCCCGTGGCTTGCAACTGGGTGATGTGCTGCGCCTGGGCGAGCTCAGGGGTGGGGCCTTGCACTACGACCCGGACTGGCAGCAGCGGCCGCTGTGGTTGCTGGCGGCGGGGACCGGGCTGGCGCCGTTGTGGGGCATCTTGCGCGAGGCTCTGCGGCAGGGGCACCAAGGGGAAATCAGGGTCATGCATGTGGCGCGCGAGGGCGTTGGGCATTATCTGGCCGAGCCGTTGCGCCAGATGGCGGATGTGAATGTCGAGTTGGTACTGGCAGAGCAGCTGGATGAAGCGTTGGCCGGGTTGCGGCCGTCATCGCGGCAGACGGTGGCGCTGGTGTGCGGGGCCCCGGGGAGTGTCGAGCGGTTTGCCCGGCGGCTGTTCATTGCCGGGGTGCCACGGGGGCAGGTGTTTGCCGATGTGTTTGTCGAGCATGCCTGAGGCATTTGTGTTGATCGTGCCGGCCCATTCGCCGGCACGCCCGCTCCCACAGGTACAGCGCTAGCCTCAGGCTTGTTGCTAACCCTGTGGGAGCGGGCGTGCCCGCGAACGGGGCCATGGCGCGGCCCCTTGGCGGGATCAACCGACCAGCGGATCACCGACATGCAGGATCTTCATGCCATTGGTGCCACCGATGGTGTGGTAGCTGTCACCCTTGGTCAGGATTACCCAGTCACCTTGCTCCACCAGGCCACGCTTGAGCAGTTCGTCGACCGCTGCCTGACTCACCTTGTCGGCCGGCAGCGAGGCCGGATCGAAGGCGATCGGGTACACGCCGCGGAACATGTTGGCACGGGCCTGGGTAGCGCGGTGCGGCGACAGGGCGAAGATCGGCACGTGCGAACGCAGGCGCGACATGATCAGCGGGGTGTAGCCACTCTCGGTCAGGGCGATGATCGCCTTCACGCCCGGGAAGTGGTTGGCGGTGTACATGGCCGCCAGGGCGATGCTCTCGTCGCAGCGCTCGAAGGTAGTGTGCAGGCGGTGGCTGGACTTCTGGCTGGTCGGGTGCTTTTCGGCACCCAGGCAGATACGGGCCATGGCCTGGACGGCTTCGATCGGGTAGGCACCGGCGGCGCTCTCGGCCGACAGCATCACCGCGTCGGTGTTGTCCAGCACGGCGTTGGCCACGTCGGACACTTCGGCACGGGTCGGCATCGGGTTCTGGATCATCGACTCCATCATCTGGGTCGCCACGATCACTGCCTTGTTGTTGCGGCGGGCGTGCTGGATGATCTTCTTCTGGATGGCGATCAGCTCGGCGTCGCCGATTTCCACGCCCAGGTCGCCACGGGCGACCATGACGGCGTCGGAGGCGAGGATCAGCTTGTCGAGGGTCTCGTCGTCGGCCACCGCTTCGGCGCGTTCGATCTTGGCAACCAGCCAGGCGCTGCCGCCAGCTTCGTCACGCAGCTTGCGCGCGTATTCCATGTCGCTGGCGTCACGCGGGAAGGACACGGCCAGGTAGTCCAGGTCCATTTCCGCGGCCAGCTTGATGTCGGCCTTGTCCTTCTCGGTCAGGGCCGGTGCGGTAAGGCCGCCACCTTTACGGTTGATGCCTTTGTGGTCGGACAGCGGGCCACCGATGATCACCACGCAGTGCAGGGCATCTGCGGTGGCGGTCTCGACGCGCATCACCACGCGGCCATCGTCGAGCAGCAGTTCGTCACCAACGCCGCAGTCCTTGACCAGGTCGGGGTAGTCGATACCGACGATGTCCTGGTTGCCTTCGGTCAGCGGGTGGGCGGTGGAGAAGGTGAACTTGTCACCGATCTTCAATTCGATACGCTTGTTGGCGAACTTGGCGATGCGGATCTTCGGACCCTGCAGGTCGCCCAGCAGTGCAACATGGCGGCCGTTCTTGGCGGCGATGTCACGGATCAGGCGCGCGCGGGCCTTGTGCTCGTCCGGAGTGCCGTGGGAGAAGTTCAGGCGTGCCACGTCCAGGCCGGCGAGGATCAGCTGTTCGATCACTTCCGGCGAGTTGCTGGCGGGGCCAAGGGTGGCGACGATTTTGGTACGGCGGATGCTCATGCACAGACTCCTATAGTGAAGCGCAGCGAAAGGCTACTCCTGAATCTCGCTGTAGTCATTGTTCCGTTGCACTACCTGCGACCGAGGCAGGGTGGCATTTGAACGGGCAGGGCATCCTTGCAAAAGGATGTGAAGATTTGCCGGCAAAGGCCGATACACTGGCATCAAAGGAGACCCCCATGCGAGCCCTGATCGTTTTAGCCCTGGCGGCCAGCGCCGTCGGTTGCACCCGCTGGTCCATGGACCACCACCTGAACAATGCCTACCGTGCCTACGACCGTGGCGATTGCGCACGGGTCATGCTCGAGCTGTCGCAGGTCGACCGCACCAGCCGTGCACGACCGTTCATCCACCCCGAGGTGTCGCTGCTGCGCGGCCAGTGCCTGGAGCGCCAGGCCTTGTACGTGGATGCGGCGCAGACCTACCAGTACCTGATCCAGCAGTACCCGGGCAATGAATACGCCTATCGTGCCCAGGCACGCCTGCAGACCCTGGAGAAACTCGGCCATTTGCGCGGCACCGAAGCCGCCGTGGCGAACCCGGTGACCGCCGCACCTTGGCGTTAACACCAAGGTGTGATTTATTTCACGGGATTTGCCGCGCGCGCTGCGCTAATCTGTAACTCAGTTGTTACAACAACCGCCAGTTCCACGTATTCCTGGCATCGGATACGGACTGCACTTGCGATCATGTTCAACAAGCGCCACATCGAACGCCATCAGCTGCCTTGTGTTCTCAAGGTGTTCAATCGCATTACCGGCCAGGCCATCGGCCAGCTGGGTAACGCCTCTGAAGACGGGCTGATGCTGATAAGCCAGCTACCTGTGCTGGTCGGGCCCGACTACGATCTGCAATTACGCCTGCCGCTGCTTGGTGGCGGGCATCAATTCGTCAACCTTACCGCCAGCTGCCTGTGGTGCCGTGAAGACCAGACGCCCGGGCACTACGATTCCGGTTTCATGCTGCTGCAGGCCCCCCGCGAGTACGATGAATTCGTCCGTTCGTTGCGCGACTATTTCAGTTTCCGCCCCGCCAACGCATCTGCCTGAGCCTGCTGAGCCCCGGGCCCAGCTACTGGAATCGCGCTAGAATCGGGTCGACCTCGATACAGGACGACCCCGTGACCTCCAGCATTTTCTGGCACGACTACGAAACCACCGGCATCAACCCGCGCTGCGACCGGCCGCTGCAGGTGGCCGGCGTGCGCACCGACTTCGACCTCAACGAAATCGACGAGCCGATCAGCCTTTATTGCCGGCCCTCCGACGATATCCTGCCGCACCCGGCGGCTTGCCTGGTGACCGGCATCACCCCGCAACTGCTGGCCGAGCAGGGTTTGTGCGAAGCGGAGTTCATGACCCGGGTGCATGCGCAACTCGCGCACCCTGGTACCTGCGGTGCCGGCTACAACACCCTGCGCTTCGACGACGAAGTGACCCGTTACAGCCTGTACCGCAACTTTTTCGACCCTTATGCCCGAGAGTGGCAGGGCGGCAACAGCCGCTGGGACCTGATCGACATCGTGCGCACGGCCTATGCACTGCGCCCGGACGGCATCGAGTGGCCGCAACAGGACGGGCGCACCAGCCTGCGTCTGGAACTGCTGAGCAAGGCCAATGGCATCGACCACGGGCATGCCCACGAAGCGCTTTCCGACGTGCGGGCAACCATCGCCCTGGCCCGCCTGATCCGTCAGAAACAGCCCAAGTTGTATGACTGGCTGTTTCAGTTGCGCAGCAAGCATAAAGTGATGGAGCAGATCAGTTTGTTGCAGCCACTGGTGCATATATCCGGGCGCTTCTCGGCGGCACGCAATTACCTTGGTGTCGTATTGCCACTGGCCTGGCACCCGCGTAATCGCAATGCACTGATTGTGTGCGACCTGCATCAGGAAACCCTACCGTTACTACGGGAAAGTGCTGAAGTTCTACGCCAGCGTTTGTATACCCGCCATGAAGAACTGGCCGAAGGCGAATTACCCGTGCCGCTCAAATTGGTGCAGATCAATCGCTGCCCGGTACTGGCGCCACTTTCGGTATTGCGCCCGGCCGATCAACAACGGTTGGGCCTGGACTTGACGTTGTTACAATTGCGCGGCGAAGAATTGGCCGAGCAACAGGCGCAATGGCAAGACAAGCTGGAACACATCTACGGCAAGGAAGACTTTGCCCCGAGTGAAGACCCGGAACAACAGTTGTATGACGGTTTTCTGGGGGACCGTGACCGCCGCTTATGCGAGCAAGTTCGTGCACTGGAACCGGCGCAGTTGAGCCGTGGGCAGTGGATGTTCGATGACCCGCGCCTGCCTGAACTGTTGTTCCGCTATCGGGCGCGCAACTTCCCCGAGACCCTGACCGGCGAAGAGCGGCAACGCTGGTTCAGCTTCTGCCAGCAGCGCCTGAGCGACCCGCAGTGGGGCGCGCCGAATACGCTGGGCGACTTCGAACAGGCGCGGCAGCAAGCCTGGGAGGGCGCTGACGATGCCGGGCGGCGTGTGCTGGATGCCTGGCAGGTACATGCCAGGCAATTGCAGGCACAGTATGCAGTTGGCTGAGCGCTGGCACAAAACGCGAACAAACAAAAACGCCGGCAATATGCCGGCGTTCTTGTTGCGATAAGCAGCAGGCGTGTGCGGACAATCAGTCCAGCAGGGTCGCCCAGCTTTCAACCACATCGCCACCCCACTTGGCTTTCCATTCTTTCAGGGTCTTGTGGTTGCCGCCTTTGGTTTCGATCACTTCATTGTTGTGCGGGTTCTTGTATTGCTTGACCTTGCGTGCACGCTTGGTGGCGGTAGTCTTGACCGCACCACGAGGTGCCTTGCTCAGTTTCGACTCTGGGTCGAGCAGGGCAATCACGTCGCGCAGCGACTTGGAGTATTCGCCCATCAGTGTGCGCAGTTTGCCTTCGAACTCCAGTTCTTTCTTCAGCTTGTCATCCTGCGACAGGTTGGCCAGGCGGGCCTGAAGTTCCTTGATGGCTTCTTCGGTAGCGCGGTACTCGTTGATCAGGGACATGGAGTGTTCCTTAATGCGTGTTCAGAAATGTGTGGGGCAATAATAGACAGGCAATACTCGCAAGTAAACATATTGTTGGGCAATTAACTGTTAACTAAGCTGTGACAACCATTTCTCTAGGTGAACAAAAATTTACAATTAACCCTGCATTTCGTCATGTCTGTCAGAGAAAGCCGGCAGTGCATCTCGTCAGGGAACACAGGCCACGGCCGCTGCGATCATTACTGCGTTTTTCCTGGCGGGCCGCTAGAATGAGCGCCTTTGCGAAGTTCTGGAGTCTCATTCATGCGCACCTATCGTCTGGTGATCGCCTGCCCCGACCGTGTTGGCATCGTGGCGAAAGTCAGTAATTTCCTGGCCTTGTACAATGGCTGGATCAACGAAGCCAGCCACCACTCTGATGAGCAGAGCGGTTGGTTCTTCATGCGCCATGAAATCCGCGCCGAATCGCTGCCGTTCGGTATCGAAGCCTTCCGTGAGGCGTTTGCGCCGATCGCCGAAGAGTTCTCCATGACCTGGCGCATTACCGACTCGGCGCAGAAAAAGCGCGTGGTACTGATGGCCAGCCGCGAGTCGCACTGCCTGGCCGACCTGCTGCACCGCTGGCACACCGATGAACTGGACTGCGAGATCCCTTGCGTGATCTCCAACCACAACGACCTGCGCAGCATGGTCGAGTGGCACGGTATTCCGTTCTTCCATGTACCGGTCGACCCCAAGGACAAGGCACCGGCCTTTGCCGAAGTTTCGCGCCTGGTGCAGGAGCATGCCGCCGACGTGGTGGTGCTGGCCCGCTACATGCAGATCCTGCCGCCGCAGCTGTGCCAGGACTATGCTGAAAAGGTGATCAACATCCACCACAGCTTCCTGCCGTCGTTCGTCGGCGCCAAGCCGTATCACCAGGCCGCCCTTCGCGGTGTGAAACTGATCGGCGCGACCTGCCACTACGTTACCGAAGAGCTGGACGCCGGCCCGATCATCGAGCAGGACGTGGTACGTGTCAGCCATGCCGACAGCATCGATGACATGGTCCGCTTTGGCCGTGATGTGGAGAAGATGGTGTTGGCCCGTGGCCTGCGTTATCACCTGGAAGACCGGGTGCTGGTGCATGGCAACAAGACTGTAGTTTTTGATTGACGGCCTTGGGGCTGCTTTGCAGCCCATCGCCGGCAGGCCAGCTCCCACAGGTTTGCACATGGCTTGAGGTCGATGCGGTCGGTGTGGGAGCTGGCTTGCCGGCGAAAGGGGCGCAAGGCGCCCCCGGCAATCTTGAGGGATACGCAATGGCCAAGACCCGCAACAACCCCACTGCCTCACCCCCACCCACCCTCGGTGAAGGCTGCCTGGCCCGCTACGATCCCGAAGCCCTGGCCGATACCGATGGCACCGATTTCCCTGGCGCCGCGGAACTCTGGCAGCAGCTCAACCCGCCTGACGCCGCCAGCGATCCAGCAGCGGGCGCGCCAGCAGACACACAAACACCGGCCCACCCGCCAGCAGATAAAAGTAGTAAGTGACCGCCCGCCATATCAGGATCGCCGCAGCCGCGGTCGAACTGCCCACCAGTGGCGTCAGCAGGCTGGCCGAAGTCAGCTCGGCGGCGCCGGCACCACCCGGCAACAGGCTGAACTGGCCAGCACTGAGCGACAGCATCTGCACCAGGAAGCTGGGGATCCACGCCAAGTCTACCCCCAACCCCCTCAATACCAGATACAACACGCTGTAGCGCAGGCCCCAGTGGGCGCAGGTCAGGGTGAACACCAAGGTCAGCGTACGCTTGGGCAGGCGCCAGGTCTGCGCCAGTGCATCGATGAAGCGTAGCAGTTTGCGTGCCCAGCGCCGCTTGCGCTGGCGGCTCATGCCCAGGCGGCGCAGCAACCTGCCGTTCACGCGCATCACCGTGCGCCGGTAGCGCAGCAGGCCGATCACCCCGGCCAGTGCCGTGCACAGCAGCAACGCGCTGCCCAGCAACATGCTCTCCTGGCTGCGGCCCAGGCTGTGGAACAGCGCATAGCCGGCAATAGCCAGCATCGCGCAGAAAAAGAACACCAGGTCGTTCAGCTGATCCATTGCAAACACCGCGCCGCTGCGCGCCGGGCCGATCCGGTCACGTGCCAGCAGGGCCATCAGGGTCAAGGGGCCGCCGCTGCCGCCGGGGGTGGTACAGATGGCGAACTCGGTAGCCATCACCACACCCAGGCTGCGCAGACGTCCAAGCCTTGCTCCTTGCTGGCCGAGCAACAGGCGCAAGCGGATGGCGTTGATGACCCAGCAAAGCAGGATCATGCCCAGCAGGGTCAGCATGAGGCTGGGGGCGAAGCGCTGCAGCCTCGGTAAAAGCTCGCTGCCACCGAGCAGGGCCGGCACCAGCACGGCACCCAGCAGTGCCAGGGCCAGCCAGGCCAGGCGGTTCATACGCTGGCCTGGCGGTCGAGCCAGGTGGACTTGGTCAGCGGCTCGCGGCCCTGTGCCAGTAGCGTGTGCAAGGTGTTCAGCCAATAGTCGCGGGACGCGCGATGGCGCATGTCCACCGGGTGCAGGCCCAGGCGCAGGGTCTGGGCGTCGCGCCAGCGCCGGCATTGCCAGTCGCACAGCACCCGTGACAGGCCACGGCGCCAGGCACTGCGTGCACTCCAGACAAGCCCTGGGGCCTTGATCGCGGTGAAGTCCGGTAAACGATACAGGTGCTGTGGCGTGCTGGTGTAGCGCAGCGGCAGACGGCGCAGTGCCTGGCGGGTGCCTTCGCTCATCAGCCAGGCAGGCGCGACGAAGCCTGACACTGGCCAGCCCTGCTGGGCGAACAGTGCCAGGCCATGCTCCAGGCGTTGCAGGGCCTGCTGCTGGTCAAGGGCGTAGAATTCCCCTTCGTGGGTATAGATGCGGCGCATGAAGTATTCGCCGGGTGTGCGCGGTGGTGGCCCGCTGTCGGCATGGTAGAAGCCGTGCAGGGCAAGCTCGTCGCCCTGGGCCAGGCGCCGTTCCAGCAAGCGGCAGAAGGTAGGCGAGCGTTGCAGCGGGTTGCGGTGGTGAAAGTCCGGCACCACCAGCCAGGTCATTGGGATGCCGCCGATGGCGTCGACGGCCTGGACGAAAGGCTGGTAGTCCGGCCACGTTTCGGGCGCGACATCGTGCAGCACCAGCATCAGGCTGCGCGATGCCGGTAGCGGCTCAGCCATGGGCACGTACCTGTGGCTGGTGGCCGAGCACAGCCTGGTAGTGCTGCAGCAGGCCGGTGACCACGTTGTCCCACGAATAGTGCTGCTCGGCATGGCGACGGGCCTGTACCCCAAGCGTGCGCACACCGGCTTCGAACGCCTCTTGCACGGCCGTCGCCATGGCTTGGCTATCGTTGGGGCGGCACAAGCGCCCGCACTGTTCGTTGACGATTTCGCCGAAAGCACCTGCGCGCACGGCCACTACCGGCGTGGCGCTGGCCATCGCTTCGAGAATGACCAGGCCGAAGGTTTCCTGGTCGCCGGCATGCACCAGCAGGTCGGCGCTGGCCATCAGCCGGGCGACTTCCGGTGCCGGGCAGAAGTGACCGATCACACTGACGTTCCGCGGTACGTTGGCCGGCATGTTCGAACCCACCAACAGCAAGTGGTAGGGGTGGCCCAGGTGCTGCATGCAGTCGAGCAGCACTGGCAGGTTCTTTTCTCGCGAGCCACGGCCGGCGTAGATCAGCAGGCGACTGGTGTCTGCAATGCCCAGTTCGGCACGCAGTTGCGGGTCGCGCTGGTTGGGGTGGAAGGTGGCCAGGTCGACGCCCAGGCGCTGCACGTGCACATCGCGCACCCCCAGGCGGCGCAACTTGTCGGCCATGACCTGGCTGGGGGCCAGGACCCGGTCGAAATTGCCGTACAGCTTGCTGACATAGGCCTCTACATTGGGGGTAAACCAGTTGCCCATGCGGTTGCTGACCAGCAGCGGCAGATCGGAATGGTAGAAGCCGATTACCGGCACATCGAGCTTGCGCCGCGCTTCCAGCGCAGCCCAGGCGGTCAGGTAGGGGTCGCCGACTTCGATCAGGTCGGGCTTGAGCCTGCGTAGCACATTGCACCAAGGAGCCAGGCGTACCGGGAAGCGGTAGCCATTGCCGAACGGCAGCGGCGGTGCGGGCACCTGGTATATGCCATCGGCGTGCTGGGCGCTGGCACCAGGTATCAGCAAGCTGTGGCGGACGCCCTGGATGGCGTCGAGGCGGTGGTGTTTGGCATCAAGATAGGTACGTACGCCACCACTGGCGGGGGCGTAGAACATGGTGATGTCGGCGATGTGCACGATCAGCATCCCTCCGGGATCGTCTTCGGGTCTGTCATCCGGCGTTAACGGGCCGGCGATGACGCGCCTAAAGGTTGACCTATCAGAAGGATAGTTTGTTCGATCGGGGTTGGGTGGGGCGGGGGATCGGTGTGGGCTTGTTCGCGGGCTTGCCCGCTCCCACAGGGATTACACAGGCTTCAGGGTCTGTGCAGTTCCTGTGGGAGCGGGCGCGCCCGCGAAGCAGGCGACGCGGATTGAGATCAGATGCGGAAGCTGCCCACCAGGTGCTTCAGGCGGCCGGCCTGCTGCTCCAGGTCGGAGCAGGCACGCAGGGTGGCCTGCAAGTTTTCCACGCCCTCCTGGTTGAGCATGTTGATCTCGTTGATGTCCATGTTGATCGCCTCGACCACGGCGGTCTGCTCTTCGGTGGCGGTGGCTACCGACTGGTTCATGCCGTCGATCTCGCCGATCCGCACGGTAACGCTGTCCAGCCGCTCACCGGCCTGGTTGGCGATCTGCATGCTGTCCTGGCTGTGGCGCTGGCTCTGGTCCATGGTCTCGACCGATTCGCGCGCGCCGATCTGCAGTTCTTCGATCATGGTCTGCACCTGTTGCGCCGACTCCTGGGTGCGGTGCGCCAGGTTGCGTACTTCATCGGCGACCACGGCAAAACCACGCCCGGCTTCACCGGCACGGGCCGCTTCGATGGCCGCGTTCAGCGCCAGCAGGTTGGTCTGCTGGGAAATGCTGGTGATCACCTCAAGGATCTGACCGATGTTGACGGTCTTGCTGTTCAGCGTCTCGATGTGCGCGCTGGAAGTGACGATCAGGTCGGACAGGCGGTTCATTGCTGCAATGTTGCGTTCCACCACTTGCTGTCCTTCTTCGGCCAGCAACCGCGCCGAACTGGCGTGCTGCGAGGCCTGGGCGGCGTTGCCGGCAATCTCCTGGGCGGCGGCGCCCAGTTCGTTGATGGCGGCGGCCACGCTGTTGGTACGGTTGGACTGTTCGTCGGAGTTGGTCATCGACGAGTTCGAGGCACTGATGACCCGCAGGGCTACTTCGTTGACCTGCTCGGTGGCCGAGGACACTTCGCGGATCGAACTGTGAATACGTTCGACAAAACGGTTGAAGGCGCTGCCCAAAATGCCGAATTCGTCATGGTTGTGGATACGCAGGCGCTTGGTCAGGTCGCCTTCACCTTCGGCGATGTCTTCCATGGCGCGGGTCATGGTGTGCAGCGGCTGCATCAGCACACGGATCAGCAGGCCGAGCAGGCCGATGATGATCACCACCGCCACCAGCGTGGCGATCACCGCCGAGGTGCGGAAGGTGCTGAGCATCGAGAAGGCCTTGTCCTTGTCCACCGACAGGCCGATGTACCAGTTGGCCGACGGCAGGCCGGTGATCGGGGTGAAGGTCAGCAGGCGGGCCTGGCCGTCGCTCTGCACTTCGGTCAGCTCACCGCTCAGTTTCGGCGTGTGCTGCGGGAACAGGTCCGATAGCGACTTCATCACCAGGTCTTTGTCCGGGTGCACCAGGATCTTGCCTTGATCGTTGACCAGGAAGGCATAGCCCATGCCGCCGAAGTTCAGCGAGTTGATGATCTGCACCAGGCCGTCCAGGGCCAGGTCGCCACCGACCACACCGACACTGGCGGAAACCTTGCTGAGGATGCCGATGACCATCTTGTTGGTGGTCATGTCGATGTACGGCTCGGTCAGGGTCGCGCCGGCGGCATTCATGCCGTCCTTGTACCAGGGGCGGGTGCGCGGGTCGTAACCGTCGGGCATTTTCGAATCAGGGCGCACGCTGAAGCCACCGTCGACCTTGCCCAGGTAGACGGTGAGGAAGCTGGAAACCAGCGCATTCTGGCCCATCAGGGTTTCGGCGTTGGTCGGGTCCTGGGCTATGTTCTGTGCCAGGTTTTCCACCAGCTTGATACGGCCTTCGAACAGGTTGCGGATATTGGTCGAAGTGGAAGCGCCCATTTCAGCCAGATAGTTCTCGAGGTCCTCGCGGATCGCATTACGCTGGAGGTAATCGTTGTAGAGCGTGAAAAGGCTGAAGGCGAGTATCACGATCAGTGATGCTGCCAAAAGAATCTTGTGGCTGAAACGAAGGCTTTTGTTCATGGCGTAATCGGTTCCGCTAAGGTTTCATATCAGGCGTTTGCACGCGTGGAGTCGCAAAGCAGTGCAATATCCCGAAAAGTCCCTTTTCGGTTGTTCCTCTCTATTAAGGCGAATATCACCCACAGGTATCGGCCGAATTACGGTAAAGCTTGAGCAGAGGATTTAAGAGATGTCGGAAATTTCGACCATCGTTGTAGGTGCTGGCCCGGATGGCCAGCCGGTTGGGCAAGCCATGAGGTTGGCCAACCGCCATGGCCTGGTAGCGGGCGCTACGGGTACTGGCAAGACCGTCACCTTGCAGCATCTGGCGGAAGCGTTCAGTGACGCGGGGGTTGCGGTGTTCGCCGCCGATGTCAAAGGCGACCTGTGCGGCCTGGGCGCTGCTGGTGCGCCGCAGGGCAAGGTGGCCGAGCGCATCGCCGGCATGCCCTGGCTGGGGCACAGGCCCCAGGCTTACCCGGTGAGCCTGTGGGACATTGCCGGGCAGTCCGGCCACCCGCTGCGTACCACCCTCAGTGAAATGGGGCCGCTGCTGCTGGGCAACCTGCTGGAACTGACCGACAGCCAACAGGCGGCGCTGTATGCGGCGTTCAAGGTAGCCGACCGTGAAGGCCTGCTGCTGCTCGACCTCAAGGACCTCAAGGCGCTGCTCGCGCACCTGAAGGACAACCCGCAACTGCTGGGCGAAGACAGCGCGCTGATGACCACGGCCTCCACTCAGGCGCTTTTGCGCCGGTTGGCGACCCTGGAGCAGCAGGGCGCCGAGGCATTGTTCGGTGAACCGGGGTTGCAGCTCGAGGACCTCCTGCGGCCAGACCCGGATGGCCGTGGGCGTATCCACCTGCTGGACGCCAGCCGGTTGGTTCACGATGCACCGAAGGTGTACGCGACCTTCCTGTTGTGGCTGCTGGCCGAGTTGTTCGAGCAACTGCCCGAGCGCGGTGATGCCGACAAGCCGGTGCTGGCGTTGTTCTTCGATGAAGCGCACTTGTTGTTCAACGATACACCCAAGGCATTGCAGGATCGTCTGGAGCAGGTGGTGCGGCTGATTCGTTCCAAGGGCGTGGGTGTGTACTTCGTCACCCAGTCGCCGGGGGACTTGCCAGATGCGGTGCTGGCCCAGTTGGGCTTGCGCATTCAGCATGGCTTGCGGGCGTTCACTGCCAAGGAGCAGAAGTCGCTGCGGGCGGTGGCTGATGGCTTCCGCCCCAACCCGGCGTTCGACACCTTGGCGGTGCTGACCGAACTGGGTATTGGCGAGGCGCTGGTTGGGACACTGGAAGAGAAGGGCACGCCAGCGATGGTGCAGCGTGTGCTGATTGCACCGCCGCAGTCGCGTATCGGGCCGTTGAGCGCGGCTGAGCGCAGTGCGCTGATTGCCAATTCGCCGCTGGCGGGGCGTTACGACAAGCCGGTGGACCGTGAGTCTGCCTATGAGATGCTGACCCAGCGCAAGGGAGAGCCGGTGGAGCCCGTGCCGCAACCCAAGGCGGATGAAGAAAGCTTTGCCGACAAGGCTGGTGAGTTCTTGCAAAGTGCGGCAGGGCAGGCCATCAAGTCGGCGGTGCGCCAGGCGGCCAACCAGTTGGGGCGGCAGTTGGTGCGAGGGTTGATGGGGTCGTTGCTGGGGGGCAAAAAAAGGTAGGTTGCCTGTACCGGCCCCTTCGCGGGTAAACCCGCTCCCACAGGTTCATCACAGATATCAAGAGCTGTGCATTACCTGTGGGAGCGGGTTTACCCGCGAAGAGGCCGGTACAGAAAAAAGGCGACCCGAAGGCCGCCTCTTTCAGAACCGTATCACTTAGCCAATGGCTTTGGACGCCAGCCAGAACAGGCCGGCCGCCAGGCCCATCGATGCAGGCAGGGTCAGTACCCAGGCCAGCAGGATGGTCTTCACGGTGCCGCCTTGCAGGCCGCTCTTGTTGGCGACCATGGTGCCGGCCACACCGGACGACAGCACGTGGGTGGTCGATACCGGCAGGGCGAAGATGTTGGCCATGCCGATGGCGCAAGCCGCGGTGATCTGTGCCGACATGCCCTGGGCATAGGTCATGCCCTGCTTGCCGATCTTCTCGCCAACGGTCAGTACCACGCGCTTCCAGCCGACCATGGTACCCAGGCCCAGGGCCAGGGCGACAGCCACGATCACCCAGAACGGGGCGTACTCGGTAGTGGCGGTCAGGTCTTTGCGCAGTTTTTCCAGATCGGCCTTTTCACGGGCTTCCAGACCTGGCAGCTTGCCGACCTTCTTCGCCGTGTCGTCCAGGCACAGCAGGTAGCGGCGCACTTCGACACGCTTGTCGGCACTCAGGCTGTGGTAGTCGGTCACGCCCTGCAGCGAGGACTGCAGCGCGGCAATGGTCGGCTCGGTCTGCTGCGGGTTGCAGCTGAACTGCTCCGGCAGGTCGCTGGACTTGGCCTTGCCCAGTGCCAGGAACTCGCCCAGGGTGGCGGCGTTGCGCTGGTAGAACTGGCTCATGTGCAAGGTGGCGTCGCGGGTACGCTCGATCTGGTAGGTGGTGCTGTTCAGGTCGAGAACGAACTTGGCCGGGACGATACCGATCAGCACCAGCATGATCAGGCCGATGCCTTTCTGGCCGTCGTTGGAGCCGTGCACGAAGCTCACACCCATGGCCGAAACCACCAGTACCAGGCGGTTCCAGAACGGTGGGTGTTTTTTGTCGTCGAGCTTGCGGCGCTGCTCGGGGGTCTTGTGCATCTTCGACAGCGGACGCCACCACTTGAGGCCGATCAGCACCATAGCGGCAACGGCGAAGCCGGCCATCGGCGAGACCACCAGCGACATGGCGATGTCGATAGCCTTCTGCCAGTTGACACCGTCGCCCAGCGGGATGTCGTTGATCAGGGCGTTGGCCAGGCCGACGCCGAGGATGGAGCCGATCAGCGTGTGCGAGCTGGAGGCGGGGATACCGAAGTACCAGGTGCCCAGGTTCCAGGTGATGGCCGCAGCCAGCAGCGAGAAGACCATGGCCAGGCCGTGTCCGGTGTTCACATTGATCAGCAGCTCTACTGGCAGCAGGTGCACGATGGCATAGGCCACCCCGACACCGCCGAGCAGAACGCCAAGGAAGTTGAACACGCCGGAGAAGAACACGGCGAGGTGCGGCGGCATGGCTTTGGTATAGATGACGGTAGCTACCGCGTTGGCGGTGTCATGAAAGCCATTGATGAACTCGAAGGCGAGCACGAAGGTCAAGGCGAGCAGCAGGCTCACCAACACCCAGGCATCCAGTCCGCTGAATAATTCGATCATGAAGGTTGTCTGGCGGTCTTAGGGGGGCGGGATTATGCCAGAAAACGTTGGCAATCGATGCATTTGCGACAGACCGACGGCAATCTTCCTGGCGCGAGCGTGATGTGCACGGTGCGACGTGCCGGCAGGGAAATATCCGCTAAAGCGCGTAAAAGCTGGCGAAAACCGGCAAAAAGCTGGATAAAAAGCCGCTTCGCTTCTTTTCAAACGGGCGTATGAAATTTGTGTAATTCCATTTCACCATCGGCCGGACAGTAAAGATCGACCGCGCCCGGGCTGGCCGGGCGACGACGCGCTGGCGTGGTCCCGGGTCAGGGAGTGTCGCTGCGCAGTTCCTTTTCCATACGTTCCAGTTCCTGGCTGAAGGCCTGGTCGCGCACGCTGGCGCGCTTGCGCCAAGGTTTGCGTTCCGGATCCGGTTGTGCGGCGTAAGTGGTGACTTCGCCACCATAAACATCCTTGTAACGTTCAGCCTGGCGCTCGAGTTCCGCGCGCAGTTCATCTTTCGTCACAGTAGTACCTGAATTAAGTTTGATGACAGTTGTTATGCGTTGTGCAGCGTGCACATGCCTTGCTGGCCGCAACGGCTTGATACAGCGGAGGGTTCCATTACCACGGCATCGTCGAGGCCTGCGCAATCGATTATAGCAATCGATATTCGCCGAACATCGTAATTTACCCAACCCTGACATCACAAGACGCAAGTAAGGGAATGCATTCGATGACAGTTCGGGCCTTTCGTACAAGTTTGAAAGGCAATACGGACAAAAGTTCGTTGCAGTGCAGCAGCGGGACCGTCGACCGGGAGGGTAATGAAAAACGGCCTCGCCAAAAGGCGAGGCCGTTGCCTGGGGACTTCTACGGTGGGTACCTGACCAGTCTCTCCAAAGAAGCCACAAGTGGCATGAGAAAGGTATAAGTAAAAGTGTCAGCGGTCAATTGCGATTATCGGCCGTTTGTTCGATAATCGCACGAGTGGGCGTTTTTTTTGAGGTGTGCGATGAGTGACGAAACCTTGGCCAGCGATTCCGTCAATCCAGAGTCGGTCAACCTGGAGCAGGGGCGACCTGCCTCGGCAGCCCTGGCACCGCCGATCGTGGCGTCACCGGCCAAGCGCATCCAGGCCTTTACCGGCGACCCGGACTTCATGACCTCCCTGGCGCGAGGCCTGGCAGTCATCCAGGCCTTTCAGGAACGCAAGCGCCACCTGACCATCGCCCAGATCAGCCACCGCACCGAAATCCCCCGTGCGGCGGTACGGCGTTGCCTGCACACGTTGATCAAGCTGGGTTACGCCACCACCGACGGGCGTACCTATTCGCTGCTGCCCAAGGTGCTGACGCTGGGGCATGCGTACCTGTCGTCGACGCCGCTGGCGATTTCTGCCCAGCCTTACCTGGACCGCATCAGCGACCAGCTGCACGAGGCGGCCAACATGGCCACGCTCGAAGGTGACGACATCCTTTATATAGCCCGTTCGGCGACCGTGGAGCGGTTGATTTCGGTCGATCTGTCGGTGGGCGGGCGCCTGCCGGCCTATTGCACATCGATGGGGCGTATTCTGTTGGCGGCCATGGATGACACCAGCCTGCGTGAATACCTGGAGCGTGCCGACCTGAAGGCGCGTACCAGCCGTACCTTGCACGACCCCGAGTCGCTGTTCGCCTGTATCCAGCAGGTGCGTGCCCAGGGCTGGTGCGTGGTAGACCAGGAGCTGGAGCAGGGGCTGCGTTCGATTGCGGTGCCGGTGTATGACGCCTCGGGGCAGGTGCTGGCGGCGTTGAATGTGAGTACCCATGTCGGGCGGGTGACGCGCAGTGAGCTGGAGCAGCGGTTCTTGCCGATCCTGCTCGCAGCCAGCCGGGACCTTTGCCATCAGTTGTTTGGCTGAGCCCCGCAGGGCGCACAGCGCGCCACTTTCAAATTTAGAACAGGAAAAACCCTTTCCTGTGCGATAAACGCACAGTGTCGTTCGCGGTGAATTGCGCCGCCTCCGCCCTCTGATTAATGTCTCTCGCAACGGTCGGCTGTGCCGACCGAACAAGAAAAACATAAGAGGCACTTAACATGAATACTGTCCCCTCGCTGCCGCGGCCGCACCCGCGCGCAGTACCGTTATATCCAGGCTGACGCCGGCCGCGTTCCCCAAATCATCGTCCTCTGTACCGTTTGATCGCGTGCAGTGGGCTGGCTGTGCCCCTCATTCTGGAAAACAATAATGAATCAAGCGCAAACCAACGTCGGCAATAGCCTCGACGTCCAGTCGTTCATCAATCAGCAGCCGCTGTCCCGCTACCAATGGCGGGTGGTGTTGCTGTGCTTCCTGATCGTCTTCCTCGATGGCCTGGACACCGCCGCCATGGGCTTCATCGCCCCGGCCCTTTCGCAGGAGTGGGGGATAGATCGCGCCAGCCTCGGCCCGGTCATGAGTGCTGCATTGATCGGTATGGTTTTCGGTGCCCTCGGCTCCGGCCCGCTGGCGGACCGTTTTGGCCGCAAGGGCGTGCTGGTGGGCGCAGTGCTGGTATTCGGTGGCTTCAGCCTGGCCTCGGCCTACGCCACCAACGTCGATCAGTTGCTGGTGTTGCGCTTCCTGACTGGCCTGGGCCTTGGTGCAGGTATGCCCAACGCCACCACGCTATTGTCTGAATATACCCCCGAGCGCCTCAAGTCGCTGTTGGTGACCAGCATGTTCTGCGGCTTCAACCTGGGCATGGCCGGTGGTGGTTTCATTTCCGCCAAGATGATCCCGGCCTACGGCTGGCACAGCCTGCTGGTGATCGGTGGCGTGCTGCCGTTGCTGCTGGCGCTTGTGCTGATGGTGTGGCTGCCGGAGTCAGCGCGGTTCCTGGTGGTGCGCAACCGGGGGACCGACAAGGTGCGCAAGACCTTGTCGCCCATCGCGCCACAGGTGGTGGCCGAGGCGGGCAGCTTCAGCGTGCCGGAGCAAAAGGCAGTGGCTGCGCGCAACGTGTTTGCGCTGATCTTCTCCGGTACCTACGGCATGGGCACCATGCTGTTGTGGCTGACCTATTTCATGGGCCTTGTGATCGTCTACCTGCTGACTAGCTGGTTGCCAACCTTGATGCGCGACAGCGGCGCGAGCATGGAACAGGCTGCCTTCATCGGCGCACTGTTCCAGTTCGGTGGCGTGCTTAGCGCCGTCGGTGTGGGTTGGGCCATGGACCGCTTCAATCCGCACAAGGTGATCGGCATTTTCTACCTGCTGGCCGGGGTGTTCGCCTACGCCGTGGGGCAGAGCCTGGGCAACATCACCGTATTGGCCACGCTGGTGCTGGTTGCCGGCATGTGCGTGAACGGTGCCCAATCGGCGATGCCTTCGCTGGCGGCGCGCTTCTATCCGACACAGGGCCGCGCCACAGGGGTATCGTGGATGCTGGGTATCGGCCGCTTCGGTGCGATTCTCGGGGCCTGGAGTGGTGCGACGCTGCTGGGGCTGGGCTGGAACTTCGAACAGGTGCTGACGGCATTGCTGGTGCCGGCGGGGCTGGCGACCGTGGGTGTGATCGTGAAAGGGCTGGTGAGCCACGCTGACGCGACCTGAAGCCCGAGGGCCGCTTTGCGGCCCTTCGCAGCACAAGGCTGCTCCTACAAAGGCGACGCCGCCCGCTGTAGGAGCAGCCTTGTGCTGCGAAGAATTCGACACGTTAGTGAATGAGTAGCAGGACAACAAATGGTTCGATAATCGCACAAATAGTCGATTATCGGATTGTAAGCCACCCACCAGTCTCCTTAATCTGAGCTCACCGAAGCACCCTGACCAGGAGTCTCCAAATGGCTGCAATTCTCCCGCTTCACGAAGCCGTGAAGCAGTTCATCCAGGATGGCGATACCGTCGCCCTCGAAGGTTTCACCCACCTGATCCCGACTGCCGCCGGCCACGAGATCATCCGTCAGGGCAAGCGCGACCTGACCCTGGTGCGCATGACTCCGGACCTGATCTACGACCAGCTGATCGGCGCCGGCTGCGCCAGCAAGCTGATCTTCTCCTGGGGTGGTAACCCAGGTGTCGGTTCGCTGCACCGCCTGCGTGATGCCGTCGAGAAGCAGTGGCCACACGCCATCGAAATTGAAGAACACAGCCATGCCGACCTGGCAAACGCCTATGTCGCCGGTGCTTCTGGCCTGCCGTTCGCCGTGCTGCGTGCCTACGCCGGCTCCGACCTGCCGAAGGTCAACCCGCTGATCAAGAGCGTCACCTGCCCGTTCACCGGTGAAGTGCTGGCAGCCGTGCCGTCGGTGCGCCCGGATGTGACCGTGATCCATGCGCAAAAGGCCGACCGCAAAGGCAATGTGCTGCTGTGGGGCATCCTCGGCGTGCAGAAGGAAGCCGCCCTGGCCGCCAAGCGCTGCATCGTCACCGTCGAGGAAATCGTCGACGACCTGCAGGCCCCGATGAACGCCTGTGTGCTGCCGACCTGGGCCCTGAGCGCGGTATGCCTGGTACCTGGCGGTGCGCACCCGTCCTATGCCCACGGCTACTACGAGCGTGACAACCGCTTCTACCAGGCCTGGGACCCGATCGCGCGTAGCCGCGAATCGTTCACCGCCTGGATCGACACCTACATCCGTGGCACTGCCGATTTCAACGAATTCAAGGCCAAGCTGGCCAGCACTGCGGAGGCCGCACAATGAGCTACTCCACTTCCGAAATGATGACCGTCGCTGCAGCCCGTCGCCTGCGCAACGGTGCTGTGTGCTTCGTCGGCATCGGCCTGCCATCCAAGGCTGCCAACCTGGCGCGCCTGACATCGTCGCCAGACGTGGTGCTGATCTACGAATCCGGCCCGATCGGCGCCAAGCCAAGCGTGCTGCCGCTGTCTATCGGCGACGGCGAGCTGGCCGAAACCGCTGACACCGTGGTGCCGACCGGCGAGATCTTCCGCTACTGGCTGCAAGGTGGGCGCATCGACGTCGGCTTCCTCGGCGCCGCCCAGGTCGACCGCTTCGGCAATATCAACACTACCGTCGTCGGTGATTACCACGCCCCGAAAACCCGCCTGCCAGGTGCTGGTGGCGCACCGGAAATCGCTGGTTCCGCCAAGCAGGTGCTGATCATCCTCAAGCAGTCGCCGCGTGCCTTTGTCGACAAGCTGGACTTCATCACCTCGGTTGGCCACGGTGAAGGCGGCGACTCGCGCAAACGCCTTGGCCTGCCAGGCGACGGCCCGGTCGGCATTATCACCGACCTGTGCATCATGGAGCCGGAAGCCGGCACCCACGAATTCGTCGTCACTGCGATCCACCCGGGTGTGACCCGCGAGCAGATTATCGCCGCCACTGGCTGGGCGATCCGCTTTGCCGACGATGTGCAGACCACCGCCGAACCGACCGAAGTCGAGCTGTCCGCCCTGCGTGACCTCGAAGCCCGTACCGCCGCGGCCCATGGCCAGGTCGCAGGAGAAGCCTGATGCGCGACGTATTCATCTGTGACGCCATTCGCACCCCGATCGGCCGCTTCGGTGGCGCCCTGGCCGGCGTGCGGGCCGACGACCTGGCCGCCGTGCCACTGAAGGCGCTGATCGAGCGCAACCCGACCGTGCAGTGGGATCAGGTTGACGAAGTGTTCTTCGGCTGCGCCAACCAGGCTGGTGAAGACAACCGCAACGTGGCACGCATGGCGCTGCTGCTGGCCGGCCTGCCGGAGAGCATTCCGGGTGTCACCTTGAACCGCCTGTGCGCGTCGGGCATGGATGCCATTGGCACTGCCTTCCGCGCCATTGCCAGCGGCGAAATGGAGCTGGCGATTGCCGGCGGCGTCGAGTCGATGTCGCGTGCCCCGTTCGTCATGGGCAAGGCCGAAAGCGGCTATTCGCGCAACATGAAGCTCGAAGACACCACCATCGGCTGGCGTTTCATCAACCCGCTGATGAAGAGCCAGTACGGTGTGGATTCCATGCCGGAAACCGCCGACAACGTGGCCGACGATTACCAGGTTTCGCGTGCCGACCAGGACGCCTTCGCCCTGCGCAGCCAGCAGAAGGCTGCTGCGGCCCAGGCCGCCGGCTTCTTCGCCGAAGAGATCGTGCCGGTGCGTATCGCGCACAAGAAGGGCGAGACCATCGTCGAGCGAGACGAACACCTGCGCCCGGAAACCACGCTGGAAGCCTTGACCAAGCTCAAGCCGGTCAACGGCCCGGACAAGACCGTCACCGCCGGCAATGCCTCGGGCGTGAACGACGGTGCCGCGGCGTTGATCCTGGCTTCGGCCGAGGCTGTGAAGAAACACGGCCTGACCCCACGTGCCCGCGTACTGGGCATGGCCAGCGCCGGTGTTGCACCGCGAGTGATGGGCATTGGTCCGGTGCCGGCAGTGCGCAAGCTGACCGAGCGCCTGGGTGTGGCGGTGAATGATTTCGATGTGATCGAGCTCAACGAAGCCTTTGCCAGCCAAGGTCTGGCGGTGCTGCGTGAGCTGGGTGTGGCCGACGATGCACCGCAGGTGAACCCCAACGGCGGTGCCATCGCCCTGGGCCACCCGCTGGGCATGAGCGGTGCGCGGCTGGTGTTGACTGCGCTTCACCAGCTGGAGAAGAGCGGTGGGCGTAAGGGCCTGGCGACCATGTGTGTGGGCGTAGGCCAAGGTTTGGCGCTGGCCATCGAGCGGGTTTGACCTGTACCGGCCTCTTCGCGGGTAAACCCGCTCCCACAGGGGGAACCACGCCTCCCACTGTGGGAGCGGGCTTGCCCGCGAAGAGGCCGGTCCTGCCAGACTCAAGGCCAGATGCCAGCCAGATAGCGGAACGAGTGTGTTACCAGGTGTGTCTAGAATTACCTGCGACCCTCCAGGAGTAAACTCACCATGACCTCAACCTATTACACCGGCGAAGAACGCAGCAAACGCATCTTCGCTATCGTTGGTGCCTCTTCGGGCAACCTGGTGGAATGGTTCGACTTCTACGTCTATGCCTTCTGCGCGATCTACTTTGCCCCGGCTTTCTTCCCCTCCGACGACCCCACCGTGCAGTTGTTGAACACGGCAGGCGTGTTCGCCGCGGGCTTTCTGATGCGCCCCATCGGTGGCTGGATCTTCGGCCGCCTCGCTGACCGCCATGGTCGCAAGAATTCCCTGATGATCTCGGTGCTGATGATGTGCTTCGGCTCCCTGATGATCGCCTGCCTGCCTACCTATGCCAGCATCGGCACCTGGGCCCCGGCGCTGCTATTGCTGGCCCGGTTGATCCAGGGCCTGTCGGTAGGCGGCGAGTACGGCACCACTGCCACTTACATGAGTGAAGTAGCCCTGCGCGGCCAGCGCGGTTTCTTCGCCTCGTTCCAGTACGTGACCCTGATCGGCGGCCAGTTGCTGGCGGTGCTGGTGGTGGTGATCCTGCAGCAGCTGCTCACCGAAGAAGAGTTGCGCGCCTGGGGCTGGCGCATTCCGTTCGTGGTTGGTGCCATTGCCGCACTGATCTCGCTGATGCTGCGCCGCTCGCTGCATGAGACCAGCAGCGCCGAAACCCGCCAGGACAAGGATGCAGGCACCATCAAGGGCCTGTTCCGCGACCACGCGGCGGCCTTCATCACCGTGCTCGGCTATACCGCGGGCGGTTCGCTGATCTTCTACACCTTCACCACCTACATGCAGAAGTACCTGGTCAACACCGCTGGCATGACCGCAAAAAACGCCAGCTACGTGATGACCGGCGCGCTGTTCCTGTTCATGGTGCTGCAGCCGTTCTTCGGCATGCTCTCCGACCGCATCGGCCGGCGTAACTCGATGATGCTGTTCGGTGCCCTGGGTACGCTGTTCACCGTGCCGTTGCTGATGGCGCTGAAGACCGTGAGCAGCCCTTTCATGGCCTTCGTGCTGATTTCCCTGGCGTTGTGTATCGTCAGTTTCTACACCTCGATCAGCGGCCTGGTGAAGGCCGAGATGTTCCCGCCGCAGGTGCGCGCACTGGGTGTGGGCCTGGCCTATGCGGTGGCAAACGCGGCGTTCGGCGGTTCGGCCGAGTACGTGGCCCTGGGCCTGAAGACCTTGGGCATGGAAAACACTTTCTACTGGTACGTGACGGCGATGATGGCGATTGCCTTCCTGTTCAGCCTGCGCCTGCCGAAGCAGGCCGCGTACCTGCACCACGATAATTAAGGACGTGGCATGACCAACCAACTGTTCGACGCCTACTTCACCGCACCGGCCATGCGCGAGATCTTCTCCGACCGTGGCCGCCTGCAGGGCATGCTCGATTTCGAGGCGGCGCTGGCGCGGGCCGAGGCTGCTGCCGGGCTGGTCCCGCATAGCGCTGTAGCGGCCATCGAGGCGGCGTGCCACGCCGAGCGCTATGACGTTGGCGCGCTGGCCAATGCCATCGCCACTGCTGGCAACTCGGCGATCCCGCTGGTGAAGGCGTTGGGCAAGGTGATTGCCAGTGGCGTGCCCGAAGCCGAGCGCTATGTGCACCTTGGCGCCACCAGCCAGGACGCGATGGACACTGGCCTGGTCCTGCAGCTGCGTGCTGCCCTCGACCTGATCGAAGCCGACCTCGGCAAGCTGGCCGATACCCTGTCCCGTCAGGCCTTGCAGCACGCCGACACGCCGCTGGTGGGGCGCACCTGGCTGCAGCACGCCACCCCGGTGACCCTTGGCATGAAACTGGCCGGTGTGCTGGGCGCCTTGACCCGTCATCGCCAGCGCTTGCAGGAGCTGCGCCCACGCTTGCTGGTGCTGCAGTTCGGCGGCGCCTCGGGCAGCCTGGCGGCTTTGGGCAGCAAGGCGATGCCGGTGGCCGAAGCCCTGGCCGAGCAGCTCAAGTTGACCCTGCCCGAGCAGCCTTGGCACACCCAGCGCGACCGCCTGGTGGAGTTTGCCTCGGTGCTGGGCCTGGTCGCTGGTAGCCTGGGCAAGTTCGGCCGCGATGTCAGCTTGCTGATGCAGACCGAGGCGGGCGAACTGTTCGAGCCTTCCGCGCCGGGCAAGGGTGGGTCTTCGACCATGCCGCACAAGCGCAACCCTGTCGGCGCCGCGGTGCTGATCGGCGCCGCGACCCGCGTGCCGGGGCTGGTCTCTACGCTGCTCGCCGCCATGCCCCAGGAGCATGAGCGCAGCCTCGGCCTGTGGCATGCCGAATGGGAAACCCTGCCGGACATCTGCTGCCTGGTCTCTGGTGCGCTGCGCCAGGCCCAGGTGATTGCCGAGGGCATGGAAGTGGATGCCGCGCGCATGCGCCGTAACCTCGACCTGACCCAGGGCCTGGTGCTGGCCGAAGCGGTGAGCATCGTCCTCGCCCAGCGCCTGGGCCGCGACCACGCCCATCACCTGCTGGAGCAGTGCTGCCAGCGCGCTGTGGCCGAACAGCGCCACCTGCGCACCGTGCTGGGTGAAGAACCGCAGGTCAGTGCCGAACTGTCCGCCGAAGAACTCGATCGCTTGCTCGACCCTGCCCATTACCTGGGCCAGGCCCGCGTCTGGGTGGCGCGCGCCGTGTCCGAACATCAACGCTTCACTGCCTGAAGGAGACCGCTGTGGCGCACTTGCAACTGGCCGATGGCGTTTTGAATTACCAGATCGATGGCCCGGAAAACGCTCCGGTGCTGGTCCTGTCCAACTCGCTGGGCACCGACCTGGGCATGTGGGACACGCAGATTCCACTGTGGAGCCAGCACTTGCGTGTGCTGCGCTACGACACCCGTGGCCACGGTGGGTCGTTGGTCACTGAAGGCCCCTACAGCATCGATCAGCTGGGCCGTGACGTGCTGGCCCTGCTCGATGGCCTGGATATCGCCAAGGCGCACTTCGTCGGCCTGTCGATGGGCGGCTTGATCGGCCAGTGGCTGGGCATCAACGCAGGCGAGCGCCTGCACAGCCTGACCCTGTGCAATACCGCCGCCAAGATCGCCAACGACGAGGTGTGGAACACACGTATCGACACCGTGCTCAAGGGCGGCCAGCAGGCCATGGTCGACCTACGCGATGCCTCCATCGCCCGCTGGTTCACCCCGGGCTTCGCCCAGGCCCAGCCAGCGCAGGCCCAGCGCATCTGCCAGATGCTGGCGCAAACCAGCCCGCAAGGTTATGCCGGCAACTGCGCGGCGGTGCGTGATGCCGATTACCGCGAGCAACTGGGCCGTATACAGGTGCCGGCGCTGATCGTTGCCGGTACCGAGGACGTGGTGACCACTCCGGAGCACGGCCGCTTCATGCAGGCCGGTATCGCGGGTGCCGAGTACGTCGACTTCCCGGCGGCGCACCTGTCCAACGTCGAGATCGGCGAGGCGTTCAGCCGCCGCGTGCTCGACTTCCTGCTGGCTCACTGAGGATACCGCCATGGACGAGAAACAACGTTACGACGCCGGCATGCAAGTACGCCGCGCAGTGCTTGGCGATGCCCACGTGGACCGCAGCCTGGAGAAGCTCAACGACTTCAACGGCGAGTTCCAGGAGATGATCACCCGCCACGCCTGGGGTGACATCTGGACTCGCCCTGGCCTGCCGCGCCATACCCGTAGCCTGATCACCATCGCCATGCTGATTGGCATGAACCGCAACGACGAGCTGAAGCTGCACCTGCGCGCGGCGGCCAACAACGGCGTGACCCGCGACGAGATCAAGGAAGTGCTGATGCAGAGCGCGATCTATTGCGGCATTCCGGCGGCCAATGCCACCTTCCACATGGCTGAGTCGGTGTGGGATGAGCTGGGTGTGGAGTCGCGTACCTGACCACTACGCGGTCCCTTGTAGGAGCGGCCTTGCGTCGCGATGGGCCGCGCAGCGGCCCCTAGGCTTCAGCTTCGCAGCCAATATTGCCGGGGCCGCTTCGCAGCCCTATCGCGACACAAGGCCGCTCCTACATAGAGCGCGCCACCACGGGCCCGGCGTTGGCCTCGACGGCGCGTTTCAGGGCCGGGCACAGGCCGAGCATGAATGCCGCTTCTGCCACCACGAACAACGGCCCGATGATCAATCCGCTGACATCGTCTACAAACGCCGGTTTGCGGCCTTCGTAGTAATGGCCGACGAACTGGATGATCCAGCCCACCACGAACGCCCCCAGCCCGGTGCCGAGCCACAGCGCTGTCGTCTGCATCGCCAGCACCTGGCCGACCCACAGGCATAGCCCAAGCAACAACCCCATCACCAGGCCGAAGCGCAGATCCAGGCGCAGGTAGAACCAGACCGAGGCCGCCGCCGCCGGCAGGGCAGGGGACAGCCACATGCCGGCTACCTCCCAGCCAGGGCGCGACAGCAGGATAGTGACCGCCAGCACGATCATCGGGATGCCGACGAAGTGGGTGGCGATGTTGCGTGGGTCGCGGTGGTAGCTGGCGTATTGGCTCAGGTGGTCGACGAGGGTTTTCATTGTTGTGCCTCCCTGGTTGCCTGATCGAGGTGTATTGCCTGTTCCGGCCTCTTCGCGGGTAAACCCGCTCCCACAGGGTCACCACAACTCCTGAGGGCTGCGCTGGACCTGTGGGAGCGGGTTTACCCGCGAAAGGGCCGGTACAGGCGACCGATATAGCTCAGGATAGCCCGCCCCTGCCACCATCATCAGCTCAGCGAATGGCAGCAGCCCGCACTGGTATATCCAGCCGCCGGGCATGTTGCAGCACCACCAGGCCTTCTGGGGTGGGCGGCTGGGCTTTGCTGGCGCGGTCGACCAGTGGGCAGCCGAAGCTGTGCTCCAGGCTCTGGATGGCACGGCTGAAGGCGGGTTGGGTGATGCCCATGGCCTCTTCGCGGGCACGCCCGCTCCCACAGGGACCGCACAGGTTTCAAGGCTGGTGTGGTCCTTGTGGGAGCGGGCGTGCCCGCGAAGAATTCAAAGCAGATTCAGCGGGTAACTCACGATCAACCGGTTCTCATCGAACGAGTTGGTGCTGAAGTCCCGGCGCATGGTGGAGTTGCGCCACTTCACCGACAGGTCCTTGAAGCTGCCCGACTGCACCACATAGGCCAACTCGGTTTCCCGCGCCCATTCCTTGCCATCGTCCACACCGCCTGCGGTCACGTTGTCACCCTTGATGTAGCGGTTCATCAGGGTCAGGCCTGGCACGCCGACGGTGGCGAAGTTGAAGTCATGGCGCACCTGCCAGGAGCGCTCCTTGGCGTTGTCGAAGCTGGAGTTGTAGCTGTCGTTTGCCAGGGTGCCGCCACTGGTGCCGTTCACCCGCATCCAGGCGTCGTCGCCGCTGACTTTCTGCAGGCCGACGTAGAAGGTGTGGCCCTGATAGCGTGCCGAGAGCATGGCCGAGGCGGTGCGGTTGTCCAGTTCGCCAGCGCGTTCGGCGCCGTCTTCCTTGCCGATGAAGTAGCCCAGGTTGGCGCCCAGGGTCCAGTCGCCCAGGGGTTGGCTGTGCACCAGGTTGAGGTACTGCTGGCGGTAGATATCCTTGAGCTGGGCATTCCACAGGCCGATCATGGTGCGCTTGTCGTTGAAGGTGTATTCGCCGCCGCCAAAGTTGAAACGGTCGGAGGTGAACGCTGCCTTGCCGTTCATCGACATGTCTTCCATGCTGGCGTCGTTGCGCGGGCTGTTGCCGCGGAACTGGCCGGCGTACAGGGTCAGGCCGGCGATTTCCTTCGAGGTCAGCTGGCCGCCGCGGAAGGTCTGCGGCAGCGAGCGGCCATCGTCCGAGCGCAGGATCGGCAGTACCGGCATCCACTCGCCCACTTTCAGCTCGGTTTCGGACAGCTTGGCTTTCAGTGCCACGCCCAGGCGGCCGAAGTCATCGGCGGGGCGGCCATCGTCGTGCACCGGCAGCAGGTGGGTATTGGTGGTGCCTTTGCCGCCATCGAGCTTGACCGAATATAGGCCCAGTACGTCCACGCCGAAACCGACGGTGCCCTGGGTAAAGCCGGAGCGGGCGTCGAGGATGAAGCTCTGCGTCCACTCTTCGGCCTTGGCCTGCGGGTGGGCCGGGTCGACGAAGTTGCGGTTGATGTAGAAGTTGCGCAGGTTGAGGGTGGCCTTGGCGTCCTCCAGGAAACCACCTTGGTCGGCGGCGAATACGGGGAGTGCGCAGGACATGGCCAACAGGCCGGGAAGCAGCTGGCGTGCGGGTTGCAAAGTGCTCATCTGTCGTGGATCTCTTGTTTTTATGGGCGAGCCGGTACGCTGCAGGATGCGGCCTGCAGGTGCGGGTCTTTTGGGATGAACCGGGGCAACGTTGCGTGGGGAGGATGGTGCGGGGTAGGGCTGGGGTGAGGCAATTCGCCACAAACGGAAACGGGCGATAATCGAACGGAATGTTCTGGTTGGTTAATTGTTCTCCTGCACTGGCCTCTTCGCGGGTAAACCCGCTCCCACAGGTACTGCACAGCCTTCAGCATTCATGCAAAACATTGTGGGAGCGGGTTCACCCGCGAAGAGGCCTGCACAGGCAACTGACAAACAAAAAGCCCACCGCTACAGGTGGGCTCTTTGCTATCACAGGGCTGATCAGCCTTTCGGTGCTTCCACCGCTGCCTGCTGGTTGTTGGCCTGCCCGGTCTGCTCGTACCAGCCACCGCCAAGTGCCTTGTACAGGTTGACCTCGCTGGTCAGCTGCGACAAGCGGTCACCGATCAGTGCCTGCTGGGCGCTGAACAGGTTGCGCTGGGCGTCGAGGAAGGTCAGGTTGCTGTCTATACCGATGCGATAGCGGCGCTCAGCCAGGCGGTAGTAGTCCTGGTTCGCCTGCACCAGGTCACGTTGCGCCTGCAGTTGCTCTTCGAAGGTCTTGCGCGCCGCCAGGCCATCGGAGACTTCCTGGAACGCGGTCTGGATGGTCTTTTCGTACTTGGCGACGTTGATGTCCTTCTGGATCTTCGAGTAGTCCAGGCTGGCCTTCAGGCTGCCGGCGTTGAAGATCGGCAGGTTGATCTGCGGCTGGAACAGCCAGGTGCCCTGGCCGCCCGAGAACAGGTGGCCCATGTCGGGGCTCAGGCTGCCGGCATTGGCGGTCAGGCTGATGCTCGGGAAGAACGCTGCGCGGGCCGCGCCAATGTTGGCATTGGCGGCCTTGAGCAGGTGCTCGGCTTCCTGGATGTCCGGGCGACGCTGGAGGATGTCCGACGGCAGGCCGGCCGGTACTTCGGCCAGTTGGTCGGCATTGAGCTCCAGCGGCTTGGCCAGGTCGGCGGGAATGCCGGTGCCCAGCAGCACGGTCAGGCTGTTGACGTCCTGGGCGACCAGGCGCTGGTACTGCGAGTACTTGACCCGGGCGCCTTCCACGGCGGTACGCGCCTGGCTGACGTCGAGTGCCGAGGCTACGCCGACTTCGTTGCTGCGACGGGTGAGGTTGTAGCTTTCCTCGTAGGTCTTCAGCGTTTCTTCGGTCAGCTTGAACAGCGCCTGGTCGGCCTGCCAGGTGTAGTAGGCGTTGGCCACGCTGGCCACCAGGCTGATCTGCGTGGAGCGACGCGCCTGCTCGCTGGACAGGTAGGTTTCCAGGGCCTGCTCGGTCAGGCTGCGCACGCGGCCGAACAGGTCCAGCTCATAGGCGCTGACGCCCAGGGTGGCCGAGTACTGGCTGGTGATGCCTGCCTCGCCCGTCTGCGACATGTTCGCCGGTACGCGCTGGCGGCTGCCGCTACCGTTGGCCGAAACCGCAGGGAACAGGTCGGCACGCTGGATGCGGTACTGCGCACGGTAGGCGTCGATGTTCAACGCGGCAACGCGCAGGTCGCGGTTGTTCACCAGCGCGGTCTGGATCAGCTGCTGCAAGGCCGGGTCGTGGAAGAACTGACGCCAGCCCTGTTCGGCGGCGGCAACCTCCGCCGACTGCGTCGGCGAGTAAGCCGGGCCTTGCGGCCACTGCGCAGCCACCGGCGATTCCGGGGTCTGGTAGTCAGGGATCAGCGAGCAGCCGCCAAGAATGAAAGCGGTTACTGCCAGGGACAACAAAGACTTGGTCATTGCCCAGCCTCATAACGTGGAGTTTCAGGGGTGACGTCTTTTTCCGGCTCTTTGCTGCCGAACAGTGACGACACTGCGACGAAGAACAGTGGTACCCAGAAGATAGCCAGCACGGTCGCACTGATCATGCCGCCGATCACGCCAGTACCGATGGCGTGCTGGCTGCCGGCGCCGGCGCCGCTGGCGATAGTCAACGGTACCACGCCGAGGATGAACGCCAGCGAGGTCATGATGATCGGGCGCAGACGCATGCGGCACGCCTCGATCGCCGCGTCGTACAGGCTGCGGCCTTGTTCGTGCAGTTCCTTGGCGAACTCGACGATCAGAATGGCGTTTTTCGCCGCCAGGCCGATGGTGGTCAACAGGCCGACCAGGAAGTACACGTCGTTGGACAACCCACGCATGCTGGTGGCGATCAGGGCACCGATGATACCCAGCGGTACTACCAGTACCACGGCGATCGGGATCGACCAGCTTTCGTACAGGGCTGCCAGGCACAGGAACACGAACAGTACCGAGAGGGCGAACAGTGCCGGCATCTGCGAACCGGAGAGTTTTTCCTCGTAGGACATGCCGGTCCAGGAGAAGCCGATGCCGCTTGGCAGTTCGCCAGCAATGCGCTCGACCTCGGCCATGGCTTCACCGGTACTGTAGCCCGGGGCCGGCGCACCGAGGATTTCCATTGCCTCGACGCCGTTGTAACGCGACAGCTTCGGCGAACCGTAGGTCCATTCGCCCTTGGCGAAGGAGGAGAACGGCACCATTTCGCCGGCGCCATTGCGCACGTACCACTTCTGCAGGTCTTCCGGGCTCATCCGCGCGTTCGGCTCGCCCTGGATGTACACCTTCTTGACCCGGCCACGGTCGATGAAGTCGTTGACGTAGCTGGCACCCAGGGCAATCGACAGGGTGTTGTTGATGTCGGCGATGGTCACGCCCAGGGCGCTGGCACGCTCGTCATCGATGGTCAGCTGGTACTGCGGCTCGTCGTTCAGGCCGTTCGGGCGCACGGCGCTGAGGATCTTGCTCTGCGCGGCCTTGGCCAAGAACTGGTTGCGCGCTTCCATCAGCTTGGCATGGCCGACACCGCCGCGGTCCTGCAGGAACACGTCGAAGCCGGTGGCGTTACCCAGTTCGAGCACCGCAGGCGGGGCAAAGGCGAACACCATCGCATCGCGGAAGGTGAAGAAGTGTTGCTGGGCGCGCTGGGCAAGGGCGAACACGCTGTTTTCCTTGGAGCGTTCATCCCACGGCTTGAGCATGATGAATGCCATACCCGAGCTCTGGCCACGGCCGGCGAAGTTGAAGCCGTTGACGGTGAAAACCGAAGCCACGGTGTCGGCCTCTTCGCTGAGCAGGTACTCACGCATCTGGTCGACCACCACCTGGGTGCGCTCGGCACTGGAGCCGGCCGGGGTCTGTACCTGGGCGAACAATACGCCCTGGTCTTCTTCCGGCAGGAACGCGGTAGGGATGCGGGCGAACAGCCAGATCATGCCGACCACGATCAGCGCGTAGGCCAGCAGGAACGGTACCTTGTTGCGCAGGATGGTGCCCACGCTGCGCTCGTAGCCGGTTACGCTGCGGTCGAAGTTGCGGTTGAACCAGCCAAAGAAGCCGCGCTTGGCCACATGGTGCTCGCCCTTCTTCAGCGGCTTGAGCATGGTGGCGCACAGGGCCGGGGTGAAGATGAGCGCCACCAGCACCGACAGGCCCATGGCCGAAACGATGGTGATGGAGAACTGCCGGTAGATCACACCCGTGGAGCCGCCGAAGAACGCCATGGGCAGCAGTACCGCCGACAGCACCAGGGCGATACCCACCAGGGCACCCTGGATCTGCTCCATCGAGCGCTTGGTCGCTTCCTTGGGCGGCAAGCCTTCCTCGGACATCACCCGCTCGACGTTCTCCACCACGACGATGGCGTCGTCCACCAGCAAACCGATGGCCAGGACCATGGCGAACATGGTCAGGGTGTTGATGCTGAAGCCGGCAGCGGCAAGGATGCCGAAGGTACCCAGCAACACAACCGGTACGGTCATGGTGGTGATGATGGTGGCGCGGAAGTTCTGCAGGAACAGGTACATCACCAGGAACACCAGGACCACGGCTTCGATCAGGGTGTGGATAACGCCACTGATCGATTCGGTGACCACCGGGGTGGTGTCATACGGGAATACCGCTTTCACCCCAGGCGGGAAGAACGGTTCCAGGTCAGCGATGGTCTGGCGCAGGGCCTTGGCGGTGTCCAGGGCGTTGGCACCGGTAGCCAGTTTAACTGCCAGGCCGGAGGCCGGCTTGCCGTTGAACTGGGCGCTGACGGCATAGTTTTCACCACCGAGGCCAACCTGGGCGACATCACCCAGACGCACCTGCGAACCGTCGCTGTTGACCTTGAGCAGGATCTTTTCGAACTGCTCGGCAGTCTGCAGGCGGGTCTTGCCGATGATGGTGGCGTTCAGCTGGGTACCCGGCATGGCCGGCAGGCCGCCGAGCTGGCCGGAGGATACCTGCACGTTCTGCGCGGCCACGGCGGTCTTGACGTCGACCGGGGTCAGCTGGAACTTGTTCAGCTTGGCCGGATCGAGCCAGATACGCATGGCGTACTGCGCACCGAACACCTGGAAGTCACCCACACCCGCGGTACGCGAGATCGGGTCCTGCATGTTGGAGACGATGTAGTTGGCCAGGTCGTCCTTGGTCATGCTGCCGTCTTCGGACACCAGGCCGATCACCAGCAGGAAGTTCTTCACTGCCTTGGTGACGCGGATACCTTGCTGCTGCACTTCCTGCGGCAGCAGCGGGGTGGCCAGGTTCAGCTTGTTCTGCACCTGCACCTGCGCGGTGTCTGGGTTGGTGCCCTGCTCGAAGGTGGCGGTAATGGTCATGCTGCCGTCGGAGTTACTTTCCGACGACACATAACGCAGGTTGTCGATACCGTTGAGCTGCTGCTCGATCACCTGTACCACGGTGTCCTGCACGGTTTGCGCCGAGGCGCCCGGGTAGGTCACGGCGATGGCGATGGCCGGCGGCGCGATGCTGGGGTACTGGTTGATCGGCAGCTTCAGGATCGACAAGGCGCCGACCAGCATGATCACCAAGGCGATCACCCAGGCGAAGATCGGGCGATCGATAAAGAACTTCGACATGGTTTACTCCGCTTTGGCGTCTGCTTTCGCCGCGTTGGCCTGAACAGGGCTGGCCGGCTTCTTGACGTTGGTGGCTTCGCTGACCTTGACCTCGACGCCCGGGCGCACGTACTGCAGCCCTTCGGTGATCAGGCGGTCACCCGGGTTCAGGCCTTCCTCGATCAGCCAGTCGCTGCCCAAGGTACGGTTGGCCTTGAGCTGGCGCAGTTCGACCTTGTTCTCCTGGTTGACCACCAGCGCGGTCGGCGCGCCTTTCAGGTCGCGGGTCACGCCCTGTTGCGGGGCCAGGATGGCGTTGGCGTTGACCCCGGCCTTGAGCCGCGCATGCACGAACATGCCTGGCAGCAGGGTGTGATCGGGGTTGGGGAAGAGGGCGCGCAGGGTGACCGAGCCGGTGGTCTCGTCGACCGCGACTTCGGAGAACTCCAGGCGGCCTTCCTGCTTGAACAGGCTGCCGTCTTCCAGCACCAGCTGCACCGAGGCGGCGTTGTCGCCGGCTTTCTGCAGCTGGCCGCTTTCCAGGTCACGGCGCAGCTTGAGGAGTTCGGCGGTGGACTGGGTGACGTCGACGTAGATCGGGTCGAGTTGCTGGATGGTAGCCATGGCGTTGGCCTGGCCATTGCTCACCAGTGCACCTTCGGTGAACGAAGAACGGCCGATACGGCCGCTGATCGGTGCCAGGACCTTGGTGTAGCGCAGGTCGATCTGCGCGCTTTTGAGCGAAGCCTCGGCCTGCAATCGTTTGGCATTGGCGTCGTCGTATTCCTGCTTGGAGACAGCCTGTTCGTCGATCAGCTGCTTGTAGCGCTCGGCCAGCGAGCGGGTGGCCTGCAGGTTGGCCTGGGCATTGGCCAGGTTGGCTTCGTACACGGCAGGGTCGATCTGGTACAGCTGCTGGCCTTCCTTGACCTCACTGCCTTCCTTGAACAGGCGCTTGAGGATGATGCCGTTGACCTGCGGGCGCACTTCGGCGACGCGGTAGGCAGTAGTACGCCCCGGCAATTCCGAGGTCAGGGTGAAGGCTTGGGGCTGGATGGTCACGACGCCGACCTGAGGAGCCTGCGCCGCTGGCGCTGCTTCTTCTTTCTTACAGCCACTGAGCAGGGTTGCCAGGGCGACGGCGGAAACCAGAGCGGTAACGGCTGGCTTGAATTGCATGAGGATCCTCGGGTCGCTGGAGCTGGGAGACGCTCAAGAGTAATGGAAGAGTCTTGATCTGGAAAAATTGCTATCCGGTGGATAAATAGCTTGCTAAGGAATATACTTACATTCATGGTTGTTTGTAAATACCGCTGGGTTGTACTCGGGTACTGCCACAGCTCTTGATTAGCTCCCCCGCGAGGCACCCTGCAGAGGTGCCCCCGGAGTGTTCCCCGCACGCGCCGCGCGTTCGGGGCAGATGAGGTTTGTACTGCCATGGTCCGTCGAACCAAAGAAGAAGCCCAGGAAACCCGCGCCCAGATCATCGAGGCGGCGGAAAAGGCCTTCTACAAGCGCGGGGTTGCGCGAACCACCCTGGCCGACATCGCCGAACTGGCGGGTGTGACGCGAGGAGCGATCTACTGGCACTTCAACAACAAGGCCGAGTTGGTGCAGGCGTTGCTCGACAGCCTGCATGAAACCCATGACCACCTGGCGCGGGCGAGCGAAAGCGAGGACGAAGTGGACCCGCTTGGCTGCATGCGCAAGCTGTTGCTGCAAGTGTTCAACGAGCTGGTGCTCGATGCCCGAACCAGGCGTATCAACGAAATCCTGCATCACAAGTGCGAGTTCACCGATGACATGTGTGAAATTCGCCAGCAGCGCCAGGCTGCTGTGCTGGATTGCCACAAGGGCATCACCCTGGCGTTGGCCAATGCCGTGCGTCGGGGCCAGTTGCCAGGCGAGCTTGATGTCGAGCGCGCGGCGGTGGCCATGTTCGCCTATGTCGATGGCCTGATCGGGCGCTGGCTGTTGCTGCCTGACAGTGTCGATTTGTTGAAAGATGTCGAAAAATGGGTCGACACCGGGCTGGATATGCTGCGCTTGAGCCCGGCTCTGCGCAAATGACACTTTGTTAAGGATTGTGAGGGAGTGTTACCCCTTTGTGTTAATGGGGGATTAATGCATTTCGGAAATGCTCAGCTGTGCAGGTTCTGCCGGCGCGCCGAGATCTCTGTGGGAGCGGGTTTACCCGCGAACACCGGCGAAGCCGGTGCCATTCACCGCGCTGCCTTCTTCGCGGGTGAACCCGCTCCCACAGGGATCGCACAAGATGCAGGTTTGCAGCAAGGCAGCAGCCCACACAACGGTGCGGCCGACTTCAGCGTCCGCGCAGTTGCCGGTCGGGCAATGCAAGCGCTGCAAACAGTCCCAGCACAGCTACCCCGGCACTCCCCATCAGCAAATGCTGGAACGTTTCCAGCAACCGCCCCTGTGTCACCAGGTTCACTTCACCGGCCTTCAGGCTCCCCAGCAACGGATTACCCAGCGACTCGAACCCGCCCTGGTGCAGCAGCGCCAGCAGCAGGCTGGACATGCAGGCCACCCCCATGGCCCCACCTAGCGAGCGGAACAGGTTGGTGGTGCTGGTGGCCACGCCGATGTCCTTGCTGTCCACCGCGCTTTGCGTGCCTACCAGCGAGGTCGGGAACTGCAGCCCGCAAGCGATGCCGGTCAGCAGCATGAACAGTGCACTGAGCAAGACCGACTGCGGCGGGGTCAGCGCCATGGCGAAAATGGCCAGTGGCATCAGCAGTGCGCCGGCCAGGATCTGCGGCTTGTAGCGCCCGGTCAGGCTGGTCATGCGCCCGCCGGTGAAGGCGCCCATGGGCAGCCCCATCACCAGCGGCAGGAGGTGCAAGGCAGCGCTGTCGGCGCCGGCACCGGTGATGCCCTGGTAGCGCAACGGCATGAGCATGGTCAGGGAGATCGACTGGAAGCTTGCGAAGAAGATCACGCCCCAGCACAGCACCGCCACGCGATTGCCGAACAGACCGAGCGGCAGCAGCGGCTCCGGGCAGCGGCGCTCATGGGCGATGAACAGCATCAAGCCCAGCGCGGCGCAGGCGAACAAGGCCAGCACGGCCGGGTCGACCCAGGCGTGGCCCTGGCCGACCAGGGTAATGCCCAGCAACAGGCTACCCAGGCCGAGAATCAGCAACACGGCGCCCAGGTAGTCCACCTGCGCCTCGCGGCGCTGCGCCGGCATGCCGCCGAGGGCGCGGCGGATCGCCCACAGTGCAACCAGCCCCAGAGGCAGGTTGATCCAGAACACCCAGCGCCATGACAGGTATTCGGTCAACCAGCCGCCCAGCACCGGGCCGGCGACACTGGCCACCGCGTACATGCTGCTGAAGTATCCCTGGTAGCGGCCGCGCTCCCGTGGGGGTACGAAGTCGCCGATGATCGCCTGGCTCACCGAGACCATGCCACCGGCACCAATGCCCTGCAGTACCCGGGCCAGCACCAGTTGCTGCATGTCCTGGGCCAGGGCGCAGGCGATCGAGGCCAGGGTGAACAGGCTGATGCCGGTGAGGATCATCCTGCGCCGCCCGTACAGGTCGCCCAGCTTGCCGTAGATCGGCACTGCGACGGTCATCGCCACCATGTAGCCGGAGATGACCCAGGCCAGCAGGCCGACATCGTTGAACTGCGCCGAGATCGCCGGCAGCGAGACGGCAACGATGGTCTGGTCCAGGGCGCCGAGGAAGATCGCCAGCATCAGGGCGGTGAGCACGTTGCGCAGGGTGGTGGGGGGCAGGGCGGCGGTCACGGGGATACCTTGTATGACGGTGGCGGCCTTCTTCGCGGGTAAACCCGCTCCCACAGGTCCGGTGTCGCTCCTGAGGACGGCGCGGTCCCTGTGGGAGCGGGTTTACCCGCGAAGAGGCCAGCATGAAGTCCCCGAATTGTAACCTGAGTTAGGTAGCTTCCTATCCACTATCTGCATCCCCTATGCAAGATCGGCATTGGCGCATTCATTCAGTGCTGCATGGCTGCGTGATATCGTTGGTATGCCACAGAGGCTGAAAATCGGGGCTTTGCACCAGCTTGGTGCAACATTATGCCGCAGGTTTTTGCGCCGCTGTCTCCCACACCTTTTATTCCTCTGCCTGCATGTCGAGCATGACCGCCCAGATGGCGACGGTTGGAACAGGCCAGGTAGACCCGATTACAGGGGTCGGTAGTTACCGTTCTAATTTCAACTTATTTTGCGGAGTGATCATGCCCAAGGCTTCCCATCAAGATCTGCGTTTTGCCTTCCGCGAGCTGCTCGCTTCAGGTTCCTGTTATCACACCGCATCGGTATTCGACCCGATGTCGGCACGCATTGCCGCAGACCTGGGCTTCGAGGTCGGCATCCTCGGTGGCTCCGTCGCTTCGCTTCAGGTACTGGCTGCACCGGACTTCGCCCTGATCACCCTCAGCGAGTTCGTCGAGCAGGCCACCCGTATTGGTCGCGTGGCACAACTGCCGGTGCTGGCTGACGCCGACCACGGCTATGGCAACGCGCTGAACGTCATGCGCACGGTCATCGAACTGGAGCGCGCCGGCGTGGCTGCGCTGACCATCGAGGACACCCTGCTACCTGCCCAGTTCGGGCGCAAGTCCACCGACCTGATCCCGGTTGAAGAGGGCGTCGGCAAGATCCGTGCGGCGCTGGAGGCGCGGGTCGATTCGTCGCTGTCGATCATTGCCCGGACCAACGCTGGCGTGCTCACCACCGAAGAAATCATCGTGCGTACCCAGAGCTACCAGAAGGCCGGGGCCGACGGCATCTGCATGGTGGGAGTGAAGGACTTCGAACAACTCGAGCAGATTGCCGAGCACCTGACGGTGCCACTGATGCTGGTGACCTACGGCAACCCGAACCTGCGTGACGACGAGCGCCTGGCACGCCTGGGCGTGCGCATCGTCGTCGATGGTCACGCGGCCTACTTTGCCGCCATCAAGGCCACCTACGATTGCCTGCGGCTGCAGCGCGGCCAGCAGAACAAGTCGGAAAACCTCAGCGCCACCGAACTCTCGCACACCTACACCCAGCCAGAGGACTACATCCGCTGGGCGAAGGAGTACATGAGCGTCGAGGAGTGACAGTGCCATTCCTGCAGGAGCGGCATTACAAGTCCTGATCCCACTCCGGTTCGTCCTTGAACCGCTGCACCAGAAAATCCAGCATGCTGCGCAAGGTCGCCGGCATGTGCTTGCGTGAGGTGTACACCGCATTCAGGTTCAGCTCGCGTGGCCTGGCTTCGGGCAGCAGGCGCACCAGTTCACCCCGGCGCAGGGCCTCTGCGGCCTGGTAGGTCGGCAGCATGGCGATACCTGCGCCGGCCAGCGCCGCTTTCTGCAGTGTCATCGCCTCGTTGGCACTGATGTTCCCCGCCACTGGCACGGCGACTTGCTGGCCGGCTACCTCGAAATGCCACAGGCTGTGGCCGAAGTAGGCATGTGTCAGGCAGTTGTGCCGGCTCAGTTCCTCGACCCGTTGCGGCGTGCCGTGCTCGCGCAGGTAGGCCGGTGCCGCACACACTGCCGAGCGGCATACGCTCAGGCGCCGGGCGATCAGGTTAGGGTCCAGGTCATTGCTGGTGCGGATGGCCAGGTCGATGCGCTCGTCCACCAGGTTGACCGTGCGATCGAGCATCTGCAGTTCCACCTTCACCCCGGGGTAGCGCCGGACGTAGGCGGCCACTGCATCCACCAGCTGGGCCTGGCCGAACGAGGTGCTGACGCTGATGCGCAGCGCGCCCTTGGGCGCGTCATCCGGCTGCTGCACCGCGGCCTGCAGGTCGCCAGCCAGTTCCAGCAATTGCCGGCAGCGGGGCAGGGTTTCCTGGCCGGCGGCGGTGAGGCTGAGCTTGCGTGTGGTGCGCTGCATCAACCGTGCGCCAACCCAGTCCTCCAGCTCTGCCAGGTAGCGCGAAACCACCGGCCGGGACAGTTGCAGATGATCCGCCGCCGCCGACTGGCTACCCAGGTCGACGACGGTGACGAAAACGCGCATGGCGTTGAGACGGTCCATGATTTGCCCGGTTTCAGAAACAAACTATGTTCGAGCATCGCATTTTTTGTCACGGATTGGGCAACTAAGCTGTTGGGCATTGTTCATCTGACGGGCGTTTGCGATGTCTCTTTTCACTCCTCTGCGTGGCCTGCTGCTGGCCTGTGTGACCCTGGCCGGCCCGGCGCTGGCTGCCGACCCCTTGCGGCTGGAGGTTTACAACCCCGGGCATGAGGCGATCTTCCCGGTCAGTTCGGTGATCGTCAGCGGCGAGCACGACGCCATCCTCGTCGATGCCCAGTTCGGCAAGGCGCAGGCCGAGCAGCTGGTGCAGCGCCTGCGGGCAGGCGGCAAGCAGCTGACCACTATCTACATCAGCCATGGCGACCCGGACTACTACTTCGGCCTGGATACCCTGACCCAGGCCTTCCCGGACGCCAAGGTGCTGGCGTCGGCCGCCACGGTTGCCCATATCCGCCAGACCATGGATGCCAAGCTGGCCTACTGGGGCCCGCAGATGGGCACGGACAAGCCAGCGCGACTGGTGCTGCCGCAGGTGCTCGAAGGCAACCGCCTGACGCTGGAAGGGCAGGCCCTCGAGGTGGTCGGCCTGGACGGCCCGCAACCTGACCGCAGTTTTGTGTGGATCCCGTCGATCAAGGCGGTGGTCGGTGGCGTGGTGGTGTCGGAGAACATTCATGTATGGATGGCCGACACGCAAACGGCCAAGTCCCACGCCGACTGGCTCGGCACCCTGGCGCACATCGAAGCGCTGGCGCCGCGCACGGTCATACCCGGGCATTACCTGGGGGACAGCAGCCGATCGCTGCAGGCCGTGCGTTTCACGGCGAACTACATTCGTGATTTCGATGCCGAGACCGCCAAGGCGAAAGACGCCGGTGCGTTGATCGCGGCGATGAAGCGACGTTACCCGAGCCTGGCCGATGAAAGCTCGCTGGAGCTGGGGGCCAAGGTCGCCAAGGGCGAGATGAAGTGGTAATTCCGTTCAACTGATGGAGAGTATCCCATGAGCAAGATTGCAATCATCGGTGCCACTGGCCGCGCTGGCAGCCAGTTGCTGGAAGAGGCCCTGCGCCGTGGCCACAGTGTGCTGGCCATCGCCCGCGACCCATCGCGGTTGCAGGGGCGGGAGGGGGTGACCGTCAAGGCGCTGGATGCCAAGGACAGCGCAGCCCTGCAAGCGGCGGTCGCGGGTGTGGATGCGGTGCTGAGTGCGGCGCATTTCTCGACCATCGAGCCACACGCCATCATCGAGCCAGTCAAACGGGCCGGGGTCAGGCGCCTGCTGGTGGTGGGGGGGGCCGGCAGCCTGTTGCTGCCGTCTGGGCATCGGGTGATCGACAGCCCGGACTTCCCCGAGGCATACAAGGCCGAGGCCACTGCCGGAGTGCGTTTCCTGGAAGCGTTGCAACGGCAGCCGAACCTGGACTGGACCTTCCTGTCGCCGTCGGCGGAGTTCGTTGAAGGTGAGCGCAGCGGGCATTACAAGCTGGGCAAGGATCATCTGTTGATCGGCGCGGATGGCAAGAGCTGGATCACCTTTGCCGATTACGCGATTGCCATGCTCGACGAACTGGAAAAGCCGGCGCATTCGCGGCAGCGTTTCACTGTCGGCTATTGAGTCGCCTGCTTCGCGGGCACGCCCGCTCCCACAGGTACTGCACCGATTTCGATGCCGGTGTATTACTTGTGGGAGCGGGTTTACCCGCGAAGGGGCCCTTGCAGACTGGCCCGATCCTCCAGCCAATCCAGCAACTCCCCCAACCCCGCCGGCAAGCTCTTGGCCTGGCTCACCAGGTAATACCCCTTGCCGGTCATCACCTTCAGCGCAAACGGCATGCACAACCGCCCCCCGCGCAAGTCATCGCCGATCAGCGACCAGTCGCCGATGGCCACGCCGGTGCCCTGCGAGGCCATGGCCATCGCCATGTCCAGCGTCTCGAAATGCTGCTTCGGACCTTGAATGGCCAGCGTTGCCCCGGCTGCCTGCAGCCACAGCTGCCAGTCATGCTCATTCCGCGAGGGGTGCAGCAGCATGTGTCGCGCCAGGTCCTCGACCTGCTGCAACGGCACCGGCCCCTCGCGCAGTGACGGCGCGCACACCGGCGTCAACTGCTCATCGAACAGCTTGCGCACGCGCAGCCCGTGGTTCGGCGCATCGCCATACACCACCGCCGCATCGAAACCCTCGCGGCGAAAGTCCACTCCATGTTGCACCGTGGTGGTCAGCTCCACCGGTACATCCGGGCGTAGCGCCTGCCATTCCATCAGGCGTGGCAGCAGCCAGCGCATCACGCAGGTCGGTGCCTTGAGCTGTAACGTAGCGCTGCGCCCACCCACCTCGCGCACCCCTTGTTCAATCAGCGCAAATACCTGTTGCACCCTTGGCAGCCAGTCCTGGCCTTCACGGGTCAGGCTCAACCCACGGGCCTGGCGCTGGAACAAGGCATAGCCCAGATGCTCTTCGAGGGCCGCGATCTGTCGGCTGACGGCGCCCTGGGTGATATGCAACTGCTGCCCGGCACGGGTGAAATTGCAGTGCTGGGCGGTGACCAGGAAGGTATGCAGGGCGGGCAGGGGCGGGAGGCGTTTCATTGTGCTGAGCCATGATTGCAGAACATGGCTAGTATGTGTTTTTTTGCATTGTGGCGATAGCCGTGGCTGGGTCCAATAGGGGCATAACCCAACCAAGATTCACGGTGAAACCCAATGGCGACCTGCGGCGAAGTACTGGTAAAACTCCTTGAAGGCTATGGCGTTGACCATGTCTTCGGCATTCCTGGTGTACATACCGTGGAGCTCTACCGCGGCCTGGCCGGCTCGTCCATCCGCCATGTCACCCCGCGCCACGAGCAGGGGGCCGGGTTCATGGCCGACGGCTATGCGCGGACCCGCGGCAAACCGGGGGTGTGCTTCATCATCACCGGCCCGGGCATGACCAACATCACCACCGCCATGGGCCAGGCCTATGCCGACTCGATCCCGATGCTGGTGATTTCCAGCGTGCAATCCCGCGACCAGCTGGGCGGTGGCCGTGGCAAGCTGCATGAGTTGCCCAACCAGGCCGCGCTGGTGTCGGGTGTGGCGGCGTTTTCCCACACCCTGATGAGTGCCGATGACCTGCCGCAGGTGCTGGCTCGGGCATTCGCCGTGTTCGAAGGCGCCCGACCGCGCCCGGTGCATATCGAGATACCGCTCGACGTGCTGGTCGAACCGGCCGATCACCTGCTGCCGGGGCGCGTGGTGCGCAGTAGCCGGGCAGGGGCAGCGCCGCAGGCCGTGGCGCAGATGGCCGAGCGCCTGGCCAATGCAAGGCGGCCATTGATCCTGGCCGGGGGCGGCGCATTGGCCGCGGGCGCTGCGCTGGCGCGCCTGGCCGAACACCTGCAGGCGCCGGTGGCGCTGACTATCAATGCCAAGGGGCTGCTGCCGGCCAGCCACCCGCTGCAGATTGGCTCGACCCAGTCACTGCCTGCCACGAGGGCGCTGGTGGCCGAGGCCGATGTGGTGCTGGCGATCGGTACCGAACTGGCCGAAACCGACTATGACGTCACCTTCAAAGGTGGCTTCGAGATCCCGGGCAGCCTGTTGCGCATTGACATCGACCCGGACCAGACCGTGCGCAATTACCTGCCGACGCTGTCGCTGGTGGCCGATGCCGAACTGGCCGCCGAGGCGCTGCTCGGTGCCTTGCAGGCGCTGCCGCAACCCGTGCGTGAAAGCACGTGGGGCGCGGCCCGTGTGGCCAAGCTGCGCCAGGCACTGGCGGCGGGTTGGGACCAGCCGATCCTGAGCCAGACGCGTTTGCTGAATGCAATTATCGAGCGCCTGCCCAATGCCATTCTGGTTGGCGATTCGACTCAGCCGGTATACACCGGCAACCTGACCCTGGACATGGACCAGCCACGCCGTTGGTTCAACGCCTCGACCGGCTACGGCACCTTGGGTTACGCATTGCCGGCTGCCATGGGCGCCTGGCTGGGCAGCGCGGAGCAGGTCGCTGAGCGTGCCCCTGCGGTGTGCCTGATTGGTGATGGCGGTCTGCAGTTCACCTTGCCGGAGCTGGCCAGCGCGGTGGAAGCGCAGGTGCCGTTGATCGTGCTGCTGTGGAACAACCAGGGGTACGAGGAAATAAAGAAGTACATGCTCAACCGGGCCATCGAGCCGGTCGGGGTGGATATCCATACGCCGGACTTCATCGGTGTGGCGCGGGCCCTGGGCGCGGCGGCGGAGCAGGTGGCAGATGTGGCGCAGCTGCAGGTGGCGTTGGGGCAGGCAGTGGAGCGCAAGGGGCCGACCTTGATCCAGGTTGACCAGAATCAGTGGCAGAGGGCTGTGTTGGGTTGAAGTGAAGCTGTTGTCTGTACCGGCCCTTTCGCGGGTAAACCCGCTCCCACAGGTAGTGCACAGTTTTCAGTATCTGTGCAAATCCTGTGGGAGCGGGTTTACCCGCGAAGAGGCCGGCACAGGCAAAGCCAAACTCAGCCAGCAGTCGCCCGCAACCTGGCCACATCACGAATCGGCGGCGCGCCATACAGCCGGCTGTATTCACGGCTGAACTGTGACGGGCTTTCATACCCCACCCGGTAGGCCGCCACCGCCGCCTCGAGCCCGTCATTCAGCATCAAGCGCCGCGCCTCCTGCAGGCGCAGTTGCTTTTGGTACTGCAGCGGGCTCATCGACGTCACGGCCTTGAACCGGTGGTGCAAGGTCGAGGTGCTGAGGTTGACTTCACGCGCCAGATCCTCGATGCGCAAAGGCCGCTGGTAGTTCTGGTTGAGCCAGGTGATGGCCTGACAAACCCGGTGGGTCTGGCTGTTGGCCAAGGCAATTTCGTACAACCGATAGCCCTGCGGCCCTCGCAGCAGACGGTACAGAATCTCCCGGCGGAACAGCGGCGCCAGCATCGCGATGTCGCGAGGGGTGTCCAGCAGGCGTATCAGCCGCAGCAAGGCGTCGAGCAACGCGGCATCGGTTCTTTCCACATACAAGCCACGACCGGAAGGCCGGTTGGGCACCAGCATCGGCCCGCTTTCGGCGATCAGCTGGCTGATTTCGGCTGGGTCCAGGTCCATGCGCAGGCCAAGGCTTGGGTGCTCGGGGCTGGCGTCGAGCTTTACGCCGCTAAGCGGCAAGGTTACCGAGACCACCATGTAGTGCAGCGGGTCGTAGGCGTACTGCTCGTCACCCAGGAACAGGCTTTTGCTGCCCTGGGCGAGGATGCACAGCGCGGGTTGCGCCAGCGTCGGTACCGAGCGCACGTTTTCGGTGTAGCGCACTAGGTACAGGTCATCGATGGCCGATGCCGGGCCGTGAGGCTCCCCGGCGTGGCGGCGGATCAGCTCGGCCAGTTCCTGGCGTTGCAGTTCCAGGCTTGGGTCGATGGACGTGGCGATGGTCATGATGGCTTTCCTCTGCTGACCGACGCAGCATAGGTTTGGGCAATGGCGGGCGCTAGTCAAAAGCTGCACGCCGATTGCCTGATCCTGCCGCGCTGCAGGATCAGGCAATTGGCGAGCAGTAATGGCCTAACGCGTCGCGCGGGCGAGGCCCTAACCTTGGCAGCCTGGCTTTTTCGTCCGCCTGCTTCAAGGAGATTGTGCAATGACCCCGACACAACCGGTCACCCACCTTGCTTTCATCCGTGCCAGCAGCGGGCGCTCGGCGGAGCTGGGCGCGCGCCTGCGTGACCTGCTCGAGCCCTCGTTGCGGGCACCGGGCTGCCTGAGTTTTTCGGTGCAGCGTTCGCAGGCTGATGCCGATTTATGGTTGCTCAGTGGCAGCTGGCAAGACCAGCAGGCGATGAGTGGCTATTTTGCTTCGCCGACACTGGAAGTGTTTGGTGAGTTGGTGCAAGAACAGGTGGTCAGCAGCCTGGATCTGCATACCTTTGATTGAGGTGTTGCCTGTACCGGCGATAGGGCCTGTACAGGCAAATAGGGTAAAATGCCGGCCCCCGATCAACGAAGCGGATAGCAATATGGCACGTAGGGAATTCCCGCATTTCGAAGCGGTTTCGGCGATGGTCCCGGTGGAAGGTGGCGGCTACAACGCGGCCATCGCGGTCAAGGCCCTGGGCATGGGCGGTGCGCCGCGCTTTCACAAGATTCTCGACGGCCAGGTGTTCCAGGGCGCTGTGGCCGCCGATGAAGCGGCCACGGCCGAGCTGCAACGCCTGCAGGGCGTCAGCGAAGAGGGTGAGCTGATCTGGTGATCAGGCCGGTGGGCGGGCCATCTTGAACAGGTTGCCCAGCTCGAAATAGTCTGCCGGGCCACCACCACGCAGGATCGGCTCGGCGGCAGCGGTATCGTAGATACCGTTCTTCAACAGGTGCTCGGCAATGTGCACCGCCACCACTTCACCCAGGATCAACCAGCTGGGCACCAGTTCCTGGTCGGCCCGCTTGAGCTGGACAATCTGGCTGACCTTGCACTCGAAAGCCACTGGGGTTTCGCCGACACGCGGCACATTGACGATGCTCGATGGCGTGGCGGTGAGGCCGCTCAATTCGAATTCGCTTACCTCGGCGGCAACCGGTGCGCAGCTCTGGTTCATCTGCTCGGCCAACGTGCGAGTGGCGAGGTTCCAGACGAACTCGCCGGTCTGCTCGATGTTGTTCAGGCTGTCTTTGCGCCCGACGCTGCAGAAACCGATGATTGGCGGGATGTAGTTGAAGGCGTTGAAGAAGCTGTAGGGCGCCAGGTTCAGGCGGCCTTCGCGGTCCTGTGAGGAGATCCAGCCGATAGGGCGGGGGCCGACGATGGCGTTGAACGGGTCGTGGGGCAGGCCGTGGCCTTTTGCGGGTTCGTAGTAATACATCTGTGCTGGGCTTGCTGGCCCTACCTCCTGGTGGACAAGGCGCCTAGTGTGCCAAGCCTGTGCCCGCCTGCAAATGATCAAGCCCGGCCGAAGCCGGGCTGGGTGCTCGCATCAGGGATCAGCTGATGCGGTGGGCGTTGGTGCGGTTGAAGCCGTCTTCGGCGAAACGCTGGCCACCAGTGCGGTCGAAGCCGTCTTCGGCGAAACGCTGGCCACCAGTGCGGTCGAAGCCGTCTTCGGCGAAGCGTTGACCACCAGTGCGGTCGAAGCCGTCTTCGGCGAAGCGTTGACCACCAGTGCGGTCGAAGCCGTCTTCGGCGAAGCGCTGGCCACCGGTGCGGTCGAAGCCATCTTCAGCGAAGCGCTGGCCGCCAGTGCGGTCGAAACCATCTTCAGCGTAGGCAGCGGATTGGCTCTGGGTCGCTGCGAAGGTGTGGGCGTTGGTGCGGTTGAAGCCATCTTCGGCGAAGGCGCCAGCAGCGAAAACCGAGAGGGCCAGGGTGAGGATCAGTTTGTTTTTCATGGTCGTTGCTCCAGGGGTTTTTGAGGTTGTTTTGTTTCTATGGGTTTAATCCTACGCCGATTAATTTGATTAAAAAGCGCAAATAGTAGTGCTTAAAAATCGAATTGTTTGATATGTATAGGCGTGCATCTTGTGGCTCGGGCAGCGGTTCTGGCTCAGGATGTGTCCGCCCATGCGCCGACGTTCTGCCAGCCATTTCAGCTTGAGGCGGTGGAATTAATGGGGCGTTAAGGATGAAAAATCTGTCATTGAAGGCTGCTGGACGCATTTTTCATACATCACCAACCGACTTTTCAAATGCTGCTCAGCACCATCGCCGCACCTCAAACCGGAGCGGCACAACAATGAACAAACTTCCGCAAATCACCTTGGCCTTCTGGGTCATGAAGATCTGCGCTACCACCCTTGGCGAAACGGCGGGGGATTTGCTGTCGATGACCCTGAACATCGGCTATGCCCTCAGTTCGTTGCTGCTTATCAGCGTGTTCCTGCTGACCTTGCTCGGCCAGCTGTACTCGCGCCGCTACCACTCGATGCTGTACTGGCTGGTGATCCTCTCCACCAGCACCGCCGGCACCACCATGCGCACTGTTGATCGGCAGTGCCATCGCCTTGGTAGTGGTGGCCCGCTACTGGACACGCATCCCTGGCGTGGTGTTGTTCTGGGTCGCGTTCGTGCTTACCCGCCCGTTCGGCGCCACCTTGGGCGACTTCCTCACCAAGCCCCACGAGAAGGGCGGTTTGGACTTCTGCACGGTCGGCTCTTCGGCGGTGCTGGGAGGGGTGTTGTTGATACTGGTGCTGATGGCCACCTGGTACCAGCGCCGTGAGCCGCGTCAGGCGTTGGAGATGTCCTGACCCTGCTTTCCGATACCAGTGAGCCGATTAATTGGGCTATTCGGCTCACATGGTGAGCCGAACAGGATTTCTAATCGGCTCATCAGAAGGCTTCGGAGGTATGGCTTGATGTTTGCGCTGTTGCTGAAATCGAGCGCCGTCCGCGCGGTGCGTCTCGCATGCGCTGGAGCCCTCAAACCGTACACCTGGATTGCATGACGCATTCGCATGTATGAAAAAAGGCGCCCCGATAACGGGGCGCCCTTCTTGATTACGGCAAGCTCACACTCACTCAGTGGTAATCCGCGAGTGCTGCTTGGTGTCCTTCATGGTTGCGTAAACCAGCAGCGAGCAGGCGATGCAGGCGGTCACGTACCAGTAGAAGCCACTCTCCATGCCGGCGCTCTTGAACCACAGGGCCACGTACTCGGCGGTGCCGCCGAAGATCGACACGGTCAGCGCGTACGGCAGGCCCACGCCCAGGGCGCGGATTTCGGTGGGGAACAGCTCGGCTTTGACCACGGCGTTGATCGAGGTGTAGCCGCTGACGATGATCAGCGCCGCCATGATCAGGAAGAACGCGCCCCACCAGGTCTGGATGGTGTGCAGGGTGCTGAGGATCGGTACGGTGAACAGGGTGCCGAGCACGCCGAAGGCGATCAGGATCGGGCGTCGACCGATCTTGTCGGACAGGCCGCCTATCACCGGTTGCAGGCACATGAACAGGAACAGCGTGGCGGCCGAGATGGTGGTCGAGTCGCTGATGCTCATGCCAACGGTGTTGACCAGGTACTTCTGCATGTAGGTGGTGTAGGTGTAGAAGGCCAGGGTGCCGCCCATGGTCAGCCCGACCACGGTCATCAGCTCCTTGGGGTGGCGCAGCAGGGTGCGCATCAGGCTTTCCTTGGCCTTTTCCTTCTTGGTGAAGGAGGCGGTTTCTTCCATGCCGCGACGCAGGTACAGCGCCACCACGGCGCACAGCGCACCGATCACGAACGGTACGCGCCAGCCCCAGGCATACAGCTGCTCGGTGGTCAGGGTCTGTTGCAGGACGATCAGTACCGCCAGGGCGATGAGCTGGCCGGAGATCAGGGTGACGTACTGGAAGCTGGAGAAGAAGCCACGGCGGTCCTTGCTGGCCATCTCGCTGAGGTAGGTGGCCGAGGTGCCGTATTCACCACCCACCGACAGGCCCTGCATCAGGCGTGCAATGACCAGCAGGATGGGTGCGGCGACTCCGATGGTTTCGTAACCCGGGGTCAGGGCGATGACCAGCGAGCCTGCGCACATCAGCAGTACCGAGGCCATCAATGCGGCCTTGCGGCCTTTGCGGTCGGCGTACAGGCCCATCAACCAGCCACCGATCGGGCGCATGAGGAAGCCCACGGCGAAGATCGCGGCGGTATTGAGCAATTGTGCGGTGGAGTCGCCGGCCGGGAAGAAGGCCTTGGCGAAGTACAGCGAGAATGCGGCGTAGACGTACCAGTCGTACCATTCGACCATGTTGCCGATGGACCCGCTGAAGATCGACTTCAGGCGGCTGGCGGTGGTTTTTTCTGTGGCAGGCGCGGTGGACGCCCCGGCTGGCAGGGAGGTGGCATTATCCATCAGGGATACCTTCTCGTTGTTTTTGTGGAGCGCGCCGTGGCGCAGCTTGCACAGGTGATTGCAGAAGGTGTGCCAAATGGGTGCATTGGGCTTCAAATGGGGGCGCTGCGCGCCCCTTCGCGGGCACGCCCGCTCCCACAGAAGCCGCGTTATTCCTGACGTGGAGCATTTCCTTGTGGGAGCGGGCGTGCCCGCGAAGGGCTGCAAAGCAGCCCCGGAAAATCAGATTAATGAGCGGTTTTTTGCTTGCTGATCGAGCGAGATAAGCGGATTTCCGCTCATTCCCGCCCGATGAAGTCCTCGCGCACCAACCCATGCCGCTGCATCTTTTCGTTCAGCGTGCGCCGCGGCAGCTGCAAGGCCTCCATCACCGCCTTGATTTCGCCCCCGTGCTGGCGCAGCGCCGCGCGCAGGCATTGCGCCTCGAACGCTTCCATCTGTTCGCTCAACGACTGCCCGGCAGGCGTCACCTCGATGTTCGGCGAGCCCAACCCCAATGCATGCCGTTCCGCCGCGTTGGCCAGCTCACGCACGTTGCCCGGCCAGTCATGCGACAGCAGCTGCGCCAGTTGCGCGCCCGACAGTGGCGGGGCTGCGCGACCAAGCTTTTCGCCGGCGGCACGGGCAAAGTGCTCGAACAGCAGTGGAATGTCCTCACGCCGTTCACGCAACGGCGCCAGGCGCAACTCGGCCACGTTCAGGCGATAGGCAAGGTCTTCGCGAAAGCGCCCGGCGCGGGCTTCTTCGAGCAGGTCGGGCTTGGTCGCGGCAATGATGCGCAGGTCGACGCTGATGCTCTGGTTGGCCCCCAGGCGTTCCAGCTTCTGTTCCTGGATCACCCGCAGCAGCTTGGCCTGTTGGGCCAGTGGCATGCTTTCGATTTCGTCGAGGAACACCGTGCCACCGTTGGCGTACTCAAGCTTGCCGATGCGCTTGCCCTGGGCGCCGGTAAAGGCGCCGCTTTCATGGCCGAACAGCTCGGCCTCGAACAGCGACTCGGGGATGGCTGCACAGTTGAGGGCGACGAACGGCTTGTCGGCGCGCGGGCCAAAATCGTGCAGGCAGCGGGCCACGCGCTCTTTGCCACTGCCGGTTTCGCCGCGGATCAGCACATTGACCGGCAGGCTGGCCAGGTCCAGCACTTGCCGACGCAGCTGTTGCAGGCCCTGGGACATACCCAGCAGTGTGCCTTCCAGGCGTGACTTGAGATCGGCCTGCTCGTGCAGCCGGCGGTTTTCCAAGACCAGCTGGCGCTTTTCCAGGGCCCTGCGAAGGCTGCCCAGCAGGTGCTGCGGTGTAAAGGGTTTTTCCAGGAAGTCGTAGGCCCCGCTGCGCATGGCTTCCACTGCCATGGGCACATCGCCGTGGCCGGTCAGCAGGATTACCGGCAAGTCGGGGTCGTCCGCCTGCAGGCGTTCGAGCAACTGCAGGCCATCCATGCCCGGCATGCGTACATCGCTGATGATCACCCCGGGAAAGTGCCGTGGCAGGTGTGCCAGGCATTCTTCGGCGCGGGCGAACAGTTGCACGCTGAAGCCCGACAGGCTCAGCCATTGCTCGACCGCGGTGCGGATACTGGCTTCATCATCGACGACGATCACTGAATTCAACATGCAGGCTCCAGGTCACGGGGGAGGGTAAGGCTCAGGCGCGCGCCGCCAGGCAGGTTTTCGGCCTGCAGCTTGCCGCCGGCCTCGTGGACGATGCCGTAGGAAATGGCTAGCCCCAGCCCAAGGCCTTCACCCACCGGCTTTGTGGTGAAGAATGGGTCGAAGACCTTGGCCAGGTTGGCCTCGGCAATGCCGCCCCCCGAATCCAGCACGCTCAGGCGCCATAGCTCGCCGTCGGGCTCGATGCGGATCTCCAGGCGTTTGTAGCGCTTGTCGGCCATGGCGTCGAGGGCATTGCGCAGCAGGTTGATCAGCACCTGCTCCAGGCGAATGGCATCGCCGCGCACCCAGGCCGGGCGCGCCAGGTACAGGGCTACCTCCACTTCTTCGCTGCGAATACGCGCCTCCAGCAGGTGCAGTGCCTGGTCGACCACGGTGGCCAGGTCGAGGCGTTCGCGCAGGCCGACCGGGCTGTTGCGGGCGAAGGTTTTCAGGTGACTGGTGAGCGCGGCCATGCGAGTGAGCATCTGCTCCAGCGGCTCCAGTGCCTGGCGTGCTTCGTCATATCGGCCATGGTCGAGCAGCAGACGCAGGGTTTCCAGCTGCATGCGCTGGGTGGTCAGCGGCTGGTTGATTTCATGGGCCATGGCCGCCGACATCTGCCCAAGCGCCGCCAGCTTGGCCGATTGCACCAGCCCCTCCTGGGCGGTGCGCAGCTCACGGGTGCGTTCCTCGACCTGGCGCTTGAGCTCCTCCCGGCTACGCTGGCGCAGGCGGGCAAGGCGCAGGCGCTGGCTGACGAACAGCGCAGCGAACACCAGGCTCAGCCACACGGCGGCGGCGCCGAGGGCGGCATTGCGACCGTCGGCGGCCACCTGCGGCTTGCGCAGCAGATGCAAGGTCCAGTTTTCACTTTCCAGCGGCAGGCTTTCCCACAGGTACTCGGCGCTACCCTCCGGGCCTTGCACGCGGCTGAGGGTGCTGTTGGCGGCAAAGCGGGTCAGCACCTGGTGCTGCAGCGGCACCAGCGGTTGCTTGTCGTACTGACGGGTTTCGGCCAGTTCGGCACGGTCGGCACCATTGAGCGGCTGCAGCTCACGGTAGCGCCAGCCGTCCTGGTTGGCGATGAAGGTGATGCCACGGGCATCGCTGACCAGCAGGATGTCGCTGCCCTGGCGCCACTCGCGCTCCAGTTCGGGGAACTCCAGCTTCACCACCATGGCGCCGAGGAAGCGGCCATGCTCGTCGTTCACCGCGCTGGCGAGGAAATAGCCCGGCACGCCACTGGTCACACCCACTGCGTAGAAGCGGCCACTGCCTTGGCTTCGGGTTTGCTTGAAGTAGGGGCGGAAACCGTAGTTGGAGCCCACATAGCTGCTAGGCAGCCGCCAGTTGCTGGCGGCGATGGCCAGGCCGGTGCGGTCGAGCAGTTCGAGGGTGGAGGAGTTGGCAGCGCCGTTGATGCGTTCGAGCTTGCGGTTCAGGGCGTCCTGCATCGGTTCGCTGACCGGGCCGCGCAGGGCGGCGATCAGTTCCGGGTCCAGCGCCAGCACGGCGGGCAGGGCGCGGTAGCGGTCGATCAGCGTGTGCAGGGCATTGGCGTACAGGCCCAACTGCTGGCTGGCACGCTGGGCGTCGGCTTCCATGGCCTGGCGCTTGGCCTGGTGCATGGCCCAGCCGGCGCTGAGGGCGGTGCCCAGCACGATCAGCAGGGAGATCAGCCCCAGACGCAGGGCGCGAACGGAAAAGGGCATGGGGCGGATCCGGATGAATGGGGTATCAGGGCTGGCCTATTCGCGGGCTTGCCCGCTCCCACAGAAGATTCACAGCCCGATGGACCTGTGCATTACCTGTGAGAGCGGGCAAGCCCGCGAGGGGGCCGGTACAGGCATAACCTGTCAGTTACAGCAGTTCGAAGCTCTGCTGTTGCACCGCCTGGGAATCCAGCCCGACCTGGACATTGAATTCCCCTGGCTCGGCAACCCGTTGCAGTTGGCCATTGTAGAACTTCAGGTCTTCTTCGCTGATGCGGAAGCTCAACGTGCGCGACTCGCCAGGCTTGAGCATCAGCTTCTGGAAGTTCTTCAGTTCCTTCACCGGGCGGCTCATCGATGCCGATACATCCTGCAGGTACAACTGCACCACGGTCTCGCCTGCCACCTTGCCGGTGTTCTTCACTGTCACCTTGGCCTCCAGCGTGTCGCCACGCTTGAGGTCCTTGTTCGACAGCTTCAGCCCCGACAGCTCGAAGCTGCTGTAGCTCAGGCCATAGCCGAACGGGTACAGCGGGCCATTGGGCTCTTCGAAGTACTGCGAGGTGTAGTTGCCCGGCTTGCCCGGTGTGAAGGGCCGGCCAATACGGGTGTGGTTGTAGTACATCGGGATCTGCCCGACCGAACGCGGGAAGGTGATGGCCAGCTTGCCGGACGGGTTGTAATCGCCGAACAGTACGTCGGCGATCGCGTTGCCGCCTTCGGTACCGGCGAACCAGGTTTCCAGAATGGCGTCGGCCTGCTCGCGTTCCCAGGCAATCGACAGTGGGCGGCCGTTCATCAGCACCAGCACCAGCGGCTTGCCGGTGGCCTTCAGGGCCTTGATCAGCTCCCGCTGGCTGGCCGGGATTTCCAGGGTGGTACGGCTCGACGACTCGTGGGACATGCCGCGGGATTCGCCGACCACTGCCACCACCACATCGGACTGCTTCGCCGCCTTCACCGCCTCGTCGATCAGCACCGCGGGCGGGCGCGGGTCGTCGACGATTTCCGGGGCATCGAAGTTGAGGAAGTTCAGGTAATCGAACATCGCCTTGTCGCCGGTGACATTGGAGCCTTTGGCGTAGACCAGCTTGGCCTTGCCCTCCACGGCGCGGCGCAGGCCTTCGCGCACGGTCACCGAGTGCACCGGTTTGCCGTCGGCAGCCCAGCTGCCCATCATGTCGATCGGGGCATCGGCCAGCGGGCCGACCAGGGCAATGGTGCCGGCCTTTTTCAGCGGCAGGGTCTGGTTGTGGTTTTCCAGCAGTACCAGGCTGCGGCGCGCCACGTCACGCGCGGCGTCGCGGTGCAGGCGGTCGTTGCCGTAGTAGTCCTTCAGGTCGGTTTCGGCCTTGCCGATGCGCACGTACGGGTCCTTGAACAGGCCCATGTCGTACTTGGCACCCAGCACTTCGCGCACTGCCTGGTCCAGTTCGGCCTGGGTCACTTCGCCAGACTTCAGCAGGCCTGGCAGCTCTTCGCCGTACAGGGTGTCGTTCATGCTCATGTCGATGCCGGCCTTGATCGCCAGCTTGGCGGCTTCGCGCCCGTCGCGGGCGACGCCATGGCGGATCAGCTCCTGGATGGCGCCGTGGTCGCTGATGGTCACGCCTTTGAAGCCCCACTCCTTGCGCAGCAGGTCGTTCATCAGCCAGGTATTGGAGGTGGCCGGCACGCCGTTGATCGAGTTCAGCGCCACCATAACCCCGCCGGCACCAGCGTCGAGCGCGGCGCGGTAGGGTGGCAGGTAGTCGTTGTACATTTTCGGCAGGCTCATATCGACCGTGTTGTAGTCGCGCCCGCCTTCCACCGCGCCGTACAGGGCGAAGTGCTTGACGATGGCCATGATGCTGTCGGGGTTGGCCGGGCTGCTGCCCTGGAACGAGCGGACCATCACCTGGCCGATCTTCGAGGTCAGGTAGGTATCCTCGCCGAAGCCTTCACTGGTGCGGCCCCAGCGCGGGTCGCGGGCGATGTCGACCATCGGTGCGAAGGTCATGTCCAGGGCGTCGGCCGCGGCTTCGATGGCGGCGGTGCGGCCGACCTTGGCGACGGCGTCCATGTCCCAGGTCGCGGCCATGCCCAGGCCGATCGGGAAAATGGTGCGTTCGCCGTGGACGGTGTCGTAGGCGAAGAACATCGGAATCTTCAGCCGGCTACGCATCGCCGCGTCCTGCATGGGGCGGTTCTCGGGGGCCGTGCGTGAGTTGAAGGTACCGCCGATGCGCCCGGCGGCAATTTCCTCGCGGATCTTATCCTTGGGCATTTCCGGCCCGATACTGATCAGGCGCAGTTGGCCGATCTTCTCGGCTTCGGTCATCTGGCTGATCAGATGGTCGATGAACGCCTGCTTGTCCTGCAGGGGCGGGGCGGAGGGGGCGGCGAGTGCCGCCTGACTGGCAAGGCCCATGGCCAGGCCCAGCAAAGACAGTTTCATCATCAATTCCGTTGTGAGGCCTGTGCCGTATCCACGGTGATACGCGCGCGGCCGAAGTTTTCAGGCGGCTATTGTTGTACGATTTGCAGGCATTTCTTCCAGCGGCGGATTATGCCTGAATATGTCGCCTGCGGATGAAGCCCCGAATGCCGGGACAACAACTATAAGAACGCTCAAGAGACCGACGGCATGACCCCCCTCGACGAATACCATCAGCGCCAGATCGCCGAAGCCATTGCCCGTGCCGAACGGCGCACCGATGCCGAACTGGTGACGGTGCTGGCCCGCCGGGCCGACGATTATGCCTACTGGCCGTTGTTCTGGGCCGCCGTGCTGGCGCTGGCCGTGCCGGCCCTGTTGCACTGGCTGCTGGGTTGGCCCGGAGTGCGTGGCTTGCTGGTGGCCAATGTGCTGCTGTTCGTAGGCTTGTGCCTGCTGCTGCGCAGCCCGCGCCTGGCCGGCTGGCTGATCCCCCGAGCCCTGCGCCGCTGGCGTGCTTCGCGCCTGGCCCGCCAGCAGTTTCGCGAACAGAACCTGCAGCGCACTGCTGGTGCCACGGGCGTACTGATCTTCGTCAGCGAGGCGGAGCGGCATGTGGAGATCCTGGTCGACCGCGGTATCGAGCGCCATCTGGATGCCACCGCCCGCGCGGCCATCGTCGCCCGCCTTGCCGAACAGGTACGCCAGGGCCGCACCTTGCAGGGGTTTGTGGAGTGCATAGAAGCGTGCGGCGAACTGCTCAGCGAACATGTGCCGCCTACCCATGCGCGTAACGAGTTGCCCAACCGGTTGGTGATTCTCGATTGAGCCGAACCCGATGGCTTGACGCGCCCCCTGTAGGAGCGGCTTTAGCCGCGAACACCGGCGCAGCCGGTGCCATACCGCGTTGGACTCTTCGCGGCTAAAGCCGCTCCCACAGGGTACGCGTACCGCTTGCGAATTCGGTTCCCTACGCGACAGCGCAGCCCAAAGGACTGGGCGATCTCCCACAGGAAGTTAGCCACCCTGTAGAATGCGTGCATTGCGCCATGCGCTCCCCGCTACCCGAGGCACCGTTTTTCCATGTCCGCCAGTTCTTCTGCCCCATCCGCGCCGGATGCGCGCACCCAGTTTCTCGACCTGCTGAACGCCGCCCTGCATGGCAATACCCTGGTCAAACTGGTATTGGCGCGCCATGTCGGTGCCGACCAGACCCTGCAACGGATCATTGCCAAGCCGCTGCAGGTCAAGGGCCAGCCGTGCCTGTCGCTGGTCTATCGCCACCAGACCCGCGACATCACCCGCAATCTGGCGCTGGAGCAGGCACAGGCGCTGGTCGCCGAGCTGCTACCGGACAGCTTCCGCAACGCGCACTTGTTCGATGCCGACGGTGAAGTGCAGTTGACCTTCAGCAAGAAGGGCAAGCCCATGCTCCAGCGCCACGGCGCACAGGCGCCACGCGAAGCTTCCAGTAGCAGCGGCCATGACCGCGAGAAGAAGCGCTATCTGGAGCTTTCACGGCCGTTCCTGCGTGACCTCGGCGTTACTGACGCACAAGGCGCGCTGATCCCGTCGATGTCGCGCAAGTGGAAGCAGATCAACAAGTTCATCGAAGTCTTCGACCACGCCCTGGCCAGTGCACCGGTGCCGGCGGAGCAGGCGCTACGGGTGGCCGACTTCGGCTCAGGCAAGGGCTACCTGACCTTTGCCATGCACGACTACCTGCGCAATAGCCTGGGCCGCGAAGCACAGGTAACGGGCGTCGAGCTGCGCCAGGACATGGTCGACCTGTGCAACGCCGCCGCCTTGCGTCTGGAGCACCCGGGCCTGGAGTTCCAGTGTGGTGACGTGCGTAGCGTGGTGCCCGAGGCCATCGAAGTGATGATTGCCCTGCATGCCTGCGACATTGCTACTGACTACGCGATCCACACCGGCATCCGCTGCAACGCCGCGATCATCATGTGCTCGCCGTGCTGCCACAAGCAGATCCGCCCGCAATTGCACAGCCCGGGGTTGTTGCAACCGATGCTGCAGTACGGCCTGCACATGGGCCAGCAGGCCGAAATGCTGACCGACAGCCTGCGCGCGCTGTACCTCGAAGCCTGCGGGTACGAGACCAAGGTGTTCGAGTTCATTTCGCTGGAGCACACCAACAAGAACAAGATGATTCTTGCGGTGAAGCGGCGCCAGGCAGGGGACAACGGCGCGTTGCTGGAGAAGATCGGGCAGCTCAAGGCGTTCTATGGGGTGAAGGAGCATTGCCTGGAGACGCTGTTGCGTGCGGATGGGTTGCTGCCTGGCGTGTGATTCTTCAGCGGCTCTTGTGAAATGTCGCACTCGGTAACACGTTATCCATCAGTGGCGCCTCTGGACCTTTCAGAGCCTCGGTTTCGCTGACCGACGCTCCGAGCTGGCGGGCATGTCGGTATTCGCTGGGTGTGCAGTTGCTGACCTGCTTGAAGGCACGGGCGAAGTAGGATGGGTCCTTGAAGCCGGCCTCATAGCCGATGCTGGTAATCGGCATCTGGCTGTTGACGAGCAGGTCCATGGCCAGGTTCATGCGCTTGCTCAGGATGTAATCCAGAAACCCAACGCCGTTGACTTCCTTGAACAGGCGGCTGAAGCGGGCCGTGGTCATGCCGCAGCGCTGTGCGATGTCCTTTTGGTCGATGCATTCGCGAAAATGCTGGTCGATGTATGGCATGACCTTGCTGAGCGCCTGGTGCTTGTGGTGTTCACCGGTCAGGCGAATGCTGTCCGGCAAAGAGGGAAGGTGGTCGATGCGCTGCGCATTGCCTGAGGTCTTGCTGGCGCGGCGTATGTCGCAAAGCTGCTTCAGGACATCGATGTAGCGACTTTTCTCACCGCTTGTCAGCGGCAATACCAGATACTCCCAGACCCGCGAACGCATGGCCCAGACAGCCAGCTCTTCGGAGTGCTGCACGGTGAACATGGTGATCGGTATGGACGGTGAGTTGCGTTTCACTTCCAGCAGCAGGTTGAGGTTGAGGGTGTCGGGGCGATCGAAATGCATGCAGATCATGTCTGCCTGCTGGCGTTCGGAATGCGCCACGGCCTTCGCCAGTTTGCAATCGCAGACATGACTGAACTGTGCCATCAGCGCTTCGGTGGAATGATCGCGTGTCAGATCGAACCACAACAGCAGCGGCTTTGTGCCCGGGTTAGACATCGTGACTTAACCTTATGCTGGGGAGTTTCCCTACGAGCAGCAGTATTGCCAAAACACTATTAACTCGCCGAGCAATTTGGTTATTACCTTAGATCTTTTTTGATTACGGCGATCTAAGCATTTCGTAAAACCCTGATGTTAGACAGGTTCCGTTTTTCGTCACGTTCTGATGTATGACGACCGTTTGTCGGCTTTGGACTAACGTGCCGGAACTTTTTCCTGGGTCGGCTGCAAATGCGTACGAAAGTGCTTCTCATATTCGGGATTCTTGCCTGTTTTCCTGGTGGCCGCGTCCCCTTTTTGATGCTGGCTAATGGCCGCAAAAAAGTCCTAGCGATTCGCAAAAATCTCCTAACCACTGGTGTCACCCTCTGACTAGCATTCGCAACAGGTAGTGCAAAACACCACTGCCTGGGAAGAAAAATAAAGTCCTTAGCGAGGTGAGCGAAATGACACTGCAAACTATCAAGACTTCGGTAATGAATTTCGTCAAAGACGAAGATGGTCTGACCATTGTGGAATATGCGGTGGCTGGTGGGCTGGTGGCTCTTGCCGTAGTTACTGCATTCACTGACTTGGGGGATGCAGTTGGCGATAGGATCAATGAGCTGAAAGACGCTATTAGCGGCACGGCTGCTCCTGCTCCTTAATTAATAATTGGGCACGCACTAGGGGAAGCAGCAATGTTCGAAGAATATATGTTCGCCATTGTCGTGCTGCTTGTGCTGCTGGGGACCGCGGTGGTGGGCGATCTTCGTCGCCATCGCATTCCCAACATACTAATTTTGCTGGGGCTGGGTTTGGGCTTGGCGGGCCAGGCCTCCTCAGGACTCGCCGGGTTGGGGTATGGCGTTCTGAGCATCTTCACAGGCTTTGTCGTTTTCCTTCCGATGTACACACTGGGAGGAATGGCCGCGGGTGATGTTAAGTTGATGGCTATGGTTGGTGCCTTTCTAACACCGCTGGATACGCTTTCAGCTGCACTTTCAAGTCTTATAGCCGGTGGCATTTTCGGTATCCTGATAATGCTTGTGCGCCGTCAGTTGCATATTACTTTAGAGCGCTACTGGTTGATGTTAAGAGCACGGGCCTATTTGGCTCCCGCGACAGATGAAGTTGCAGCCAAGCCTTTTCCTTATTCAGTCGCAATTTTGTCCGGAACACTTGTCAGCCTTTTCGGGCTACCGCTTGGCCTATAGCCTGGGAGGCTAACCATGTACGCACTAAGAGACAGTGGTGCCTGCGCCTGTGACAAGGACGCAGTGCAGAGCCTGGCACCTCAGCCACGTACAGTTCGTGAGACTGGCCTGGCGGAAAGCTTTCTCGGTGATTTGCTGTGCAAGCACCTGCACGACGCCGGTACGCTGGACCTGTCGCGCCTGGTCGAGCGCCTGGCACTGACCGGTGCGGTGGTAGAAGAAGTGCTGGCCTTTCTGCGCAAGGATGGTCGCGTTGAAGTGCTGGGCCAGGTCGGTGTGCAAACGGGGGGGCAGGTGCTGCGATACGGCTTGACCGAGCGCGGCCGCGGTACCGCCCGGGATGCACTGGCGCGCAGCGGCTACATCGGCGCGGCACCCTTCCCGGTAAGTGCCTACCGTGACCTGCTCAAGCTGCAGACCATTCACCATGGCCGCATCAGTACGCAGGACATGCACGCGGCGTTCGCTGGCGTAGTGCTCTCGGAGAGCATGCTCGATCAACTGGGCGTAGCGTTGAACTCCGGGCGCGCCATCATGATTTACGGCCCTGCAGGCACCGGCAAGACCTACGTCAGCAGCCGGTTGATTCGACTGTTCGCCGAGTCCATCTGGGTACCCCATGCCATCGAGATCAACGAGTCGGTCATCGAGGTGTATGACCCCCAGGTGCATCAACGCCTGGAGGAGGAGAGTCAACCCACCAGCCTGTTGCTGAACGAAGGCATCGATCGCCGGCTGGTGCGCTGCAAACGCCCGGTTGTGATCACTGGCGGTGAGTTGGGCATGGAGCAACTGGACGTCCGCTTCGATCCCAGTACCCGTCAATATCAGGCCTCCCTGCAACTCAAGGCCAGCAACGGCCTGTTCATCATCGACGACATGGGGCGCCAGCGCATGGCCCCGGCCGAACTGCTCAACCGCTGGATCGTGCCGATGGAAGAGAAGCGCGACTTCCTCAACCTGGGTGGCGGGCGCCATTGCGAACTGCCGTTCGATCTGGTGCTGGTGTTCTCCACCAACCTCAATCCCCTGGAGCTGGCCGATGAAGCCTTCTTGCGGCGCATCGGCTACAAGCTGCAGTTCAGCTACCTGAAGGTCGATGAATACGAACGTATCTGGCGCCAGGAGTGCGAGCGCCTGGGCCTGGCTTACGACCCGTCGCTGTTGCGCCATGCGCTACAGGCGCTGTACGAGGCCGAAGGCGTGCCGCTGGTGCCCTGCCACCCGCGCGACCTGCTGAGCATGGCGCTCGACCGCCAGCGCTATCTGGGGGGCGAGGGGGCGCTGTCGCCGCAGGAGCTGGATTGGGCCTGGCGTAGCTACTTCGTCCAGATCGACTTCCTAGGATAAGGAGATGCAGACATGAGTGCCCGTACGCTGATCCTCATTGCCGTTTCCCTGACCCTGGGGCTCGGTGCCGCCTTGATGGCCAACAACTGGCTTGATGGCCGGCTCAACGCGGCCCCGGATGACAAGATGAAGAACGTAGTGGTGGCCACAGTGGAAATCCCGTTCGGGCAGATGATCGAGGCCCAGCAGGTCGCCATTGTGCGCATGCCCAAGGATGCGGTGCCTGACGATGCCTTCGACAGCAATGAAAAGGTGATTGGCAAGATCGCCACCTTCGCCCTGCTGCGCGGCGACGTGCTGCGCAGCGCTCGCGTGGCTGAGCACCTGGGGGGCAGTACCCTGGCTTCGCTGATCGCCCCGGAAAAACGAGCCATTTCGGTGCGTGTGGATGACGTGGTCGGGGTGGGGGGGTTCCTGTTGCCGGGCAATCGGGTTGATGTACTGGCGACCAAGCGCAGCGACGGTAGCAGTAATGACTCAGAGTCCAGGACCATTCTCCAGGACTTGCGCGTACTGGCCGTGGACCAGACGGCAGGGACGGACAAGACACAACCTGTAGTGGTGCGTGCCGTGACCCTGGAAATGTCGGCCAAAGAGGCCGAGGTACTGGTCAAGGCGCAATCGGAAGGGAAGTTGCAACTGGCCCTGCGTAACCCGCTGGATGCTCAGAAGCAACCGCAAGCCGTTGCCGCTGCCGCACCGGTCCAGGCCGCGCCGCCAGTAGCCAAACCCCAACCAAAACCGGTGGCAAAGGGTAACGGTGGAGTAGGCGCGGTCACCATTATCCGGGGGACTGAAGTTGAAGTAGCGAAAGCAAGGTTTTAAGGCGGCAGGCGTCCGAATGGCTAACGTTCGGCAGGAACAAGAATACCTAGCAAGGAGTTATGTATGAATACTTTGCAGAGACTAGGGATGTACCTGTTGTGCGGGCTGGGTACGCAGCTGCTGTTCGTCGGCGTGACGCAGGCTGCAGAACCGGGATCGGGATACAGCGCCATGCCGGCGGCCAACGCCAACATGGTCCAGGTGCCCATCTACAAGTCGCGGACGATCAGCGCTCGTACGCCGGTGAGGAAAATTTCGGTCGGCAACCCGGATATCGCCGATATCCTGATCACCAGCCCGACCCAGCTCTACCTGCTCGGCCGTTCCCTCGGCACTACCAACGTATTGCTGTGGGACAGCAATAACCGCTTGATCGAGACCATGGATGTGGAGGTCGTGCATGACCTCACCGGGCTCAAGACCAAACTGCACCAGTTGCTGCCCGAGGAGAACATCGAGGTGTTCAGCGCACAAGGCGCGTTGGTACTGCGTGGCCAGGTGCGCAGCGCCGCAACCATGGACACAGCGATGAAAGTGGCCAAGACCTATGCCGCACAAACCTCGAGTGTGGTGCAAGGCAAGGGTGAAGCCGCCGAGGCGGCACCAGCCCAGTCGCTGGAGGTGATCAACCTGCTCAGCGTCGGTGGCAGCCAGCAGGTGATGCTGGAAGTGAAAGTGGCAGAGATGCAGCGCAGCCTGATCAAGAACCTCAACGTGCGCTTCAATGCCCTTGGCTCATCCGGCAACTGGAGCGGTGGCGGGTTCAACAATGGTCAAGGACTGGGCCTGACTCCAGGCGGCGGGTCGATCCTTTCGCCAGGTTCGCTGATTGGTGGCGGCAAAGGCTTGTTCGCCCAGTTCCTGTCCGACGATTTCCTCTTCAATGTGGTGCTGGAAGCGTCCAAGGACAATGGTTCGGCCAAGGTGCTGGCCGAGCCCACCCTCACCACTCTTACCGGCCAGCAGGCGGAGTTCATTTCCGGTGGCGAGTTCCCGATCCCGATCACCGAGGATGATGGCATCACCATCGAATACAAGGAATTCGGTGTCGGCGTGAAGTTCCTGCCGGTGGTGCTCGACTCCGGGCGTATCAACCTCAACCTGAATGTCTCGGTGAGCGAGCTTTCCAACGTCAACTCGCTGGTACTCGACACTGGCCTGAACAGCATTCTGGGCGATGGTGTTACCCAGGTCATTCCTTCGCTGACCAAGCGCAGCGCCGAGTCCACGGTCGAACTTGGCAATGGCCAGACCATCGCCATTGCCGGTCTTATCAGCGAAAACACCCGCGATTTCGTCAGCCGTTTCCCTGGGCTGGGGGACCTGCCGATACTCGGACACCTGTTCCGCAGCCAGTCGTTCATCAACGGTGAAACCGAACTGGTGATCCTGGTGACGCCGCACCTCGCCAAGCCGGTGGATGCCAAGGCGGTGCGCCTGCCCACCGAGAAGTTCGTCGAGCCCAGCGACCTGGACTTCTACCTGCTCGGCAAGACCAAGGGCAGCGAGCCGGGGCGCGCGGTGCCCGTCAGCCTAGGGGTCAGCGGTGGCAACTTTGGCCATGACCTGAACTGATCGGAGAGAACCAGCATGAGAACCATGATCGTGTGTTGCGCGCTGCTGTCGGGGTTGTCGGGTTGCATGTCGTACGACGAAGGGCGCGTTGGCCCGCTGGGCTACAGCGTCTACCAGACCACCTACCAGCAGATTGCCGATAAGCAAGTGGCCGCCAACCCAGGCACTGAGCTGCCGCCCGCAGGCCCTGATGGGCCGCTGCTGGAGAAGGTGATCAATGGTTATCGGGGGGCGACCGGCGATGCCCAGCAGGTCGGTCAGCCGATTCAGATCCAACTGAGTAATGATTGAGGGCGTGACCATGACTCCTCGAGCTCAACGGATGTTCACCGCGCCGCCAGGTCAACAGCGGGGGGCAGTGACTGTCATCATCGTGATCGCTCTGGTTGCGATTTTGATGATGGCCGCGTTGGTGCTCGATGGCGGTCACATGTTGTTGAACAAGACCCGGCTGCAGAATGCCGTGGACGCCGCTGCCCTCAGTGGCGCAAAAACCCTTAGTCAGGTGATGGGCACTGGCAATGCTGCCAGTACCACGCGTGATGCCGCGCTCTCCACTCTGCAAAAAAATGCCAGTGCCACCGGCAACCAGGAGCTGGCGGCGGCAATCGGCGGCAACCCTGGCGGATTCGCGGTGGTGGAGTTGGCAGATAATGTTTATGGGCCCTTCTCCTACCCGGGACCGGCCAATGCCACCTACGTACGGGTCTCGGTGGCGAATTATTCACTGGCGGGATTTTTCTGGAACTTTGCCCAATCATTCACCGAGGGCGCCGCTACTACCAAGAGTGTGACGGCAATTGCCACCGCCGGGCCGAGCCCGACCAGCCCCTGTGATCTTGCACCACTGCTGGTCTGTGGCAACCCGGCTCAATACAACCCGGATACAGGCATGTTCTGGGGGTATCGCTTTGGTGACCTGGAGGTCTTGAAATCGGCTGCCAAGAACAGCGACCCGATTGGCCCGGGCAACTTCCAGCTGCTCGATTTCGGCGCTGGTGGCAAGACCGTTGGCGACCTGATGGCCGGCGGCGGTTCGGTTTGCCGCAATGTCGGTGACAACGTGGACACCAAGCCTGGCAACACGGTTGGCCCGTCCGTCAAAGGTCTGAATACCCGATTCGGCGAGTACTCCGGGTCGTTGAAGAGTTCGGATTATCCACCCGACCTGGTGACGACCTATAGCAACCCGGTGATGAAGTACAACGACAAGACCACGCCTCACCAGGTGGAGCAGCAGGGGCAAGTCGTCACTTCGAGCAATGGCAACCTGTCTGCTGGCGGTACACCGCTGTTCGACTACAACGACTATGCCGCGCAGACCGCCGCATGTGTCGCCGGCGGGGGGGCGGGGTGCCAGTCGAACGGGGTTTTCGAGCGGCGCATGTTGAAGATCGTGGTGGGGGACTGCTCCGGCAAGAACTCGGGAGCCTCGTCGATTCCGGTCATCGGTTTCGGTTGTTTCTTCGTGGTGCAGCCGGCCGACAACTCGGGTGGGGATTCGCAGATATTCGGCCAGTTCGTCAAGCAATGTGAAGGCGACGGTGTGCCCGGGCCTACGCCGCAGGACGATTCCGGCCCGCAGATCATCCAGCTGTACAAAACCTTTATCAGTGGCAGTGGCACACCGAGCACCGACTCCTAGGAGCGCGTCATGGAACTCTATCGGCTCAAGCGTGCGCAGCGTCAGCAAGGGGTGGCAATCGTCGAATTCACCATCACCCTGCCGCTGTTGCTCCTGACCTTGCTGGCCTTCGGCGAATTCGGCCGAATGCTTTACCAGTACAACAGCCTGCTGCAGGGCAGCCGTGATGCCGCGCGCTTCGTCGCCAGCCAGGCCTGGAACTCGACCCTTGGCAAGGTCGAGGTTAGCGCCGACCTCGAGTGCATGACCAAGAAAGTGGCAGTGTACGGTGCACCTTCCGCACCGCCCTGCAGCCTGACCGGGATGCCGGCCAATACCACCGTGCAGGTTGCCAAGGTGGCGGGTACCAACGACCACGTGCAGGTGACCATCAGCGCGGTCTTTTCCCCGCTGATCGCCAACGGCATTCCGGCCTTTATCGGCAACGGCACCGCGTTGAACTTCCCGTTGGTCGCTACCACCGTGATGAGGGCACTGTGATGAAGCGCAGAAGCATGCAGGGCGTTTACGTGGTGGAGTTCGCCATTGTCAGTGCGTTGATGTTCACGCTGCTGTTCGGGGTGCTGGAAATAGGCCGGCTGTACTACACCGTGAACGTCTTGAATGAGTCCGTGCGGCGTGGCGCACGCCTGGCTGCGGTGTGCAATATCAGCGATCCAGTGGTGCTGCGCAGGGCCATATTCAACAGTGCGGGCGACAGTGGTGCCAGCACCCTGCTGGCCGGCCTGGACACCTCGGACCTGACCCTGCGTTACCTGGACAAGAACGGTGCACAGGTCGCCAACCCCGGTGATCTGGTAAGTGCCACCGGGTTTGCCGCCGTCCGCTATGTGCAGCTGACGCTGCAGAACTTTCAATTCAGCCTGTTTATTCCAGGTTTTGGGGTGCCCATTACCCTGCCAGTATTCAAGGCGACCTTACCTCGAGAGAGCCTCGGGCGTCATACCGAGGCGGATGTCGTACCGGAGATCACGCCATGCTGAATCTTAGGGAATCTTCCGTATCCGCTACCTCCATCAAACCCGGGATGCGTCTGTTGATCAGCAGCTCCGACGCCTTGGCCTTGCGCCAGCTGCAAGAAATTTGTCAGCGCATCGCCGGTCTGGAGGTGAATGTTCGTCAGGTGAGCAATGGGCATTGCGACCCGCTTTATGGGTTGGATCGGATGCCCGATTTCCTGCTGCTGCGCGTTGGCCAGCTGTGGCGTGAGGAACTGGCGGCCCTGTTGCAACGCCCGGCCCATGAGCGCCCGCCGCTGTTGGTGTGTGGCCTGCTGGATGATCGGGAAGGCATGCGCCTGGCGATGCAGGCCGGTGCGCGCGATTTTCTGCCGGAGCCTATCGTTGCCACGGAGCTTATCGCTGCCTTGAACCGTATGGTCATGGAAACCCAGACCAACAGCACGGCAACAGGCAAACTGGTTGCGGTGATGAATGCCAAGGGTGGCTCCGGCGGCACGGTGCTGGCCTGTAACCTGGCGCATCAGCTCAGCCTCAAGGGCAACGCGCTGCTGCTTGACCTGGACCTGCAGTTTGGCAGCGTGTCGCATCATCTGGATGTGGCGCAGTCGCACAGCCAACTGGACGTGTTGCAGCAGATAAAGGAAATGGATGGTGTTGCACTGCGCGGCTTCTGCAGCCATTTCAGCCCGTCCTTGCATGTGCTTGGCAGCCGCGCCAATGAGCTGTGCCTGCCGCAGGATGTCCAGGCTGAACAGCTCGATGCGCTGCTGCAGCTGGCGCGGGCCAACTATCACTGGGTGGTGGCGGACTTGCCGCGGCAGATCGATCACATCACCGCCTCGGTGCTGGAGCAGGCCGACCGGGTGTACGTCGTGATGCAGCAGAGCGTCAACCACCTGCGCGACGCCAGTTCCCTGGCGCGCATTCTGCGCGATGACCTGGGCGTGCGCGGCAATCAGCTGGAGGTGGTGGTCAACCGCTACGACAAGGCGGCGCCGGTCAGCCTCAAGGATATCGGCGAGGCGCTGCGTTGCACCAATATCGTGAAACTGCCGAATGACTTCAGCGTTATCAATCAGAGCCAGAACACAGGTGTGCCATTAGGCCTGCAAGCACCTCGCTCGGCGATCACCCAAGCGCTGCGTGGGCTGGCCGAGGAATTGGTGGGCAAGCAGGTGGCCACAGACAGCGGACTGTTCAAACGCGCCTTCAAACGTGTTTTTCGGGGGTGAACCATGCTTAGCGATTTCCGTAACCGTTTGCGCAAACAGGCAGTCACCCCCGAGGCATCGACGCCGTCGAAGCAGGGTGGCGGCGCTAAGGACCCGGCAGAGGCGCTGATGGCGTGGGAACATTCGGCACCGGATGTTCTGTTTGAAACGAAAAGCCAGGTTACATCGGTGGAAGCCGAGTGGCGGGAAAAAACCTATGCGCAACTGCTCAAGGTCATGGACCTGTCCTTGCTCGACTCGCTCGAGCAGGCCGAGGCCGTGCGGCAGATCCGCGATATCTGCCAGCGTCTGCTTGACGAGCATTCGGCGCCGGTGAGCTCTGCCAGCCGCCAGTTGATCATCAAGCAGATCACTGACGAAGTGCTTGGCCTTGGCCCGCTGGAGCCGCTGCTGGCCGACCATACGGTGTCCGACATTCTGGTCAACGGCCATGACTCGGTGTACGTCGAACGGTTCGGCAAGTTGCAGCGCACCGATGTGCGTTTTCGCGATGATCAGCACCTGCTGAACATCATCGACCGCATCGTCTCCAGCCTCGGCCGGCGTATCGACGAGTCTTCGCCGTTGGTCGATGCACGCCTCAAGGACGGTTCACGGGTCAATGCGATCATCCCGCCGCTTGCCATCGACGGGCCAAGTATCTCGATACGCCGCTTTGCGGTGGACCTGCTCAACGTCGACAGCCTGATCCAGGCGGGCGCCCTGACCCCGGCCATCGCGTTGCTGCTCAAGGCGATCGTGCGGGGGCGGCTGAACGTGCTGATCTCCGGCGGCACCGGCTGCGGCAAGACCACCATGCTCAATGTGCTGTCCAGTTTCATTCCCCACAACGAGCGCATCGTCACCATCGAGGACTCGGCCGAGCTGCAGTTGCAGCAGCCGCATGTGGTGCGATTGGAAACAAGGCCTGCGAACATCGAGGGGCGCGGCGAGGTGGGCCAGCGTGAGCTGGTGCGCAACAGCCTGCGGATGCGCCCAGACCGTATCGTGATCGGTGAGGTGCGTGGCGCCGAGGCGCTGGACATGCTGACGGCGATGAACACCGGACACGATGGCTCACTGACTACCATCCACGCCAACACCGCGCGCGATGCGTTGGGCCGGGTCGAGAACATGGTCTTGATGTCTGGCGCTACATTCCCGATCAAGGCCATGCGCCAGCAGATCGCCTCGGCCATCGATGTGGTGATCCAGCTGGAACGGCAGGAAGACGGCAAGCGGCGGTTGGTCAGTGTGCAGGAGATCAACGGCATGGAGGGTGAAATCATCACCATGACCGAGATCTTCTCTTTTGTTCGCAGTGGTGTGGGCGAGCAGGGCCAGGTGCTTGGTGACTTTCGGCCAAGTGGCATGGTCCCGGCCTTTCGCGATGCCTTGGCCAAGCGCGGGATCGAGTTGCCTTTGTCGATGTTCAGGCCTGAATGGATGGAGGCTCGTCAATCATGAGCCAGATACCTGGTGAATACATCCTGATATTTCTTGGCATGGTGTTCGTTGCCGTGTTTCTTCTCAGCCAAGGCCTGGTGGTCCCGGTGTTCGGCGAGGCGGGCAAGGTACGCAAGCGTATCCGCAGCCGACTTGTGCTCCTGGAGCGGGCAAGCCATCTGCCGAACATGCAGACCGTGCTGCGGCAGAAATACCTGACGCGCTTGTCGCCGCTGGAGGCGCGGCTCGAGCAATTGCCCTTCATGGCGACGCTGACGCAACTGATCGAGCAGGCCGGCCATGAGTACCGGGCCTATCGGGTACTGCTGCTGGGGTTGGCTCTGGCAGCGGCTGCCGGGATGCTGGCCTGGATGTTCTTCCCTTACTGGTGGCTGGCGCTGGCGGCAGCGTTCGTGGCGTTCTGGCTGCCACTGCTGAAAATCTCCCATGACCGTGGCAGGCGTTTCGCCAAGTTCGAGGAGGGCTTGCCCGATGCGCTGGAAGCCATGTGCCGGGCGTTGCGCGCCGGGCACCCCTTCAATGAAACCCTGCGTTTGGTGGCAGATGAACACAAGGGACCTGTTGCGCATGAATTCGGTCTGACTTTCGCCGATATCAACTACGGTAATGATGTACGCAGGGCCATGCTTGGCCTTCTGGAGCGGATGCCAAGCATGACGGTGATGATGCTGGTCACCTCGATCCTCATTCACCGTGAGACTGGCGGCAACCTGACGGAAGTACTGGAACGGCTGAGCAATTTGATACGCGGGCGTTTCCGGTTTCAGCGCAAGATCAAGACAATGTCGGCTGAAGGGCGAATGTCGGCTTGGGTGTTGGTGGCCATACCCTTCCTGTTGGCGGCAGCGATCATTATTACCAGCCCGGACTATCTGACGTTGCTGATCAAGGATCCCACTGGGCAAATGTTGGTCATGGGGGCTTTTGGCTCCATGTTGGTGGGGATTTTCTGGATTCGTAAAATCATTCGTATCCAGATCTAGGCAGTTCTCGCACGGGGGCGTCGGTCATGGACTATTTGCTCGGTTTGTTGAGTGGGGTGACGGACAGTGAGGCATTGGCACGCCTGCTGATCGTTGGTGCGATCGGGATGAGCACGGTCATTGCGGTTATTACCGTGACGTTGCTGGTGCTGGGGCTGCAGAGCCCACTGCAACGCCGTCTTGCATTGATCAAGCGTGACCACTCCAGCGCCGCGGCCGGTCGGGAGCCGCCAGGAAGCCTGCAGCTTCTACTGGAGCGTGTAGGTCGGCGCGTTACCCCGTCTACGGAGGGGCAAGTGTCAGCCACCCGAGCCCTGTTGACCCATGCTGGATATGGCTCGGCTTCAGCGGTACAGGTGTACTGGGCGGTGCGTTTGCTGCTGCCGTTGATGCTGATGGGTATCTCGTTGTTGATACTGCCGCTGATTCCCAATCTTTCCCCGCTCAAGATCATGGGACTGGTAGCCATGGGCGCTGCTGTCGGATGGCTGCTGCCGGCCGTGTACATCGACAAGCGCAAGAATGCTCGGCAGGGCCGGTTGCGCGCGGCCTTTCCTGATGCCCTGGACTTGATGGTGGTTTGCGTGGAATCGGGCCTGGCGTTGCCCCAGGCTATCGAACGAGTGGCCGAAGAAATGGCGGTCAGCCAAGCCGAACTGGCCGAGGAGCTGGCGTTGGTCAATGCGCAGATCCGCGCCGGCATTTCCAGTACCGAAGCGCTCAGGCAACTGGCAGATCGCACTGGCCTGGAAGACATTCAGGGCCTGGTCAGCCTGTTGGCCCAAAGCATCCGCTTCGGCACCAGTGTAGCGGCTACCTTGCGCATCTATGCCGAGGAGTTTCGTGACCGGCGCATGCAGGCCGCAGAAGAAATGGGCGCGAAAATCGGAACGAAGCTGGTTTTTCCGCTAATTTTCTGTTTGTGGCCAAGCTTTTTTCTGGTTGCCATCGGCCCGGTGATCATCGGGATACTTAGAACGTTCGGGAATCCATGACATGAACAGGATCAGTTTGCTGTTGACCATGATAGCCGTGCTTTCGGGATGCCAGAGCACTGGGCCTGACCTGAATGGGGTGCGTTCTGTCTACTCCGGTGGCAATTCGGTGCTCTACCAGGTGCAGTCGCAGAGCAACTCGCCCGACCAGGCAATGCAGATGGCCGCGATGGCTTACCAGGCCGGTGACCTGGACCAGGCACTGTACCAGTACCTGCGCGTCCTTGAGCTGGAGCCCGAACGTTATGAAGCCCTGGTCTGGGTTGGCCGTATTCACCGCGAGCGCGGCAATAACCAGCTTGCCGAGATGGCCTTCACCGAGGTACTGGGCAAGGCGCCTGATAACCCCGATGCCCTGACGGAAATGGGCCTGCTGAACCTGTCCATGCGTAAACATGAGCAGGCCAAGGCAATGCTGTTGAAAGCAGTTGCCGTGGATCAGAAACGCTTCGTCAAGGACCCGGCCAACAGCCAGACAGGGGCGGCTGCGCTCAGGGTCGACGGCAAGTCACCGCTCAAGGCCTATAACGGGCTGGGGGTGTTGGCGGATCTGGCCGACAACTTCGCCGAGGCGCAAACCTATTACCGCCTGGCCGAACTCATCGATCCACGTTCGGCGTTGGTGCAGAACAGCCTGGGGTATTCCTACTACATGGCCGGGCAATGGTCTGAAGCCGAACTCAGGTACAAGCGTGGGGTGAGCTACGACGGCACCTACAAGCCGCTGTGGCGCAACTATGGACTGCTGCTGGCTCGCATGGGGCGCTATGAGGAGGCTGTGTCTGCCTTCGAACAGGTCGAAAAGCGTGCCGAGGCCAGCAATGATGTCGGCTATGTCTGCCTGGTGGAAGGCAAGCTGGATGTGGCCGAGCAGTTTTTCCGCAGCGCGATCGAGTTGTCGCCGGGGCACTACCCCGTCGCCTGGGAAAACCTGAACAGGGTCCAGCAGATTCGGCAAATCCGCCAGCTGGGCGGCGATGTAGCGATGCCCGAGCCGGTTGCAGTTGGCCCGGCCGTGCAGGTGACAACCGCGTCGGCGCCTTGATGGGGTTCCGCGGGCAAGCGCTGTTGCCTGTCAGATAGCGTAAACGGGGCCGCAACGCGGCCCCCAACTGGTCCACTTCACCTGTGGGTGAGCGGTGCTTCAATAGCCAACGCTGCTTGCCCCAACGGATGCGTACTGGCATCAAAGAAGTGCAGCACTGTCCCCGGCATATCCCCGAACCTGTCGACAAAATGCTGCTTCTGGTTGATCACCGATGCCTCGCTCAATGGCCGTATGGCAATCGACAGATGCTTTGGCCGGGCCTGTCGGATGGCTTCGAGCAGATGCTGGTCACTGCTGTCCAGGTGCAGCCCGAACAGGCATAGCCCCTGGCTTTCCCGCGCCAGTTGCCCCAGGCACCAGCCTAGGTAGTCAGAGTTGCGGATGGCGCGCAGCTTCTCGTCGCTGCGGTCTTCGTTGACGAACAGCGGCACTTCGCCCGGGATGTTCACGGCAAAACCATCGAGCAGTTCGGCGCTGTCGGCGCTGCGTTGGCGGGTGGTGCCGTCGGGCAGCTTGAGCAGGTGCAGGCCGCCATGCAGGTGCAGTACCCGCGTGCCTTCGCCGTTGGTGCGGCGCACGTCGAAGAAGCCTTGCTCGTCGAACAGTTCGGCGAAACCCTGCGGGGCGTGTTGCACGGCCCACGGTAGCAGCAGGTCGTAGTTGCTGGTGTAGACGCTGCGGTAGCCGCGCAGGGCCTGGTTGAGGGTTGCCAGGGTCGTGGCCGGCATGAGTGGCCACGGCAGATGCACTGTGCGTACGGCGTGGATCAGCGCTTCCTTGATCGAGTAGTAGCGGTTCAGCGGCGCGGTGGAGTTGATGGCCAGCGCGGCGTTGGTGCGCACGGTGGTGTTGAGGGCGCTGAGCACCGGCTCGAACAGTTCCGTACCCAGTGACTTGAACAGTGCCTGGTCGCTGACGGCCAAGCCTTTCTTGCGCCCGGCACGTTGCGCTTCCTCGAACAGCGAGAAGTAGCCGAACGGCTTCCACAGCACGCGGCTGGCGCCGTTGCCCAGCAGCAGGGCGTCGCAAGGGTGGCGGGCGGCGAGTTCCGGCCAGGGGGTGAGGGTGGCGTCTAGTGCGGGCATGCTGGGGTCCGTTGGGTGGAGCGGGAACGGGGGCGACTTTAGCATGTCATGCAAAGTGTGCGAGGGTTGGTGTCCAGGCAACTGCTTTGTGCAGCCTGTACTGGCCCTATCGCCGGCAAGCCAGCTCCCACGGTTCGCCACAGGCCTTGAGAGCAGTGCAGTACTTGTCGGAGCCGGCTTGCTGGCGATATGGCCAGTAGCAACGACGCAATGCTTCAACCTTGTTCAGCCCGTTGCTCAACGCGACTCCTGTTACGCCAAACCCGATAGGCGCGAATGCCCGCCCGCACCGAGCCGAACAGCAGTTTGTCTTCCATCTCCCGGGCCATCCCCGAGCGCACCAGCATGCGCAGGAAGGTGCCGCGGGCGCGGGCGATGGCGAAGAAGATGCCCTGGGCGGCCAGGGTGTCGCGCACTTCGCGCAGGGCGGCGATGCCGCTGACGTCGATGCTGGTCACCGCCTCGGCATCGAACAGCACGGCCTTGGGCTGTTCCTGGCTTTGTACCGCTTCGAGCAGGCGCATCTTGAAGTAGTCGGCGTTGAAGAACAGGATCGCGTCGTCGAAGCGGTACACCACCAGGCCTAGCACGGTGCGGGCATCCTTGTGTTTGCGGATGTCCACCTGGCCTTCGGTGCCGGGCAGCCAGCCCAGCACTGCGTCGGTGGGCTGATAGATGCTGTACAGCAGGCGCAGGATCGCCAGGGTCACGGCAAACACGATGCCGGGCAGCACACCCAGGCTCAGCACACCGACCGTGGTCAGCAGGCACAGCCAGAACTCGAAGCGGCTCAGGCGGCGGATATGCTTCAGCGACTTGATGTCGATCAGCCCCCAGCCTGCCATCAGCAGCACGGCACCCAGCGCGGCCTGCGGGATCCACGCCATCGGCGCGGTGAAGAACAACAGGATCAGGGCGATGACCAGTGCTGCGATGATGCCCACCAGTTGGCTCTTGCCACCGACCATGTCGTTGACCGCAGTGCGCGAGTCTGCACCGCTGATGGCAAAGCCCTGGGAAACCCCGGCAGCCAGGTTGCTTACGCCCAAGGCGACGAATTCGTGGTTGGCGTTGATCGCGTAGCCGTGCCGGGCGGCAAAGCTGCGTGCGGTGAGCATGGCGCTGCAGAAGCTGACGGTGGCGATACCCAGGGCGTCGCGCAGCAGGCTTTTCATTTCTGCCAGGTTACTGTGTGGCCAGGCCAGCTGGGGGATGCCGGCAGGTACCGGGCCGAGAATGGCGACGCCAAAGCGGTCAAGGCCGAGCAGGCCGACCAGCAGCATGAACAGCACCACTACAGTTAGCGCCGCAGGCAGGTGGGGGTAGCGTCGTGGCAACCAGATCAGCAGGCCCAGTGCGGCGATGCCGATGAGCAGCGTCACCCAGTGGATTTCGCCCAGGCGCTGGAAGAAGTTGATCAGGCTGAGGATGAAACCGTCGCCCTCGATCTTGAACCCCACCACCTTGGACAACTGCCCAGCGATCAGGCTCAGGCCGATACCGTTGAGATAACCGATCAGGATCGGCCGCGAGAAGAAGCTGGCGATGAACCCGGCCCGGGCCACCCCAGCCGCGATCAGCATTACCCCGACCAGCAAGGTGACGATCACCGACAGCTCGGCAATCCGGTGCGGCTCGCCCATGGCCAACGGCGCCACGGCGCCGGCGATCATCGCGCAGGTAGCGGCGTCTGGGCCGACCATCAGCTGTCGCGAGCTTCCGATCAGGGCATAGACCATCATCGGCAGCACACAGGCATACAGGCCGTACTGCGGCGGCAGGCCGACGATCTGCGCGTAGGCGATGGCAATGGGAATCTGGATCGCCGCCACCGAGAGGCCGGCCTGCAGGTCGGCGTGGAACCACTCGCGGCGGTAGTGCAGCAGGTTGGCAAGGCCCGGTAGCCAGCGGGAGAGAAACATGCGTCGTCCTTTCGAAATGCTTCACGAATCCATCCACGCATTGAAGCGGATCGGCAGGCAAATGGCCATGGGGCAGGTCAAAGGGAGGGGGGAGAAACGAAAAAAGGAGCCTGGGCTCCTTTTGACAGCGATGACGTTGCTGGAACGCCATGCGGGAATGCGATGTGGAGCGGGTAGAGGGAATCGAACCCTCAACTAAAGCTTGGGAAGCTTTCGTTTTGCCACTAAACTATACCCGCGTTTGCGCAGCACTTTTTACCAGAACCCTCAACGAATTAGAAGCTCAAGTTATTAAAAAGCTTGTCGGCGCCCCATGGTTGCGGGTTTGAGCCACAGGACGCCGAGTTGCTCAGATGGCCAATGCATGCTGCCCCTGTTTTACAGGCTGGTAACGTTGACGAGGTTCACGCACGGTTGGCTTCAGGAACCCCAGCATGACACTGCGAGTGTCCTCGCAAGCGGCCTTGTTTTCCATATCCAGGAAGTGGCCTGCATCGCGGATCACGCTGAAGTGGCTTCGGCCCACGTGCTTGCTGAACTGCCGTGCATCTTCGACCGTGGTGTACTCGTCGCGGTCACCATTGATGAAAAGTACCGGGATGTCGATATTGCGTGCACCATCCAGCGCCCGCCCCAGGTCATGTTGCAGCACCTCGTTGATGTGGAAGTGCATCTGCGCATACTCGTGGCTGTCCAGGCTGCTGACATGGCGGTAGTTGAAGCGCTTGAACAGTGACGGCAGGTGCTTGCCGATGGTGTCGTTGATCAAGTTGCCGACCTGATAACGGTCGCAGGCGGCCAGGTACTGGCAACCACGGTCCAGGTAGTCGCGCATCGGTTCGTTGATCACCGGTGAGAACGAACTCACCACTGCCTTCTTCACGCCCCGCGGCTGGTGCGCCAGCGCCAGCAGCGTACTTGCGCCACCCCACGAGAACGACATCACGTGGTCTGCCTGGAAGTGTTCGATCAGCTCGAGGAGAATATGCGCTTCGGTCTCCTTGCTGATAAAGCGTTCCTGGCGATTGTGCGGCTTGGATTTGCCAGCGTATGGCTGGTCGAACAGTACAACGTTGAACTGCGGGTGCAGGTTACGTACCGTCTGGGCGAACGAGGCCGTGGTGGCAAGCGAGCCATTGATCAGGATGATCGTATTCTCGGCCGCATCCGCGCGATAGAACTCCGTGTAAACCCGATACTGACCTTGGATATCAAGTACAGCGATTTCTGGCCTCATGTCATCGACTCCTGGCGCAAAAAGGGTATTCGCGTCACCTAGGGTGCACGTTCTTTATGACAGGTAGGCATTTGCCTGAAGAGAAACCGGGGGGCCCTGTGTCGATCCTTGGCACGTGCGTCGACGGTATTGTTTTTGGCGGGCAATTCGCCGTGCCCCAAGGCATCGAGGCCTTGGGTGGCCGGCAAAAAGTGTCTTCGCCTGCGGGCGTGACTTGGTAGTCACATGCAGACTGACGATTTGGATTCAAGCAGTGGGTCGGGAATCCCGCAAGTGCCGTTCGGGGGAAAATGTGACTTTTGTCGCTGAGCGGTCGTATGACGACCCCTGATCTGTCTGCTCCGGCCTCTTCGCGGGCTCGCCCGCGAAGAGGCCGGTACAGGCTGATTAGACCGTCGCTATTTCATCCGCCGTCAGCTCACGAAACGCCCCAGGCGCCAACCCCGGGTCCAGCCGGATCGCCCCCATGCTCTCCCGATGCAACCCCACCACCTTGTTGTCGAAATGGCCGAACATGCGCTTCACCTGGTGATAGCGCCCTTCGACGATCGACAGCCGTGCCTGGCGCGGCCCGAGGATGTCCAGCTGGGCGGGCAGGGTGGTGAGGTCTTCGAAAGCGAAGTAGAAGCCCTCGAGGAACTTGGCCACATAGTGCTCGCCAATCTCGTCCTCGGTTTGCACCAGGTAGTGCTTGGGCAGCTTGGTCGCGGGCTGGGTAAGCCGGCGTGACCATTGGCCATCGTTGGTCAGGATCATCAAGCCCGTGGTGTTGAAGTCCAGCCGCCCGGCAATGTGCAGGTCCTCACGCAAACCGGCTGGCAGCAGGTCGAGCACGGTGCGGTGTTGCGGGTCCTGGGTGGCGCTGACGCAGCCTGCCGGCTTGTGCAACATCAGGTAGCGTGCCGGGCGGCCAGCCTGCAGCAGCTGATCATCCAGCTCCACGCGGCTGAATTCGCGCACTTCGGCCAGTGGGTCGCTGACCACTTGGCCATCCACCCGCACACGGCGTTGCGCCAGCATCAGACGGACTTGCTGGCGGTTGTGGCTGGGCAGGTTGGCGAGGAAACGGTCGAGGCGCATGGCAAACGGTCAGTCGGAAGCGGGGGAGCGAAGTTGTTCTTCGACGGCGGCGCAGCGCGGGCACAGGCAGGCTTTGTCGCGCAGCTCGGCGGGCAGGGCCTTGAGCACGGCAGGGTCGATGGTCACGCTGTAACACCAGCAGGCCTGGGTGGCCCGGCGCGGGTCGGCCAAGCTGCACTGGTTGAGGGCGCCACAAGCGGGGCAGTGCTGGTTGTCGGGCATGGCTGCCACTCACCTGTATCAAATTGTTGCAGAAATGGCACTGCACCTTGGCGGCACTGTCTTATTCAGTGTCGATGATCGCATTTCGCATCGACGCTCGCCAGCGCCGCTGTTCGGGCACTCCAGCGGTCCAGGAGGCCGCCATGTCCTATCGAATCCTGTTGATCGCCCTGCTGGGGCTGATGACTTCCGCCTGCGTTCCGTACTACGAGAGCGGGGGCTATTACCGATCGGACCACTACTACTCCGACCGTTATGTGTCACCGGATTATTACCGCTATGACCGCTATTACGTAGCGCCGCAGCCCCGTTATTACTATCAGCCTGCACCACGTTACTACTACCGCTCGGCGCCCGCGCCTCACTACCGGTCTCATCCGCAGCCGGGGATGAAGCAATGGTATGGCAACCCACGCAACGACTATGGCAACCGCCAGCGGTATGACTATGGGCGCGACCGGGATCGTCATGATTATCGCGATGGCAGCCAGCGCTATCAGCAGAAGGACCGTTGGCACTCCAACGGGCGGGGGGATGGTGACCGGCGCGGGGACGGGCGGCGTGGGCACGGGCAAGGGGGGAACTGGCAGCGGTAGGTGAATTGAAAACCGGGGGCGCGTTGCGCCCCTTTCGCGACGCAAGGCCGCTCCCACAGGTACGGCGCAGCATTGGAAACCATCGCTGTACCTGTGGGAGCGGCCTTGTGTCGCGATGGGCTGCAATGCAGCCCCAACTTCTCGAAGCTACCCGAGATCCGCCAGCGGATGCCGCCCCTCCCACACCTTGGCAAAATGCGCCTCCACCACCGCCGCCGGCACTTGCGCCACATCGGGCCAGTGCCAGTGCGGCTGGTTGTCCTTGTCCAGCAGGCGCGCACGCACGCCTTCGCTGAATTCCGGGTGGCGGCAGCAGTTCAGGCTCATGTTGTATTCCATCTGGAATACCTGCGCCAACGACAGGTGCCGTGCCCGACGGATCTGTTCCCACACCAGGTGTGCGGTCAGCGGGCAACCTTCATGCAACCGTTGGCCGGCATATGCCAGCAGCGGGTCGTCGTGGTGCTTGAGCCCCTCCAGCGCACGCCAGGCGGCAGCTGCGTCGGCCACGTCGAGCAACTGATCGATCACCTGTCGCCTTGGTAGCCACTGGGCCTCGGGCAACTCGGCGCAGACGCGGTGCTGTTCGGCCTTGAGCAGGCTGTTCAGTTGCAGGGCGGTCTGTTCCTGCCAGTTCAGTTGCAGCAGTTCCTCGATCAGTGCCTCTTGCTGGTACTCGCCCAGAAATCGGTCGGCCAGGCCCAGGTCCAGGGCGTCGTGGGCATTGATCGGCGCACCCGTCAGGCCGAGGAACAACCCCAGCTTGCCCGGCAGGCGGGCAAGGAACCAGCTGGCGCCCACATCCGGATACAGGCCGATGCTGATTTCCGGCATGGCCAGCCGACTGCTGGGGGTGACAATACGCACATTGGCGCCCTGCAGCAGGCCCATGCCACCACCCAGCACATGCCCGTGCCCCCAGCACAGCAACGGCTTGGGATAGGTGTGCAGGGCAAAGTCCAGGCGGTATTCGGCGGCGAAGAAGGTGGCGGCCAGCGGGGGTACGCTACCAGGGTGGTCGCGGCAGGCTTGTACCAGCGCACGCACATCACCGCCGGCACAGAAGGCCTTGGCACCGTTGCCGCGCAGCAGCACGCAGACGATTCCCGGGTCGCGAGCCCAGGCGTGCAACTGTTCGCCCAATACCTCGATCATCGGCAGGCTCAGCGCATTGAGCGCCTTGGGCGCATCCAGGGTGGCGATGCCGATGCGGGCGCCATCGGCGCCGGTGAGTACCTCGCAATGAATGGCCATGGACTACCTCGCGCAAGTCATCGCCCAAGTATGGCTTGCCTGGCCGAACATGCCGGTCGTCGGTCGGATCGTTTGACAAGCGGGAAGGGCTTACCTAGTGTCGCGCCATTGTTTATGGAAGGCCCCATGACTGACGACGATCGCATCAAACTCGAACCCAGCTGGAAGGCCGCCTTGCGCGCGGAATTCGACCAGCCCTACATGCATCAGTTGCGCGAGTTCCTGCGCAGCGAGTACGCCGCCGGCAAAGAGATCTACCCGCCAGGGCCGTTGATCTTCAACGCACTCAACTCGACGCCGCTGGACCAGGTGAAGGTGGTCATCCTTGGCCAGGACCCTTACCACGGGCCGGGCCAGGCGCATGGCCTGTGCTTCTCGGTGCAGCCGGGCGTGGCCACGCCACCGTCGCTGGTCAACATCTACAAGGAGCTGCAGCGCGACCTGAACATCCCGATTGCCAGTCATGGCTACCTGCAGAGCTGGGCCGAGCAGGGCGTGCTGTTGCTCAACACGACCATGACCGTGGAGCGCGCCAATGCCGCGTCGCATGCCAAGAAGGGCTGGGAGTTCTTTACCGACCGGGTCATCCAGGTGGTTAGCGAGCAGTGCCCGAACGTGGTGTTCCTGCTGTGGGGCTCGCATGCGCAAAGCAAGCAGAAGCTGATCGACGGGACCAAGCACCTGGTGCTGAAATCGGTGCATCCATCACCGTTGTCGGCTTACCGTGGGTTCCTGGGGTGCGGGCATTTCAGCCGGGCCAACAGTTTCCTCGAGCAGCGCGGGCTGGCGCCGATCAACTGGGCATTGCCACCCTTGTAAAGGCCTGAAATGTCGCGTTGCCTTCTTCGCGGGTGAACCCGCTCCCACAGGTTCTGCACTACCCTCAGGGCTTGTGTGGTCCCTGTGGGAGCGGGTTTACCCGCGAAGAGGCCGTCACAGTCATTCCGGGGTTGCGTTCCACACCCGGAACAACGGCTCTGCCAGAAACAGCACAAACAACAAGCGCATCACCTGCAGCGCCGTCACCAGCGGCACCGACAGCTGCAGGGTCTCCGCCGTCAGGCTCATCTCGGCAATTCCGCCCGGCATCATCCCCAATGTCAGCGAACGCAGATCCAGCGCGGTCATCATGCTCAGCACCCATGCGGCACTGCCGGCAATCGCCATGCACAACGCCGTGGCCACCAGGGTGCGGCCCAGGAACGACGGTGCGCGTCGGAAGAACGCGCGGTTGAAGTGGCAGGCCAGGCCGCTGCCGATCAACCACTGGCCGATCTGGCTGGCGCCATTGGGCAGGGTTATCTGCAGGTCGTCCGCCAGGCTCACGGTGGCTGCGACCAACAATGGCCCGAACAACCACGGGTTGGGCTGGCGCAAGCGCTGCCACAGCAGGGCGACGGCAACGCCCAGCGGTGCAATCAGCGCCAGCCAGCCCCAGCTCACACTGCCGGTGTGATTCAGCGGTACCCCGTCACCCAGCAGGAACTTGAACAGCGCCGGCACGCACAGTACCACCGCCAGTACGCGCAGGCTTTGCGCCGCCGCCACCTGGCTGAGCACTGCGCCATTGCGGGCGCCAAGGTTGACCATCTCCCCCGAACCGCCCGGCATGCTGGCGAAGAACGCCGTGGCACGGTCTTCACCGGTGCGCCGCAGCAGCCATACGCTGATCACGCTGGACAAGGTGGTGAACAGCGCGCCGAAGAAGATCAGTGCGAAATGGCTGGCCACCTGCTCGATCACCGCCGGGGTGAAGTGCAGGCCAATGCCGATGCCGATGATGCATTGCCCGCATTTGCGGCCATTGGGGATTTCCGGCAGCTGCCAGGGTGTCAGGCAGCGCACCAGGATGATCGCCAGCAACGAGCCGACCATCCACGGCAAAGGCCAGCCGACCTTGCTGGCGGCAAAACCGCCAGCAAGGCCGACCAGCCCGGTCGCGACAAACAACGGCAACGAGCGATCAGGCATCGGCCATCGCCCGGCGCTGCAGGCTGCGTTTGCGCCAGATGCGCAGCAGCGGCAGGGTCAGCATGCAAATGGTCAGTACCCATACCGACATGCTGATCGGGCTCGACCAGAGGATGCCCAGTTCGCCGTTGGAGATCGACAGCGCCCGGCGCAGGTTCTGCTCCATCAAGCCACCGAGGATGAAACCGAGCAGGATCGGCGACAGCGGGAAGTCCAGCTTGCGCAGGATATAGCCCATGATGCCGATACCGACCATCAGGAACAGGTCGAAGGTAGTGGCATGCACGGCGTAAACGCCGATCGCGGTGATGATGGCGATCACCGGTACCAGCGCCCAGTTTGGTACGGCGAGGATGCGGGTGAAGATGCGGATCATCGGGATGTTGAGGATCACCAGCATGATGTTGGCGACGAACAGCGAGGCGATCAGGCCCCAGACGATGTCTGGCTGCTGTTCGAACAACAGCGGGCCCGGGGTGATGTTGTACAAGGTCAGCGCGCCGATCATCACCGCGGTGGTGCCCGAGCCAGGTACGCCCAGGGTCAGCATCGGTACCAGGGCGCCACAGCAGGAGGCGCCGATGGCGGTTTCCGGTGCGGCCAGGCCGCGGGCGTCGCCCTTGCCGAACTTGCCCTTGTCGCCCGCCAGGCGTTTTTCGGTCATGTAGGCCACGGCGCTCGCCAGTGTTGCACCGGCACCAGGCAGCACACCCATGATGAAGCCAAGCAGGCCGCAGCGGATATTGACCACGAACACCGAGGCCGCTTCCTTGAAGTTGAACAGCATGCGGCCGGTGGCTTTGACTGCCTGGTGGCCATGGTGTGTCTTTTCCAGCAGCAGGAGGATTTCGCTGATGGAGAACAGGCCCAGCACCAGTACCACGAACTGGATGCCGTCGGCCAGGTGCACGCTGTCGCCGGTGAAGCGGTACACGCCACTGTTGGCATCGATGCCGACTGCCGACAGGAACAGGCCGATCAATGCGGCAATGAAGGTTTTCAGCGGCTTGTCGCCGGCCATGCCGCCGAGCGCGACGATGGCAAACACCATCAGCACGAAGTACTCCGCCGGGCCGAAGGCGATTGCCCATTTCGCCAGCAGCGGTGCGAACAGCACCATGCCGCAGGTGGCGATCAGCGCACCGATGAACGAACTCCAGGCCGACAGCGACAGCGCTACGCCAGCCAGACCATTGCGGGCCATCGGGTAGCCATCGAGAGTGGTCATCACGGTCGAGGCTTCGCCGGGGATGTTCAGCAGGATCGAACTGATGCGTCCGCCGTACTCGCAGCCCAGGTACACCGCTGCCAGCAGGATCAGCGCCGATTCCGGCGGCAGGCCGAGGGCGAAGGCGATGGGGATCAGCAAGGCCACGCCGTTGATCGGGCCCAGGCCCGGCAGCAGGCCGACCACGGTACCGATCAGCGTGCCGGTGAGGGCGGTGACCAGGTTGTAGGGGGACAGGGCGACGCCGAAGCCCTGGCCCAGGTAGCTCAAGGTATCCATGTGTCAGTTCTCCAGTACGCTCAGCAGGCCAAGGGGCAGGGGCACGTCCATCACGCGGTCGAACAGCCAGTAGAGAAACAGGCTCATGCCCGCCACCACGATGGCGCTGTGCAGCCAGCGGCCGCCGTACAGGCGGGCCATGGGCACGCCGACCAGGATGGCGCTGAGGATGAAGCCCAGGGCTTCGAAGGTGCTGGCGAACACGATCAGCAGGCCGACGCAGGCGGCGATCTTGATCAGGGTCTCGCGGTCCAGTTCCGGTTCGTCGTCCTTGCGCACGATGGGGGTGGGGCGGAACACCAGGTACAGCAGGCCCAGGCCGAGCAGGCCGAGCGTCAACAGCGGGTAGGCGCGCGGGCCCACCGGTTCATAGGAAAACGCCGCCTGGTAAGGCCAGGCCATCACGGCCAGGGCGGCGCACACCGCCAGCAGGGCCAGGGCGAAGATGCGTTGCAGGATCATCAGAGAGTCCTCATTGAGCACGGACCCTGTGGGAGCGGGCATGCCCGCGAACACCGGCAACGCCGGTGCCAGGCACCGCGGTGTCTTCTTCGCGGGCGCACCCGCTCCCACAGGGTCGGTGAAAGGGCGTTGGCGTGTTACTGGATCAGGCCAAACTCCCTGGCCAGTGTCTTGTAGTCAGCCACTTGCTTCTTCACATAGCCGTCCAGCTCTGCACCGGTCATGGCGAACGGGAACAGTTCGCGCTGGTCACGCAAGTTGGCGAAGTCTTCCGAAGCCAGCATCTTGTCGAATGACTGCTTCCACCAGGCGTATTCCTCGTCGCTCACCTTTGGCCCCAGGTAGAAGCCGCGTACCACTGGCCAGACGATGTCGTAACCCTGTTCCTTGGCGGTGGGGATGTCTTTCATCTCGGGCTCGTCCAGGCGCTTTTCCGAGAACACCGCGAGGATGCGCATGTTGCCGCTCTGAATGTGCGGCATGGAGTCGGAGATGTCGGTCGAGCCTACCTGGATATGCCCGCCCAGCAACGCCGTGGCGATCTCGCCGCCACCTTCCAGGGCGACGTAGCGCAGGTCACGCGGGTTGATGCCGGCGGCCTTGGCAATCAGGGCGGTCTGCATCCAGTCCTGGCTGCCGACGGTACCGCCGGAGCCGATCACCACCTTGCTCGGGTCTTTCTTCAACGCTGCGACCAGGTCGTCGAGAGTCTTGTAGGGCGAGTCGCTTTTCACTGCGATGGCGCCGTAGCTGGTGCCGACGGCGGCCAGCCATTTCACCGCGTTCTCGTCGAAGCGGCCGAACTTGCCCTGGGCCAGGTTCAGCAGCGAACCGCTGGACCAGGCCACCAGGGTGCCGGCATCGGCCGGGCGCTGGGCGACCACGGCGTTGTAGGCCACCGCACCAACACCGCCGGGCATGTAGGTGACGCGCATCGGCTTGGTGAGGATTTTTTCCTGCACCAGGGCGCTCTGCACCAGTTTGCAGGTCAGGTCGAAGCCGCCGCCGGGCGAGGCGGGGGCAATGCATTCGGGGCGTTTCGGTTCGGCAGCGAGGGCGTTGCCGGCCAACAGCAGGCAGCCGGTAGCGAGGACGAGGCGGCGCAGTGAGTAGGTCATCGTCTTTCTCCGTGAGCGTTGTTGTTATCAAGTTATCGCTATGGGGTTACCACAGCGCCACGCTGTAGCTCACCAGCAGCCGCACCTCGTCCGCGTCGCGGGCGAAGTTGGAGCGGAAGGTGGCGTTGCGCAGGCGCACGGCGACGTTCTTCAACGGGCCGCTTTGTACCACGTACTTCATTTCGGTATCGCGTTCCCACTCCTTGCCCTCGCCACCGGCGGCGCGGCTGACGTTGTCGCCGCTGATGTAGCGGGTCATGAAGGTCAGGCCGGGCACGCCGAGCGCGGCGAAGTTGTAGTCGTAGCGCGCCTGCCAGGAGCGCTCGTCGGCGCCTGCGAAGTCGTTGATCTGGACGAAGTTGACCAGGTACGGGTCGGCACCATCGACGTACGGGAAGGCGCTGTCGCCTGACAACTGCTGCCAGGCGGCGCTGACCTTGTGCCCGCCCAGGGCGTAGCTGAGCATGCCGTTGACGGTGGTGTTGTCGATGTTGCCGGCCTTGGCGGCGCCGGCGTCGTCACTCACGGCCAGGCGCAGGTCGGCGCCGAAGGTGCCCGGGCCCCATGGCTGGGTGGCGACCATGCCGATGAAGTGCTGGCGGTAGATATCGTCGAGCTGGGCAAAGTGGTAGCTGCCGGTGATGCGATCGGTGAACTGGTAGTCGAGGCCGGCCAGGTCCAGGTTGTCGGCGCTGAACGAGCCACCGAAGCGGCCGTTCTTGTTGTTCAGGGCCAGGTCTTCCCAGTTGGTGTCGTTGCGGTCCTTGGCCTTGTCCAGTCGGCCTCCGGTGAAGGTCAGGCCCTTGACCTCCTTCGAGGTGAGCAGGCCGCCTTCGAAGGTTTGCGGCAGGATGCGCCCATCGTTGGGCTGCAGGGTCGGCAGTTCGGGGATCAGCGTGCCGATCTTCAGTTCGGTCTGCGACACCTTCACCTTGCCGGTCAGGCCGAGCTTGGAGTACTCGTCGGCGGCCTTGCCGTCATCGTGCGTCGGCAGCAGGCCGGTGTCGGTGCGGTCGGGGCTGGAGTCGAGCTTGATGCCGAGCATGCCCAGCGCATCCAGGCCGAAACCCACGGTGCCATCGGTGTAGCCAGACTCGAAGTTGAGCATGAAGCCCTGGGCCCACTCGTCGCGCTTGGATTGCTGCGCACTGGTGCCGTCGCGGAAATCGCGGTTGAAGTACATGTTGCGGGTTTCGAAGGTGGCCGTGCTGTCTTCGAAGAAGGCGGCCTGACTCATCGGCGCGACACCGGCAAGCGCAAGGGCGCTGACGATGGCGGAGGGGCGTGCGGCAAAGGAACGGGTAGGCGCGAACGCCTGCGGCTGCGATGACAGCATCACTGATGGCTCCGTTTATTGTTCTTATTCGTCGCACCTTGCTGGTGCTTTTTTTCGGCGCGTAGGGCGACCGTGGTGCGATGCTAGGTAACCAACCTTTCGCTAACCTTTCAGCGTGAAAGGTTTGTCGACAGGGCTTCACAGGCCTGCCGACAGCGGTACACTCCGCGCCACCGTCCCACCCGAGCAGGGAGAATCCGATGCGTGTGCTGCTGGTCGAAGACCACCTGCAACTGGCTGAAAGCGTGGCCCAGGCCTTGAAAAGCCATGGCCTGACCGTGGATGTGCTGCATGACGGCGTGGCCGCCGACCTGGCCCTGGCCAGCGAGGAGTACGCCGTGGCCGTGCTGGATGTCGGCTTGCCGCGCATGGACGGCTTCGAGGTGCTGGCGCGCCTGCGCGGCCGTGGCAAGACCCTGCCGGTGCTGATGCTGACCGCGCGTAGCGACGTCAAGGACCGGGTCCACGGCCTGAACCTGGGCGCCGACGACTACCTGGCCAAGCCGTTCGAGCTGACCGAGCTGGAAGCGCGGGTCAAGGCCCTGCTGCGGCGCAGCGTGCTCGGTGGCGAGCGCCAGCAACGCTGCGGGCCGCTGGTGTACGACCTGGACACCCGGCGCTTCGCCCTGGGTGGCGAAAACCTGACCCTGACCTCGCGCGAACAGAGCGTACTGGAAGCGCTGATCGCCCGACCGGGCCGGGTGATGAGCAAGGAGCAACTGGCCGCCCAGGTGTTCGGCCTGGACGAAGAAGCCAGCCCTGACGCCATCGAAATCTACATCCACCGCCTGCGCAAGAAGCTCGACGGCCACCCGGTGGCCATCGTCACCTTCCGTGGCCTGGGCTACCTGCTCGAGCACCGCGATGCGTGATAACGGCAGCCTGCGTGGGCGCTTGCTCGGCAACCTGGCCTTGCTGCTGGTGGTGCTGATGCTGGCCAGCGGCCTGAGCGCCTACTGGAACGGCCGCGAGGCCGCCGATACTGCCTACGACCGGACCCTGCTGGCCTCGGCAAGGACCATTGCCGCGGGCCTGTCCCAGCGTGACGGTTCGCTGAGCGCGGATGTGCCCTACGTGGCCCTGGACACCTTCGCCTACGACAGTGCCGGGCGCATCTACTATCAGGTGCTGGACATCCAGCAGCGGCTGATTTCCGGCTACGAGAACCTGCCAGCGCCACCGCCGGGCACGCCGCGTACCGACGACTACCCGGCGCTGGCGCGGTTCTACAACGCCACCTACCTGGGCCAGGACGTGCGCGTGGTCAGCCTGCTGAAGCCGGTGAGCGAGCCGAACATGAACGGCATGGCGGAAATCCGTGTGGCCGAGACCGAGGAAGCGCGGGTGCGCATGGCCCGTGGCCTGATGGCCGATACCCTGCTGCGCCTGGGGATGCTGGCGCTGGGCGCGCTGGTGATGGTGTGGTTTGCCGTGAGTGCCGCGTTGCGGCCGCTGGAGCGCCTGCGCACGGCGGTGGAAGAGCGCCAGCCGGACGACCTGAGGGCCTTGCCGGTGGTGCAGGTGCAGCGTGAGCTGGGCCCACTGGTGCGGGCTTTGAACCATTTCACCGAGCGTTTGCGCGGCCAGTTCGAGCGCCAGGCGCAGTTCATCGCGGACGCTGCCCACGAGTTGCGCACGCCACTGGCCGCGCTGAAGGCACGTGTCGAACTGGGTCTGCGTTCGGCCGAGCCGCAGGAGTGGCGGCAGACACTGGAGTCCGCGGCCCAGGGCACTGACCGCCTGACCCATCTGGCCAACCAGCTGCTGTCGCTGGCGCGGGTCGAGAACGGTGCGCGCGCGATTGCAGAAGGTGGCGCGCAGCGCCTGGACCTGAGCCAGTTGGCTCGTGAGCTGGGCATGGCCATGGCACCGCTGGCGCACAAGCGCGGGGTGGCGCTGGCCCTGGAGGCCGAGGCGCCGGTGTGGCTGAAGGGGGAGCCGACGCTGCTCAACGAACTGTTGAGCAACCTGGTGGACAATGCCTTGGCGCATACGCCGGCTGGCGGCAACGTGATCTTGCGAGTGCTGGCGCCGGCGGTGCTTGAGGTGGAAGACGACGGGCCGGGGATACCCGAGGCCGAGCGTGAGCGGGTGTTCGAGCGCTTCTACCGGCGCAGTGCGCAGGGCAGTGGGCTTGGCTTGGCGATTGTCGGCGAGATCTGCCGGGCGCACCTGGCACAGGTGAGCCTGCATGACGGTGCGAAGGGCGGGTTGCGGGTGCGGGTGAGTTTTATCGCGGATTGATGTGTTGCCTGTACCGGCCCTTTCGCGGGTGAACCCGCTCCCACAGGTACAGCGCAGCCTTCAGCAGCGGCGCGGTCCCTGTAGGAGCGGGTTTACCCGCGAAGAGGGCCGAACAGGCTGACACCGGTCAGCGCAACATGCTCCGCGCCTCGATCAGTTCACCCACTTCAAGCTCGGTGCCGTACGGAAGGCCCAGGTGGCGGTATGCCGGCAGTGCCGCCAGCGGTCGGTGACGGCCTCGCTGGCTGATGCAGCGGGCGATCTGCACGATGTCGATGTAGTCGATCTTGTCAGTCTGCCGGTCCAGATCCTGCACCTGGCTCGGCAGGTTGACCAGTTGCTCCGGAAACTCCCAGGCCTTGAGGATCTTGTCGCCGAGCACTGGCTGGATCTGTTCGATCACGTAGTGTAGGCACACCGGGTCGGACAGCAGTTCGTTGTGCTCTTCGGCGTAGATCAGTACCGGCAGCGCGCCAATCTGGTTGACCAGCCCGCCAAGGGTGGCCTGGTCGGGTTTGAGTTGTGTAAAGCGCCGGCAGATTTCGTAGCTGATGCCCGCCACATCCAGGCTGTTGGCCCAGATATCGCGTAACTTCTGCTCCACAGCCGGCGCCCGTGCATGGAAAATCTGCTCGATCACCAGGCCAATGGCCAGGTTGCAGCTGTAGTTGATGCCCAGCCGCGTGATGGCAGTGTGCAGGTCGGTGACCTCGACCGCCGCGCGCAGCAGTGGGCTGTTGACGACTTTGATCAGGCGCGCTGAAAGGGCCGCATCGCGACCGATCACCTTGCTCAGGGCCGCTACGCTGATCTCGCTGTCTTCCGCCGCCTCGCGGATGCTCAAGGCAACCTCGGGCAGGGTCGGCAGGACCAGGTCATCCTTTTCGATGGCATCGAGCAACTGTGCTTGAACCATCTCGGCCAGCTTGTTCATGGGCGTGTCTACCGCAGTGGTGGTGCGGCCCCGCCATGTAGGCGGGGCAGGCTGGTCAGCGCTGGATTTCCCGGTCGCGGTCCAGTTCGTAGGGCAGGGTCAACACCTGCAGGCGCGGGCCTTCGAGGCTGCCCAGGTGCAGGTTGTCGTCTTCCACCGCTTCGGCGCTGAGCACCGCGAGCAGTTCGCAGCCTGTGCCGTTGCTGGCAGCAATGACCACTTCACCGACCGACGAACCATGGGTAGGCGAGAAGATCTCGACGCCCGGGGCCGGAATGGCCTGCTGGTCCAGTGCCAGGCGGTACTGGCGGCGCTTGAGCTTGCCCAGGTACTGCATGCGGGCAACGATTTCCTGACCGGTGTAGCAGCCTTTCTTGAAGCTGACGCCGTCGACGGCCTGCAGGTTGATCATCTGCGGGATGAACAGCTCGCGGGTCGGCCCCATGACCTGGCCTATACCGGCGCGAATCTGCCCCAGCAGCCAGTCGTCCAGGCTGCCTTCGGGCAGCGCGGTGGCCAGCGCCTGGCGAACGCGGTCGGCGTTGTCTGCCGGTACCCACAGTTCCACGCGGTCGGCGGACACGGCGATGGCGATCAACCCGTCGTGGCGCACGGTGCTACCGGCTGCCGCAGGCACATCGAGCCCCAGGGCCTGCAGCGCCGCATCGCCGCCTTGCAGGCCGAAGCGTGCCCAGGCAGCGCTTTCATCGGTCAGCGTGGCCTTGGAGAACACGGCGTACTTCTTGAGGTCGGCCAGCTGGGCGTCGAGCAGCTCGCTGGCCATGGCCAGCAGGTAGCCGTTGCCTTCGGGCAGGATGCGGAAACTTGACTGCATGCGCCCCTTGACCATGCAGCGGGCGCCGAGGCTGGCGTGTTCCGGGCTGAGGTAGTTGATGTTGCAGGTCAGCTGGCCTTGCAGGAACTTGCCTGCATCGGAGCCGCGGACGGCGAGGATGCCCTCGTGGGACAGGGGGCAGAAGAAAGCGGAATCGGCCATGGGTCATCGCGGTGGCTAAAGACTGGCGGCCATCATAGAACGCCGGTAACAAAATAGGTAGTTGACTAGACCAACGCCCGGTGTCGCTTCGCTCGCCTGGCTGTATACTGGCGGGCCATTCGAGGAGGGCCCCATGGTCGAACAAACTGAACTCAACCGGCTTTTCTGGCACAGCCGCCGCGGCATGCTGGAACTGGACGTACTGCTGGTGCCTTTCACCCAGGAAGTCTACCCCACGCTCAACGAAACCGACCGCGAACTCTACGTGCGTCTGTTGAGCTGCGAGGATCAGGACATGTTCGGCTGGTTCATGGAGCGCACCGAGTCCGAAGACCCGGAGCTGCAGCGCATGGTCCGCATCATCCTGGACCGTGTCCAGCCCAAGTGAGTGCTTCGAGTGCCGCTGGCAAGGCTCGCGCCTGCTGCTGGCGGCCTACCTGGGTTGCCAGGTACTGGCGTGGTTCGCCGTATGGGCGAGCCCGCTGCCCGGGTGGTCGGCCCTTGCAGTTGTCGCCGCCTGTATTGCCCACGCTGGCTGGGCCATTCCCCGACGTATTCTGCTGACGCATGAGCATGCCGTTGTCGGCCTGCGCCGTGATGTGCGCGGCTGGCAGGTGTTCAGGCGTGCCCGTGGCTGGCAGCCGGTGCGCTTGTGCCGGGACAGCGTGGCGTTGCCGGGGGTGGTGGTGTTGCGCTTTGTGCGGGCGGGGTGCTGGTTGGGGGAGAGCCAATGTGTGCCGCGTGATGCGCTGGGGGCTGATGAGCACAGGCGCTTGCGGGTGCGGTTGAAATTCAGCCGGCGCAGGTGGGCAGGGGTGGGGGCGAGTCAGGGCTGACAGGTGTTCGTCGTGGCAGCTTCAGCGCCTGCGAGATCGAGCGCCGCGCGGGCGGCGCTCGATCTCGCAGGCGCTGAAATTGCCGCGCCAGGGGTCGGACTTAGATCGGACTAAGGATGGTGTCCTTGGCCTCGTCCAGCATCCCCGGGTAATCCAGTGTGTAATGCAGTCCTCGGCTTTCCTTGCGCTGCATGGCCGACAGGATCATCAACTCGGCCACCTGCGCCAGGTTGCGCAATTCGATCAGGTCGCGGCTGACCTTGTAGTTGCTGTAGAACTCGTCGATTTCGTCCAACAGCAGGCGAATGCGGTGCTGCGCTCGCTGCAGGCGCTTGCTGGTGCGCACGATGCCGACGTAGTCCCACATGAAACGCCGCAGTTCGTCCCAGTTGTGCGCAATGATCACGTCCTCGTCCGAATCGGTTACCTGGCTGGCGTCCCAGCCGGGCAAGGCCTTGGGCATGGTCACCTCATCCAGGTGCGCCTGGATGTCGGCGGCGGCGGCACGGCCATAGACGAAGCATTCCAGCAGCGAGTTGCTGGCCATGCGGTTGGCGCCGTGCAGGCCGGTGAAGCTGGTTTCGCCAATGGCATACAGGCCCGGCACGTCGGTGTGGCCGCGGTCGTCGACCATCACCCCTCCGCAGGTGTAGTGCGCCGCTGGCACCACCGGGATCGGCTGACGGGTGATGTCGATGCCGAAGGCCAGGCAGCGCTCGTACACGGTGGGGAAGTGGCTCTTGATGAAGTCGACCGGCTTGTGGGTGATATCCAGGTATACGCAGTCCACGCCCAGGCGCTTCATCTCGTGGTCGATGGCGCGGGCCACGATGTCGCGCGGCGCCAGTTCTTCGCGCGGGTCGAAGCGTGGCATGAAGCGTTCGCCATTGGGCAGGCGCAGCAGGGCACCTTCGCCACGCAGGGCTTCGGTGATCAGGAAGCTCTTGGCCTGTGGGTGGTACAGGCAAGTCGGGTGAAACTGGTTGAACTCCAGGTTCGCCACCCGGCAGCCAGCCCGCCAAGCCATGGCGATGCCGTCGCCGCAGGCACCGTCGGGATTGCTGGTATACAGGTACACCTTGGCCGCACCGCCAGTGGCCAGCACGGTGAAGCGCGCACCGAAGGTGTCCACCTCGCCGGTGTTGCGGTCGAGCACGTAGGCACCCAGGCAGCGCTCGCCGGGCAGGCCGAGGCGGCGTTCGGTGATCAGGTCGACCGCCACGCGCTGCTCCAGCAACTGGATATTCGGGCGTTTGCGGGCCTGCTCCAGCAGCGTGGTGAAGATGGCTGCGCCGGTGGCGTCGGCGGCGTGGATGATGCGCCGGTGGCTATGGCCGCCTTCGCGGGTCAGGTGGAACTCGAAGCCGCCGTCGTCGACGCTGTAGTGCTCGTCGCGGGTAAAGGGCACGCCTTGCTCGATCAGCCACTCGATGGCCTCGCGGCTATGCTCGACGGTAAAGCGCACGGCGTCTTCATGGCAAAGGCCGCCGCCGGCATTGAGGGTGTCCTCGACATGCGACTGCACGGTATCCGTATTGTCCAGCACCGCCGCGACACCGCCCTGGGCCCAGAAGGTCGAGCCGTTGGCCAGGTCGCCCTTGCTGAGTACGGCGACTCGAAGGTGGCTGGGGAGGTTCAGTGCCAGGCTGAGACCGGCGGCACCGCTGCCGATCACCAGGACATCATGTTGGAATTGTTGGCTCATGTCGGGACACTAGTATTCTTTGGAAGGGGCGCGGCACAATAGTCACGCGCCGATGGCATTGTGAAACTATCGTAAAAGCTGGCCGGGTTGCCTTTATAGCAGCCCCGGGTGGCCAATTTCCATGCCACTTGCCTGGTCGCGACAACCTTTGTGGGAACTTTCCGACATGGCCGGAAATCCTATGAAGGCTGCCCACGCGCCACAACTTGCCGCGGCGACGCAGGGCGGCAGGCCTGTCCGGGCTGTCCCTGCGTACTCGAAACCTGATTATCGACGTAGCCGGCCGTGACCGTGCCGCGTCTTTCGTGCAAGCCGACCAAGGGCTGCAGGAAACTTGCTTGGAGGGGAGAACTTTTGCGCAAAGCCCGAGTCTATGGTTGCAAGCCTGAACGATGGCTGATGCAACGCTCCTTTGAGTTCACTGAGGAGTGTTCATGCTAACCCAGGAAGAGGATCAGCAGCTTGTCGAGCGCGTTCAGCGTGGTGACAGGCGAGCGTTCGATCTGTTGGTGCTGAAGTATCAGCACAAGATTCTCGGGTTGATCGTGCGGTTCGTTCACGACACCCACGAGGCCCAGGATGTAGCACAGGAAGCCTTCATCAAGGCCTACCGTGCGCTTGGCAACTTCCGCGGAGACAGTGCGTTCTATACGTGGCTGTACCGCATCGCCATCAACACGGCGAAGAACTACCTGGTGTCCCGTGGAAGACGGCCGCCAGACAGTGATGTGAGCTCCGAGGATGCGGAGTTTTACGACGGCGATCATGGTCTCAAGGATCTCGAGTCCCCAGAGCGCTCGTTGTTGCGGGATGAAATCGAAGGCACTGTCCATCGCACCATCCAGCAACTGCCTGAAGACCTGCGCACGGCGCTGACCCTGCGCGAGTTCGACGGGCTGAGTTACGAAGACATTGCCAGTGTCATGCAATGTCCGGTGGGTACCGTGCGCTCTCGAATCTTCCGCGCTCGGGAGGCAATAGACAAAGCCCTGCAACCTTTGCTGCAGGAAACCTGAGACAGCGGCGACAGCCAAGAGAGGAACCGCCATGAGTCGTGAAGCTTTGCAGGAATCGCTGTCCGCGGTGATGGATAACGAAGCGGACGAGCTTGAACTGCGTCGTGTGTTGAACGCCGTAGACGATGCTGAAACCCGTGCCACCTGGTCGCGTTACCAGGTAGCCCGCGCAGCCATGCACAAGGAGCTGCTGCCTAACCTGGATATCGCCTCGGCGGTGTCTGCAGCGCTGGCTGACGAAGCCGTGCCGGCCAAGGTCAAGAAAGGGCCATGGCGCAGCATTGGCCGCCTTGCGGTAGCTGCCTCGGTCACCGTAGCCGTGCTGGCCGGTGTGCGCATGTACAACCAGGACGAGATCACTGGCGCCGAGCTTGCTGCCCAGCAACCTGCCCAGCAAGGCCTGAGTGTGCCACAAGCACAAGGCCCTGCCGTTTTGGCAGGCTATAGTGAGAGCAGTGAGCAACCGACCGGGCCGATGGCCAACGGCGTGCTGCAGAACCAGGCCGGCTGGGACCAGCGTCTGCCAGGCTACCTGCGCCAGCATGCCCAGGAATCTGCGCTCAAGGGCACTGAAACCGCATTGCCGTATGCCCGCGCCGCCAGCCTGGAAAACCGTTAAGTAAGGAGGATCATGCGCGCGCTACCTCTCCTGTCGCTGCTGATTGGCAGCTGCGTGACGGTGCCAGCATTGGCGGCCAATTCTTCGCCCGAGGCGAGCGAGTGGCTGAGCAAGCTGGCACAGGCCGAGCAAAAGCAGAGCTACCAAGGCTCTTTTGTCTACGAACGGAACGGCAGTTTCTCTTCCCACGAGATCTGGCACAGGGTCGACGACGGCAAGGTCAGCGAGCGGCTGTTGCAGCTCGATGGTGCCGCTCAGGAGATCGTGCGCGTGGATGGCAAGGTGGAGTGCGTCAGCGGGGCCTTGGTCAGTGGAGTGACGACGCCCCCGAACACTACGCAGCGTGTACTTGATCCGCTGAAACTGATGGGCTGGTATGACTTGGGCGTGGCGGGCAAGTCACGGGTCGCCGGGCGCGATGCCGTGATTGTGACGCTCACCCCGCGCGACCAGCACCGCTATGCCTTCGAATTGCACCTGGACCGCACTACTGGCCTGCCGCTGCGCTCGTTGATGATCAACGACAAGGGGCAGTTGCTGGAGCGCTTCCAGATGACCCGTCTCGATACTGACGCACCCAGCGATGATGACCTGCGCGCCAGTGCTGCATGCAAGCCGGTGCAGCATGTGGCTGCTGCCGCCAATGACACGGTCGCCGGCTGGCGTTCGGACTGGCTGCCGCCCGGCTTCGAGCTGGTCAACAGCTCGGTACGCCGCGACCCCAAGAATGACAGCACGGTCAGCAGCCTGATGTATGACGATGGCCTGGCGCGCTTCTCGGTGTTCCTCGAGCCGGTAAAGGATGAGGGCGGGACCGACATGCGCACCCAGCTTGGCCCGACCTCGGCGGTCTCGCGTCGGCTGAACACGCCCAAAGGCAAGGTGATGGTCACTGTGGTCGGCGAGATTCCGCTGGGTACCGCAGAGCGTGTGGCGCTGTCGATGCGCCCCCAGGATGGCCAGGCGCGCCAGTGATGGCGTGCATTTGCGGGCATGGCGTGCAGGCCATGCCAAGGCGTGCGGACATGCCGCTGAAATGAAATTAAAGCATTGTCATTTGCAATCCATCGGCAAATTTTCTATAGGTCAGGCTTCTAGGAGCCTGGCCTTTCCTGTTTTGTGCAGGGGCCTTTCTAAACTACCGCTCGTTGTGACGGGAGCCGTATGTCAATACCACGCTTGAAATCCTACCTATCGATGTTCGCCGCCGTGCTGATGCTCGGCCAGGTGCTCAGCGCCCAGGCCGAGGAAGCCCTGCCGGACTTCACTACCCTGGTCGAGCAGGCCTCGCCAGCCGTGGTCAACATCAGTACCAAGCAGAAACTGCCGGACCGCCGCATGGCCGCCGGGCAGATGCCCGACCTGGAAGGCCTGCCGCCGATGTTCCGCGAGTTCTTCGAGCGCAACATGCCGCAGCAACCGCGCTCACCGCGTGGCGACCGCCAGCGCGAGGCTCAGTCGCTGGGTTCGGGCTTCATCATTTCCAGTGATGGCTACGTACTGACCAACAACCACGTGGTAGCCGATGCCGACGAGATCATCGTCCGCTTGTCGGACCGCAGCGAGCTGCAGGCCAAACTGGTCGGCACCGACCCGCGCACCGACGTGGCCCTGCTCAAGGTCGAGGGCAAGAACCTGCCGACCGTCAAGCTGGGTGATTCCGAGAAGCTCAAGGTGGGCGAGTGGGTGCTGGCCATCGGTTCGCCGTTCGGCTTCGACCATTCGGTGACCAAAGGTATCGTCAGTGCCAAGGGCCGTACCCTGCCCAATGACACCTACGTACCGTTCATCCAGACGGACGTGGCCATCAACCCCGGCAACTCCGGCGGCCCGCTGTTCAACATGAACGGCGAAGTGGTGGGTATCAACTCGCAGATCTTCACCCGTTCCGGCGGTTTCATGGGCCTGTCGTTCGCCATCCCGATCGATGTGGCGATCGATGTCTCCAATCAGCTGAAGAAAGACGGCAAGGTCAGCCGCGGCTGGCTGGGCGTGGTGATCCAGGAGGTCAACAAGGACCTGGCTGAATCGTTCGGCCTGGACAAGCCGGCCGGTGCCCTGGTGGCACAGGTGCTGGAAAACGGCCCAGCAGCCAAGGGCGGCCTGCAGGTGGGTGACGTGATCCTGAGCATGAACGGCCAGCCAATCATCATGTCGGCCGACCTGCCGCATCTGGTTGGCAGCCTCAAGGATGGCGAAAAGGCCAAGCTGGAGATCATCCGCAACGGCAAGCGCCAGAACCTCGACATCAGCGTTGGCGCACTGCCCGACGAAGATGCTGACATCGGTACCGGCGCCGAAGGCAGCGCCGAGCGTAGCAGCAACCGCCTGGGCGTGTCGGTTGCCGACCTGACCGCCGAACAGAAGAAAGCCCTCGAACTCAAGGGTGGTGTGGTCATCAAGGAAGTTCAGGATGGCCCGGCCGCGATGATCGGCCTGCGTCCGGGTGACGTGATCAGCCACCTGAACAACCAGGCCATCGGTTCGGCCAAGGAATTCACCGAAATCGCCAAGGAATTGCCGAAGAACCGTTCGGTGTCGATGCGTGTGCTGCGTCAGGGCCGTGCCAGCTTCATTACCTTCAAGCTGGCTGAATAAGCGGCTTGGCAAGGAGAAAAGGGCAGCTTCGGCTGCCCTTTTTCATGAAAATTCACAATTGCAGGGGCGAATGCTGTGTACAGCCCGATAGAGGAATCTCCCATATCCCGGCGGCTTAAGGTACAATTCCCGGCTATTTTTCGGCGGGCGTCCGGCTCGCAGCCTTTTCGAGTGTTGACCCGTGAGTGATTTGAGTCATATCCGCAATTTCTCCATCATCGCCCACATCGACCATGGCAAGTCGACGCTGGCCGACCGTTTCATCCAGATGTGCGGTGGCCTGTCGGCACGCGAGATGGAAGCCCAGGTGCTCGATTCCATGGACCTGGAGCGTGAGCGCGGTATCACCATCAAGGCCCACAGCGTCACGCTCAACTACAAGGCGCAGGACGGCAAGGTCTACCAGCTGAACTTCATCGATACTCCTGGCCACGTCGACTTCACCTACGAAGTCTCGCGTTCGCTGGCGGCCTGTGAGGGCGCGCTGCTGGTGGTGGATGCCGGCCAGGGCGTCGAGGCCCAGTCCGTGGCCAACTGCTATACCGCCATCGAGCAGGGCCTTGAGGTCATGCCGGTACTGAACAAGATGGACCTGCCCCAGGCCGATCCGGATCGCGTCAAGGACGAGATCGAGAAAATCATCGGCATCGACGCCACCGACGCCGTGGCCTGCAGTGCCAAGAGCGGCATGGGCGTGGACGAGGTGCTCGAGCGCCTGGTGCAGACCATTCCCGCGCCGGAAGGCGATATCGAGGCGCCGCTGCAGGCGCTGATCATCGACTCCTGGTTCGACAACTACCTGGGCGTGGTCTCGCTGGTGCGCGTGCGACACGGTCGCGTCAAGAAAGGCGACAAGATCCTGGTCAAGTCCACCGGCAAGGTGCACCTGGTCGACAGCGTGGGCGTGTTTACCCCGAAGCACACCCAGACCGCCGACCTGAAGGCCGGCGAAGTGGGCTTCATCATCGCCAGCATCAAGGACATTCACGGTGCCCCGGTCGGTGACACCCTGACTCTGTCCGCGACCCCTGAGGTCGAAGTGCTGCCAGGCTTCAAGAAAATTCAGCCGCAGGTCTACGCCGGCCTGTTCCCGGTCAGCTCCGACGACTTCGAGGACTTCCGCGATGCGCTGCAGAAGCTGACCCTGAACGACTCGTCGCTGCAATACATGCCTGAAAGCTCCGACGCCCTGGGCTTCGGCTTCCGTTGCGGCTTCCTCGGCATGCTGCACATGGAGATCATCCAGGAGCGCCTGGAGCGCGAATACGACCTGGACCTGATCACCACCGCGCCAAGCGTGATCTATGAGCTGGAATTGAAAACCGGCGAGACCATCACCGTCGACAACCCGTCGAAGCTGCCGGACGTCTCGGCGGTCGCCGATTTCCGCGAGCCGATCGTCACCGCCACCATCCTGGTGCCGCAGGAGCACCTGGGCAACGTCATCACCCTGTGCATCGAGAAGCGTGGCGTGCAGCGCGACATGCAGTTCCTCGGCAGCCAGGTGCAGGTGCGCTACGACCTGCCGATGAACGAAGTGGTGCTGGACTTCTTCGACCGCCTCAAGTCCACCAGCCGCGGCTATGCTTCGCTGGACTATCATTTCGATCGCTACCAGTCGGCCAACCTGGTCAAGCTGGATGTACTGATCAACGGCGACAAGGTCGATGCCCTGGCATTGATCGTGCACCGCGACAACGCGGCCTACAAGGGCCGTGCGTTGACCGAAAAGATGAAGGAACTGATCCCTCGGCAGATGTTCGACGTGGCGATCCAGGCAGCTATCGGCGGCCAGATCATTGCGCGGACAACCGTCAAGGCGCTCAGAAAGAACGTACTGGCCAAGTGCTACGGTGGCGACGTCAGCCGTAAGAAGAAGCTGCTGGAGAAGCAGAAGGCCGGTAAGAAACGCATGAAACAGGTGGGTAACGTGGAAATTCCACAGGAAGCCTTCCTCGCCGTGCTCAGGTTGGATAGCTAGGTCCTATGTCGCTAAATTTCCCGCTGTTGCTAGTCATCGCCGTCTTCGTCTGCGGCCTGCTGGGCTTGATCGACCTGCTGTTCCTGGCCCCGCGCCGGCGCGCGGCAATCGCCAACTACCAGGGCAGCGTCAGCCAGCCCGAGATGGCGGTGGTCGAACGCCTGGGCAAGGAGCCGTTGCTGGTCGAGTACGGCAAGTCGTTCTTCCCGGTGCTGTTCATCGTGCTGGTGCTGCGTTCGTTCCTGGTCGAGCCGTTCCAGATCCCTTCGGGGTCGATGAAACCGACCCTGGAAGTGGGCGACTTCATCCTGGTGAACAAGTTCTCGTACGGCATTCGCTTGCCGGTGATCGACAAGAAGGTCATCGAGGTGGGTGACCCGCAACGCGGTGATGTGATGGTGTTCCGCTACCCGAGCGACCCGAACGTCAACTACATCAAGCGTGTGGTCGGCCTGCCGGGCGACCAGGTGCGCTACACCAGCGACAAGCGGTTGTTCGTCAACGGCCAGCCGATTGCCGAACAACTGGTGGGCACCGAGCCGGGCACTTTGGGCAGCGCCGAGCTGTACAAGGAAAAGCTCGGCGAGGCCGAACACCTGATTCGCAAGGAAATGAGCCGTTATCGCATGCCGCCGGACCAGCAATGGACCGTGCCGGCAGGCCATTACTTCATGATGGGCGACAACCGCGACAACTCCAACGACAGCCGTTACTGGGATGACCCGAACATCCCGAAGGAACTGCACGGCATGGTTCCCGACCGGAACATCGTCGGCAAGGCCTTCGCGGTGTGGATGAGCTGGCCAGAGCCCAAGCTCAGCCACCTGCCCAACCTGTCGCGGGTCGGTCTGATCCATTGATACCCATCGGCGCTGGCCTGCAGGCAGCGCCGAATGCATTTCTGACATAGGCTGTGTTCTCAGGGATCGGGAGATTCGTCGCACATCGCGGCGGGCCACAGCCAAACAGTCTTTCAGGATGTTGATTTGAACAACGCGTTGAACAACGAACGGGTGGCTGCATGAGTGCTCCCCTTGCCCGTCTGGAGCGAAAGCTCGGTTATACCTTCAAGAACCAGGACCAGATGCTCCTGGCACTGACCCATCGCAGCTACGCCGGGCGCAACAATGAGCGCCTGGAGTTTCTCGGTGACGCCATTCTCAACTTCGTCGCCGGCGAAGCGCTGTTCGAGCGCTTCCCGCAGGCCCGCGAAGGCCAGCTGTCGCGCCTGCGCGCGCGCCTGGTCAAGGGTGAGACCCTGGCCCGCCTGGCCCGTGGTTTCGACCTGGGCGATCACCTGCGCCTGGGCTCGGGTGAGCTCAAGAGCGGTGGCTTCCGCCGCGAGTCGATCCTGGCCGACGCCTTGGAGGCGCTGATTGGCGCCATCTACCTGGACGCCGACATGGAAACGGCCCGGGAGCGCGTGCTGGCCTGGCTGGCCGATGAATTCGAAGGCCTGACCCTGGTCGATACCAACAAGGACCCGAAAACCCGCCTGCAGGAGTTCCTGCAGTCGCGCAGCTGTGAACTGCCGCGTTACGAAGTGGTGGATATCCAGGGCGAACCGCACTGCCGGACCTTCTTCGTCGAATGCGAAGTGGTGCTGCTGAACAACAAGAGCCGTGGCCAGGGCGTTAGCCGGCGTATCGCCGAGCAAGTCGCCGCCGCGTCTGCACTGATCGCCCTGGGCGTGGAGAATGGCAATGACTGATAGCAACCCGACCCGCTGCGGCTATGTGGCCATTGTCGGCCGCCCGAACGTGGGCAAGTCGACCCTGCTCAACCACATCCTCGGCCAGAAGCTGGCGATCACCTCGCGCAAGCCGCAGACCACCCGTCACAACATGCTCGGCATCAAGACCGAGGGTGACGTGCAGGCGATCTACGTCGATACCCCCGGTATGCACAAGGCCAATGACAAGGCCTTGAACCGCTACATGAACCGCAATGCCTCGGCGGCCCTGAAGGACGTCGACGTGGTGATCTTCGTGGTCGACCGCACCAAATGGACCGACGAGGACCAACTGGTGCTGGAGCGCGTGCAGTACGTGACGGGCCCACTGATCATCGCGGTCAACAAGACCGACCGCATGGAAGAGAAGGCCGAACTGATCCCGCACCTGCAATGGCTCCAGGAGCAGTTGCCGAACGCCGAAGTGATGCCTATCTCCGCGCAGCAGGGGCACAACCTGCAGGCGCTGGAAGCACAGATCGCCAAGCACCTGCCCGAGAACGAGCACTTCTTCCCCGAAGATCAGATCACCGACCGCAGCAGCCGCTTCCTGGCCGCCGAACTGGTGCGCGAAAAGATCATGCGCCAGCTGGGTGCGGAATTGCCGTACCAGATCACCGTGGAAATTGAAGAATTCAAGCAGCAGGGCCACGTGCTGCACATCCACGCGCTGATCCTGGTCGAGCGCGATGGCCAGAAGAAGATCATCATTGGCGACAAGGGCGAGCGCATCAAGCGCATCGGCTCCGAGGCGCGCAAGGACATGGAGGTGCTGTTCGACTCCAAGGTCATGCTCAACCTGTGGGTCAAGGTGAAAGGCGGCTGGTCCGATGACGAGCGCGCCCTGCGTTCGCTGGGCTACGGCGACCTGTAAATTCGCCTGACGGCTCAGGTTACTCTGTGGGAGCGGGTTTACCCGCGAATGCGTCAGTGGGTTCACCATCGCATTCGCGGGTAAACCCGCTCCCACAGTTGTCTGGGGCATTTAGAGAACGTTTATGGAACAACCTGTCGGCCAGCCAGCCTACGTGCTGCACAGCCGCGCCTACAAGGAAACCAGCGCGCTGGTGGACTTCTTCACCCCGCAGGGCCGCATGCGTGCCGTGCTGCGCCGTGCGCGTGGCAAGGGTGGCAGCCTGGTGCGGCCGTTCGTGCCGTTGGAACTGGAGCTGCGCGGGCGTGGCGAGCTGAAGAATGTCGGGCGCATGGACAGTGCCGGCATCGCCGCCTGGCTGCATGGCGATGCCCTGTTCAGCGGGTTGTACCTCAACGAACTGCTCATGCGCCTGCTGCCCGCCGAAGCGCCTTTCCCGGCGCTGTTCGAGCACTACACGCTGACCTTGCAGGCTTTGGCCGCCGGTCGCCCGCTGGAGCCGCTGCTGCGCTCCTTCGAATGGCGGCTGCTGGACGAGCTCGGTTACGCGTTTTCGTTGCACCACGACGTCAATGACCAGCCGATCGCGGGTGAAGGCCTGTACCGCTTGCGTGTGGATGCCGGCCTGGAGCGGGTCGAGCTGGTGCAACCTGGGCTGTTCCGCGGCACCGAACTACAGGCCCTGGCTGAAGCCGACTGGGACGCCCCAGGTGCCTTGCTCGCCGCCAAGCGCCTGATGCGCCAGGCACTGGCGGTTCACCTGGGGGCAAAACCACTGGTCAGCCGGGAACTGTTTCGCAAGCGCTGATCACGACGTATGCTGTGGGGCTCAATCTTCAGGAGAGCCTTTCGTGACTCACAGCAACCGCATGCTTCTCGGCGTAAACATCGACCACGTGGCGACCCTGCGCCAGGCCCGGGGCACGCGTTACCCCGATCCGGTCAAGGCTGCCCTGGATGCCGAGGAAGCGGGCGCCGATGGCATCACCGTGCATCTGCGTGAAGACCGCCGGCACATCCAGGAGCGAGATGTGGTGCTGCTGAAGGACGTGCTGCAGACGCGCATGAACTTCGAGATGGGCGTCACCGAAGAGATGATGGCCTTTGCCGAGAAGATCCGCCCGGCGCACATCTGCCTGGTACCCGAAACCCGTCAGGAACTGACCACCGAAGGCGGCCTTGACGTGGCGGGCCAGGAGGCACGAATCAAGGCTGCGGTTGAGCGGCTGTCGCGTACCGGTGCCGAAGTGTCGCTGTTCATCGATGCCGACGAGCGGCAGATCGAGGCGTCGCGTCGCGTTGGTGCGCCTGCCATCGAACTGCACACCGGGCGTTACGCCGATGCCGAAACCCCGACCGAAGTGGCCGAGGAGCTCAAGCGTATCGTCGATGGCGTGGCGTTTGGCGTGGGGCAGGGGTTGATCGTCAATGCTGGCCACGGGCTGCACTACCACAACGTGGAGGCGGTGGCGGCGATCAAGGGCATCAATGAGCTGAACATCGGTCATGCGCTGGTGGCGCATGCGCTGTTCGTTGGCTTCAAGGCCGCTGTGGCCGAGATGAAGGCGCTGATCGTGGCGGCTTCGCGCTAATCGTTGGTCGCCTGTACCGGCCTCTTCGCGGGCTTGCCCGCTCCCACAGGTACCCCACAGGCCTCGAAGCTTGTGCAATCCCTGTGGGAGCAAGTTTACCCGCGAAGAGGCCGGCACAAGCGATGTATTACTCGGCAGGAAACACAAGGGTAAACCGGGTAGGCCCCAAGGGGCTGCTGCTGACCTCGACCCGCCCGCCATGCAACTGCATGATCGATTTCACGATCGCTAGCCCCAACCCGGTCCCTCCCTCCAGCCGTGAGCGCCCCGAGCCCACCCGGTAAAATCGCTCGAACAAGCGCGATTGGTGTTCTTCAGCAATACCAGGCCCCTGGTTTTCCACCGAAAGCCGAACTTCGCTGCCCACGCGCTCCATACGTAGTTCCACAGGCTTGTCATCGGGGCAGTGCCGAATGGCATTGCTCAACAGGTTCGACAGTGCCCGCTGAAACATCAGCCGATCACCCTGCGCCGTCCCCCAGCCTTGCACACGCAACTCAACCCCTTTCAGCTCGGCACTGAAGGCAAACAGCTCGACAACCCGCGCCGTCTCGTCGGCCAATGCCATGGGCTTGAGCGCGACCTGGGCCTGGGGTTGGCTGACCTGGGCGAGAAACAGCATGTCATTGATGATGCGGTTGAGCCGGGTCAGTTCTTCGATGCTGTCTTCCAGCACTCCGCGGTAATTCGCGTTGTCCCGTTCGCGGGCCAGCGTCACTTGCGCCTTGCCCATCAGGTTGCTCAACGGTGTGCGCAGTTCATGGGCCAGATCATCGGAAAACTGCGACAGCTGGCTGACGCCCTGATCGAGGCGGTCGAGCATCACGTTGATGCTGCTGGCCAGCTCTGCCAGTTCCAGCGGCAGGCCGGTAGCGGGAAGGCGATGTTGCAGGTCCTGGGCCGACACCCGCCCGGCGATGCGCCGGAAGTGCCGCAGTGGCCTCAGGCCGCGCTGCATCAGCCACCAGGCACCGGCCCCGATCAGCAACAGCAGCAACGGCAGCGCGAGCAAGGTGGAGTGCAGATAGGCCTGCAGCAGGGCGTTGTCGTCGGCGCGGTTGAGCGACATCATCACCTTGACCGGGGTGTCGTCGCGCAGGCGCATCAGCTGGGTCACGGTGAGTATCTGGTTGCCATTGCTGTCGCGCCACGCATGAAAGGCCAGACGGGCATCGGTGCGCAGATCGCCTACCTGTGATTCCAGCGCTGGCCCCAGGCTGAGCAGGTGCGGATGGCGGCCTTCGAGGGCCAGCACGCTGAGGCTGAGGTTGTCATGCCCCATCACCAGGTCGAGCAAGGGATGGGCGCGGCTGCCCAGGTCTTCGCTACGCAGGTCGACGCGCAGGTTGTGCTCGACCTGCAGCATCTTGCGCGCCAGGTCCTTGCGTGCGCGGCTGTCCAGTTCGTGATCGAGGGCGAACACGGCCAGGCAGGCCAGCAGCAGTACCAGTGCGGCGCCCATCAGCGTCACGCTCAGGCCCAGTCGCAGTGACAGGCTGGCGTTTTTCAAAAGCGTGCCTCGAGCACGTAGCCGACGCCACGCAGGGTATGGATCAGCTTGTTGTCGAACGGGTCGTCGATCTTGGCCCGCAGGCGCCGGATCGAAACCTCGACCACATTGGTGTCGCAGTCGAAATTCATGTCCCACACCAGCGAGATGATCTGGGTGCGCGACAGCACCTCGCCGGTATGACGCATCAGCAGGTGCAGCAGGGCGAATTCCTTGGCGGTCAGGTCGATACGCTGCCCGGCGCGGTAGGCGCGGTGGCGGCCGGGGTCCAGCTCCAGATCGGCAACGCGCAGGGTGCTGGGCTGCAGTTGCTGGTCGTTGCGGCGCAGCAGGCTGCGGATACGGGCGAGCAGTTCCGGAAACTCGAAGGGCTTGAGCAGGTAATCGTCGGCACCCAGGTCCAGGCCCTTGACCCGGTCGGCCAGGCGGCCATGGGCGGTCAGCATCATGATGCGCGTGGCCGATTCGGCGCGCAGCCGCTGCAGCACGGTCCAGCCATCGAGCTCGGGCAGGTTGACGTCGAGGATGACCAGGTCGTAGGGCTGCTGCCGGGCCAGGTGCAGGCCATCGGTGCCGGTGTGGGCGCAGTCGACCACGTAGCCGTTCTCGCGCAGGCCCTGCTGCAGGTAGTCGGCGGTGCGCAGTTCGTCCTCGATGATCAGTAGACGCATGGGTGGGCTCGGTGTGATGAAAGGGGGCGATTCTCGACCCTGTAGTGGCATCAGGGTCAAGGCGTTGGATGTTACGGCATGAGTAAGGGCGCGCGGCGCAGATAACGGATTTGTAATGCTGCTGTTATCTGGCTGTCTGTTCGGCCCTATCGCCGGCAAAACAAGGCCACATTGCAAGACTGTAATCCCCGCCTCACCTTGCCGTTAGCTAGCCCTCGCTAGGATGGCCGCATCTGATTGGTTATCACGAGGCAACCACGATGAACCTGACCAAATTCCTGCTGTTGGCCACCCTTGCCCTGGGCAGCGCCAGTGTTTACGCCGAGGGCGGTGCGGAACGTTCGAAACAATTCTGGCAAGCGTTCCGCGAAGACCAGCAGCGCCTGTACGGCGACAAGCAACAGGCCGTCGCAGAGCGTGAGCGCAAGGCAAAGGAGAAGGCCCGCGAGTTGGCCAAGGATTGAGGTAGCACCACCTGCGCCGCGACAGCTCCTCGGCGCAGGTATATTCAGGCGCCCAACCGGGCGCCTTTTTCATTTGCGTGCCAGCAGGGTGGCGCGGCGTGGAGCTGGCAGGCCTTCGATGGTCTTGCTGTGGTCGTTCGGGTCAAGGAAGTCGCCCAACGACTGGTAGCGCATCCACTCGGTGCTGCGCTGTTCCTCGACGCTGGTCACGCTCACGTCGACGCATCGCACATCGCTGAAACCGGCGCGGCGCAACCAGCGCTCCAAGGCCGGTACCGACGGCAGGTACCAGACGTTGCGCATCTGTGCATAGCGGTCCTCAGGTACCAGCACCTGGTTTTCGTCACCCTCGATCACCAGGGTTTCCAGCACCAGTTCCCCGCCTTTTACCAGGCAGTCCTTGAGCGCCAGCAGGTGCTCGATGGGCGAGCGGCGGTGATAGAACACCCCCATGGAAAACACCGTGTCGAAACCTTCGAGGTTGGCCGGCAGGTCTTCCAGGGCGAACGGCAGGTGCCAGGCGGGCAGCTCTGGCAGGTATTGCTGGACGGCCTGGAACTGGCAGAAGAACAGCCAGTTGGGATCGACGCCAATCACCATGTCGGCACCGGCACCGAGCATGCGCCACTGGTAGTAGCCGTTGCCGCAGCCCACGTCGAGCACGCGCTTGCCCTTGAGGTCCAGGTGCGGGCCAACCCGCGACCATTTCCAGTCCGAACGCCATTCGGTGTCCACATGCACGCCGAACAGGTCGAAGGGGCCTTTGCGCCAAGGCGACAGGCCCATCAGTGCCTGATGCATCTGCGCGCGGGTCGCGTCGTCGCAATCGCAGTCCAGGCGCAGCCCGTTGACCAGGTCGACTTCGCTCGGCTGCAGGGCGGGCAGGGCTTCCAGCGCACCGCGCCAGCGGTCGAGGTCACCGTGGCCCTTCTCCAGCTTGGCTTCCAGTTGCGCTTGCAGGCCTTGCGACCAGGAAGCCAGGGGCGTGCCCGCCAGGCGGCGGACGAGGGGGGACAGATCGATCATGGCAGGGCAATCAACGAGGCGAAGTTAAGGCATTGGAACCAGGGCACCACCTTCGAGAAACCGGCTGCGCGCAGGCGCGCCTGGTGGGCTTCGAGGGTGTCGGGCTTCATCACGTTCTCGATGGCGCTGCGCTTCTGGGCAATTTCCAGTTCGCTGTAGCCATTGGCACGTTTGAAGTCCAGGTGCAGTTCATTGAGCAGGTCTTGCTGTTCCGCATCGGCGAAGCGCAGTTTTTCCGAGAGGATCAGCGCACCACCGGGCAAAAGCGCCTGGCGGATGCGGCCAAGCAGTTCCAGACGCTGGTCGGGGGCGACGAATTGCAGGGTGAAGTTCATCGCCACCACCGAGGCGGGCTCGAATGGCAGGGCCAGGATGTCGGCTTCCAGCACCTGCACTGGCAGCAGTTCCTGGAACATCGAGTCCTGGGCAGTGAGGTATTGGCGGCAACGCTCGACCATCGCCGCGGAGTTGTCCACGGCAATCACCCGGCAGCCATCACTGCGCACATGGCGGCGCAGCGACTGGGTAACGGCACCCAACGAGGCACCGAGGTCGTACAACGCGGTGTGCGGCTGGGCGAAGCGCGCGGCCAGCACGCCGAGGTTCTCGACGATGGTCGGGTAGCCTGGCACCGAGCGCTTGATCATGTCCGGGAACACGCGCACCACATCCTCGTTGAAGGCGAAGTCGGGCACTTGCTCCAGGGGCTGGGCGAAAAGGCGGTCGGGTTGTTTGCTCACGGGAGGGCTCGATACAGGGTGAAACGGAGACGCATTTTAGCCAAAGGCCGCGATTCTTGCCATGGCAGCGCTTCAGGGGCGGGGCGCCGAGGGGCCTCTGCCCCTAACAAGTGGCCGTTCAGGTTGCCCGGGACGGAGCTGCGGCCTTTAGCGGACGATGATCTTGCAGTCGAAGGTTTGTACGGGCGCAATATCTGCGGCCCACGGCTGCTGGTACACAAGCACCAACTGGCCATCGCCGGTTCCACTGGCCTGGTAGCGCCAGGTGGAGACACCGGCATTGCCGACCAGGTCTTCCTCCTCGGGAGCGCTGTACACCTCCGGGCCAAGGCTGCGCAGTACATTGGCGGCGGGGTTTTCGACGCGCCAGCGATAGCCGGTGGATGGGTTGCTGGGCAGGGTCAGTGTCAGCACCTGGCCAACCTGCAGGCGTGTCGGACATTCGCTTTCTGCGTCCAGTTCGACGGGTTGCGTAGGCTGTTGAGCGCAGGCGGAAATCAGGGCGAAGCTCAGGGGAACGAGCAGACGAGGGGCGGTCATGTTGGCTCCGGAGGCTGGCGATGGCCTGAGGATAACCGATGATCGAGGAGATTTGTGTTGCCTGTGCCGGCCCTTTCGCGGGTAAACCCGCTCCCACAGTGATCTCACTGGGCTCAAGCCCAACGCTATCCCTGTGGGAGCGGGTTTACCCGCGAAGAGGCCAGTGCTGGCTAGAACAGCACTTTGGCTACATCGGCGAAGCGCTTGGCGAAATGCACGGTCAGGCCTTCGCGCAGGTAGTCCGGCAGTTCCTCATAGTCCCCACGGTTAGGCTCCGGCAAGATCAGCTCGAAGATCTTCTGCCGCCGTGCTGCAATCACCTTCTCGCGCACACCGCCAATCGGCAGTACCTGCCCGGTCAGGGTCAGCTCGCCAGTCATGGCCACCCCTTTCTTCGGCGCCTGGTCACGGGCCAGCGACAGCAGGGCGCTGGCCATGGTGATACCGGCACTCGGGCCGTCCTTGGGCGTGGCGCCTTCGGGCACGTGCAGGTGAATGAACGCTTCGTTGAAGAAACCAGGGTCACCACCAAACTGCTTGAGGTTGGAGCTGACGTAGCTATAGGCGATTTCGGCCGACTCTTTCATCACCTCACCCAGCTTGCCGGTCAGCTTGAAGCCGCGGTTGAGGCTGTGGATGCGGGTGGCTTCGATCGGCAGCGTGGCGCCGCCCATGCTGGTCCAGGCCAGGCCGGTGATCACGCCTTTGCCGGCCAGCACCTGCTCGCTGCGGAACACGGGCATGCCGAGCGCAGCTTCCAGGTCCTTGGTGCCGATCTTCAGCTTGGCTTCGGGGTTGTCCAGCAACTTGACCACTGCCTTGCGCACCAGCTTGCCCAGTTGTTTCTCCAATTGGCGTACCCCGGCTTCGCGGGCATAGCCTTCGATCACCGCGCGCAGGGCGCTGTCGCTGATGCCGAGGCTGGTCTTGGCCACGCCAGCCTTTTCCAGCTGCTTGGGCCACAGGTGGCGCTTGGCGATGGCCAGTTTCTCTTCGGTGATATAGCCGGACAGGCGGATCACTTCCATGCGGTCGAGCAACGGCCCGGGGATCGAGTCCAGGGTGTTGGCGGTGCACACGAACAGCACCTTGGACAGGTCCAGGCGCAGGTCGAGGTAGTGGTCGAGGAAGTCGACGTTCTGCTCCGGGTCCAGGGTTTCCAGCAGCGCTGAAGCCGGGTCGCCCTGATAGCTCTGGCCCATCTTGTCGATCTCGTCGAGCATGATCACCGGGTTCATTACTTCGACGTCCTTCAGGGCCTGCACCAGCTTGCCGGGCTGGGCGCCGATGTAGGTGCGGCGATGGCCCTTGATCTCGGCCTCGTCACGCATGCCGCCGACACTGAAGCGGTAGAACGGCCGGCCGAGCGATTCGGCGATGGATTTGCCGATGCTGGTCTTGCCTACCCCAGGCGGGCCCACCAGCAGCACGATCGAGCCGCTGATCTCGCCTTTCCAGGCGCCCACGGCAAGGAACTCGAGAATGCGCTCCTTGATGTCATCGAGGCCGGCGTGGTGCTGGTCGAGGACCTTGCGCGCGTGGTTGAGGTCGAGCTTGTCCTTGCCGTACATACCCCAGGGCAGGGCGGTTGCCCAGTCCAGGTAGTTGCGGGTGACGGCGTATTCGGGCGAGCCGGTTTCGAGGATGGCCAGCTTGCCCATCTCTTCGTCGATGCGCTTGCGCGCCTGGTCCGGCAAGGTCTTGCCCTCGAGGCGCTGCTCGAACTGCTCCAGGTCGGCGCTGCGGTCGTCCTTGGTCAGGCCCAGCTCCTGCTGGATGACCTTGAGCTGTTCCTTGAGGAAGAACTCGCGCTGGTGCTCGCCGATCTGCCGGTTGACTTCGGCCGAGATCTCGTTCTGCAGGCGCGCGACCTCGACCTCTTTGCGCAGCATCGGCAGGACCTTTTCCATGCGCTTGAGCATGGGGACGCAGTCGAGCACTTCCTGCAACTGGTTGCCGGTGGCCGAGGTGAGGGCGGCGGCGAAGTCGGTGAGCGGCGAGGGGTCGTTGGGGCTGAAGCGGTTGAGGTAGTTTTTCAGCTCTTCGCTGTACAGCGGGTTGAGTGGCAGCAGTTCCTTGATCGCGTTGATCAGCGCCATGCCATAGGCCTTGACCTCGTCGGTCGGCTCGGCGGGCTGGCGCGGGTATTCGACCTCTACAAGATACGGCGGGCGGTGGTGCTTGAGCCAGTTACGGATGCGTACCCGGGTCAGGCCCTGGGCGACGAACTGCAGCTTGCCGTTTTCGCGGCTGGCGTGGTGCACCTTTACCAGCGTGCCGTACTGCGGCAGCGCCGAGGTATCGAAGTGGCGGTGGTCTTCTGGCGGGGTATCCATGAAGAACAGGGCCAGGCTGTGGTCTGGCGACTTGGCTACCAAGTCCAGGGTTTCTGCCCAAGGGTCTTCATTGACGATGACCGGCAGCACCTGGGCCGGGAAGAACGGACGGTTGTGGATCGGGATCACGTAGACCTCGTCCGGCAGCTGCTGGCCGGGCAGGGCGAGGGCGTGGCCGGTTTCGGCCTGGGGTGTGGTGTGTTCGACTTCGCTGTGTTCGTCGGGATGTTCCGGGAAATCCTGCTGGTCGCTCATGGGGCACCTGCGTGAATGACTATGGTGCTTAGATGGGGCGCGGGGGGATGGGTTTCAATGGTAGTTGAAGGGTGCAGAGAGGAGTGATGCCTGTACCGGCCTTTTCGCGGGTAAACCCGCTCCCACAGGTACGGCGCCGAACTTGGGGGCAGCGCCGTACCTGTGGGAGCGGGTTTACCCGCGAATGCGGCAGCAGGTTCACTGCCGCATCTCTGGATTACTCAGCCAGTTTGTAAGCGATGATGTAGTCGCCCATTCTGGTGCCCAGCGAGCCATGCCCGCCGGCAGTCACCAGCACGTACTGCTTGCCATCCTTGCCGGTGTAGGTCATCGGCGTGGCCTGGCCACCCGCGGGCAGGCGGGCTTTCCACAGTTCCTTGCCGTTGTTCACGTCATAGGCGCGCAGGTACTGGTCCAGGGTACCGCTGAGGAAGCCGACGCCACCAGCGGTGACGATCGAACCGCCCATGCTCGGCACGCCAACCGGCAGGCCGATCGGCACCGGGGTGCTGTCGCGGGTGGTGCCGTTCTTGTGCTTCCACACCACCTTGTTGGTGAACAGGTCGATGGCGGCGACATAGCCCCAGGCCGGGGCCTGGCACGGTACGCCCAGGGGCGACATGAACGGGTGCATGGTCACTGCGTACGGTGCGCCGGTGTTCGGCTGCACGCCGCTGGTCTCGCTTTCGCGCTTGCTGCCCTCGGCCACCTGCTCACGCGGGATCATCTTCGACACGAAGGCCATGTAGTTGGGCGAGGTGAACAGCAGTTGGCGCACCGGGTCGACCGACACGCTACCCCAGTTGAACACACCGACGTTGCCCGGGTAGACCAGCGAGCCTTGCTCGGACGGTGGAGTGTATTGGCCTTCGTAACGCAGTTCGCGGAACTGGATGCGGCACAGCATCTGGTCGAACGGCGTGGCGCCCCACATGGCCTGTTCGGTCAGCTCAGGGCCGAGCAGGTTGAGGTCGGAGCGGGCCTGGGTTGGCGAGGTGTGGTCACCCTTCACCGCACCTTGAGGGGTGGGGATCTCGCGGATCGGCACGATCGGCGTACCGTCGCGGCGGTCGAGCACGTACAGGCTGCCTTGCTTGGTCGGCACGATGATTGCCGGCTTCACGCCATCGTCGGTCTTCAGGTGGACCAGGGTCGGCTGGCTGCCGACGTCCATGTCCCACAGGTCGTGGTGGGTGAACTGATAGTTCCAGCGAGCCTTGCCGGTGGCCAGGTCGAGTGCGACCACGCCGGCGCTGTACTTCTCGGCGCCCGGGGTGCGGTCGGCGCCCCACTGGTCCGGGGTCTGGTTGCCCAGTGGCAGGTAGATCATGCCGAGGTCTTCATCGACGCTGGCGATCGACCACATGTTGGCCGAGTTGCGGCTGTACATCTTGCCGGGGGCCAGTGGCTGGGTGTCGTCCGGGTTGTTGCTGTCCCAGTTCCACACCAGGTGACCATCGTGTACATCGTAGGCGCGGATCACGCCGGATGGCTCGTTGGTCGACTCGTTGTCGGTGACGTGGCCACCGATGATCACCAGGTCACGGGTGATTGCGGCTGGCGAGGTGGAGTAGTAGCCGCCAGCGGTGAACGGGCCGATGCCGGTGGTGAGGTCGATCACGCCCTGGTTGGCGAAGCCTTCGCAGACCTTGCCGTTGTCGGCATTGATGGCGATCAGGCGGGCGTCCGCAGTCGGCAGGTAGAGGCGGCGAGGGCAGGCCTGGGCCACGGCTTGGCCGGCGTCGGTAATTTTCGGTGCCGGGCTGCCGTCGCGGCTGACGTAACGGTTTTCGTCATAGTACGAAACGCCACGGCAGGTCATGTGGGCAAAGCCTTTGAAGGTGCCGACGGGGCTCTTGACCTGTGGATCAAAGCGCCAGATTTCCGCGCCGGTGTCCGGGTCCAGGGCCAGCAAGCGGCTATGCGCGGTGCAGGCATAGAGCATGCCGTTGACCTTCAGTGGGGTGTTCTGGTTGGTCAGCTCCACAGGGTCGTTTTCGGTCGGCAGGTCACCGGTGCGGATGCGCCAGGCCTCTTCCAGGCGGTAAGCGTTCTGCGGGGTGATCTGGCGCAGTGGCGAATAGCGGTCGCCGTGCTCGGTGCGGCCGTAGGCCTGCCATTCACCGTCGGGCATGGCCGGGGCGGCGCTGGCCATTTCGCTGCTGTCGCGGCCCAGTTCGCCGAACACTTCACCGGGGTGGGTGAACTGGCTGCCCAGGGCACAAGCGCCAGATGCTACCACTGCAACGCCGAGCAGCGCAGTGTTGGCCTTGCTGGCCGGGCCGACCAGCGGACGACGCGACCAAGGCAGCAGCAGGACCACGCCGATGGCAAACCAGATGGCCAGGCGTGGCACCAGTTGCCACCAGTCCAGGCCCACTTCGAACAGGGCCCATGCGGTGCTGCCCAGCAGTACCAGGCCGTACAGGCCCAGGGCGATGCGGCGTTGCGCCAGCAGCAGGATACCCGACAGGGCAAAGCCGATTCCGGCGATCAGGTAGTACAGCGATCCGCCCAGCTGGCTCAGCTTGATGCCGCCAGCCAGCAGGGCCAGGCCCATCAGCAACAGCAGCGCGCCGATCAGGCGCGGTAGCCAGCGGCTTCCATTGTTGGCACCTTCAGTGCTCATCGTAGGTTCTCCGTCAGGTCAAGAAAGGGGTTAGAAACTGCTCTGGATCTTCAGGCCGCCGATCAGGGCGCCATCGACTTGCGACACCCCGCCCGGGTGGCGGATGTACTGCAGGTTGGGGCGTACCGTGAGCCAGTCGGCCAAGTGGATGCCGTAATACAGCTCGGCGCTGTACTCGGTGTCCTGTACCGGCAGGAAACCGGGGTTGTCATAGTCGTCGATGCCGGCGGCCTGGTTGACCAGACGCGCGTTCTTGCGATAGGCAGGGTTGACGTGCACGCGGGCGAGGGCGAAACCGATGTCGTCCTTGGCGCGGGCGTCGAATGGCCCTTTGTATACCAGTCCTGCCTGAACATAGTTGTCGATGGCATTGGTCTTCTTGTCGTGCACCGTGGCGTTGGCGAACAGGCTCAGGCCACGCGACTGGTCGGACGCCAGCGAAGTCACCTGCTGCTGGGCGCCGAGCCACAAGCCGTGCTTGCTCGAACTGCTGCGGTAGGCGGCGCCGCTGAGGGCTGCCGGCTGGCCATTGCTGTCCTTGAGAACATCCTGTGCCTTGGCATTACTGTAGTAGTAGCCGGCGCGATATTCCCCTTTCAGGCCATTGACCTGTGGGCTCCATACCAGTTCGATCGGCATTACCGCGCCTTGGGTGCCGCTGCCGCTGAGCTTGAAGCCGTTGCCCGACTCCAGGTTGGAGGGGTTCTGCTCGTACACGCCGACCTGGGCGTAGAGCGCATCGCTGAGGTTGTAGCGGACGCGCAGGGCCCACTGGCTGACCGGCCAGTTGTACCAGATGCCACCTACCCAGTTGCCTACCTGCGAGCCGCAGAAGGCCAGGTTCTGGAAGTCGCAGGGGAAGCTGTTGAAGTCTTCGCCTTCGCCGAAACGGCCGAATTTCACATCCAGTGCGCCATCGAAGTACTTCTGCTTGATCCACATCTGCGTCAGCCGCCAGGTTTCGCCACGGCCCCAGACCTCCTGGGCCGAGGTGAAGCCGCCGACACGCGGGTCGTTGATACGGTCGTTGCTGATGTTGTCGCCGTGTCGCTCGGTAATGGTCAGCTGGAATTCGGTGTCGTTCCAGCCGAGGATCTTCTCCAGGTCCAGGTGGCTGCCGAAGGTGAACTGGTCGCTGTAGCGCGCGGTGCGGTCGTGATCGTAGCCACCGTGCAGGTTGCTGCCCATCTCGCCGGTGTAGCCGAGGGTGAAGTCGTAGCCTTTTTCCAGCAGTTCGCTGCGGGTGCCACCCCAGTCGCCGAGCATCCATGGCGAATCGCTGGCGAACATCTCGCTGGCGCTGCTGGGAGCCGCCAGGGCGCTGAGGGCAAGGCCGATGTAACAGGTTTTGGGCAGTTGGAGCATGAGATAGCGCTATCTTTTGATTATTGAATAAACGGCAGGCGCATCGAAGGGCGGGCCCCTCAATGAATATGGCGACAAGATGGTTTCGATGAAGCGATTCAGCTTGCGGCGGGGAGGATATAGGGGAAGTTGTAAGAAAAAAAGACAAATTGTCGCAGTGGATTGTTGCTGATATGGCAACAGTCCAGAGCTTGCGAGCTCTTTGTGGGAGCGGGCGCGCCCGCGAACACCGGCGGAGCCGGTCATCCACCGCGTCGGTTTCTTCGCGGGCATGCCCGCTCCCACAGATACTGATTTGCAATCAGAAGGTGGTACGCAGACCCACTTCCACACTACGCCCCGGCGCCGGGGCGATGTCGCGCAGGATCGAACTGGCATAGCGCACGGTCTGGTCCGTCAGGTTTTCGCCGCGCACAAACGCCATCCACTGGCTCTGGCCAACTTCGAAGCGGTAACCAACGCTGGCCCCTAGCGTGGTATAGCCATCAGTGCTGGTTTCGTTGGCCGGTTTGCGATGCTGAGACGCAGCGTGTTGCACGTCGACCCGCGCCTGCCAGCGGTCCAGCTCCCAGACCAGGCCGCTGTTCAGGCGCAGCGGGGCGATGCGGGGCAGCGGCTCGCCACTGTCCAGGTTCTTGGCCCGGGTGTAGTCACCAGACACTTCCAACGCGAAGCTGCCGTAACGGTTCTCGGCCAGCTGCCAGCGATCCTGGGCCTCGATGCCATAGAATCGCGCCCGCACGCCCTGATACTGGTACTCCGGGAAACCGCCGTGGTCATGATCGTGATCATCCTCATCATGATCGTGGTCATGCCCCTCGCGGATGGTGCCGGTGCTGATCAGGCCGATGTAGTTGCGGAAGTGGCTGTAGAACACCCCGACACTGCCCTTGTGGGTGCCGTTGTCGAAACGCAGGGCCAGGTCGGCGGAAACGGCTTTTTCCTTGTTCAGGCTGGCATCGCCGACTTCAAAGGCTCCGGTGGCCACGTGGGCACCATTGGCATACAGCTCGTAGAAGGTCGGGGCGCGCTCGGTGTAGCCGAGGTTGGCGGCCAGCGACCAGACCGGGTCGAGCTGGTACACCGCCCCGGAAGACAGACTGAAGGCGTTGAAACTGCTGGCGCTGTCGGCGTTGGCGAAGTTCTCGTTGCCTTTGGCATCCGGATCGACCCGGGTGTGCTCCATGCGTGCACCCAGGCTCAGGTTGAGGCGCTCGGTGGCTTGCCACTGCTCCAGCATGAACAGCGCCAGGCTGTCGGTGTCGGTGTGCGGGACGAAGGCTTCCTCGCCCAACGCGGAGAATTCGTTGCGGCTGACCTGGGCACCGATCACGCCTTCTACCGGCCCGAGCGGTTGGTGGCGAGCTTCGATACGTGCTTCATAGCCCTTGTTCCTGAAGGTGGTGTGGACCTCGCCTTCTTCGATTTCACGATGCTCGTAGTCGGTGTAGCCGGCATCGACCTTGATCGAAGTGAGCGGGCCGTCCAGGTCGCGCAGCTCGGAGGCGAAGGCGTAATGGTCCTGCTTCATGTCCAGGCGCACACCTGGCTCGGCCACCGAGCCATAGTTACTTTCGTAGCGGCTGTACGACAGGCCGGCGTAACCGTGGTCCCAATGGTAGGCGCCACCCAGGGCGCCACCGTCCTGGCGGCCATCGCTGTTTTCCAGGCGGTGCTTGCTGCCGGGTTCGTCGGCATCGCGCACCTTGGAACTGCGCGCGTAACCGGGGATGCGCAGGTCGTTGAACTGGCGGCTGTTGGCATCCAGGTGCAGGGCGAAGGCACCGTTGCCGGCCTCCAGCTTGCCAGCGCTGCTACGAGTGGTATCGGCGCCGCCGTAGCGCAGTTCACCGGCACCGTGGATGCCCTCGATGGGGGTATCCGGGATGCGGTTGTCGAAGGTATTGACCACGCCGCCGATGGCGTTGCCGCCGTAGAGCAGGGCGGCCGGGCCACGGACGATCTCGACACGGTCGACGGTCACCGGGTCCAGCGGCACGGCGTGGTCGTAGGACAGTGATGAAGCGTCGAGGGCGCCGACGCCATTGCGCAGGATGCGAATTCGGTCGCCATCCAGGCCACGAATTACCGGGCGACTGGCGCCAGGGCCGAACCAGGTGGAGGCGACTCCGGGCTGCTTGTTCAGGGTTTCACCGAGGCTGCCGTGCTGCTGTTGCAGCAGGTTGTCGCCTTCGAGCACGGTGCTGGGGGCGGCCAGCTGGCTGTTACCCAAAGGGTTGGCGGTGATGACCTGGGGTTCAAGCTCCACCGCTTGGCTGGGTGGTGCGGCAAGCCAGAGCGCGACGGCGAGGGGAGAGAGGCGAAGCGGTGTGTACAGCATGGGGATGGGGCGTTCCTTGGCAGATGCTTTTGTATTGTTACAATATAACATCTCTATTTCAGCACAGAGGTTTTGCGCCTGGCCAGCGGTTTTTCTGTTGACTCACCTGATCCCACCCACCACTACACTCGTGTAAGGTGCGCATCTTTCCTACGGAGCACTGGCATGAGCACGGCCCAACACAACGCGCTGCACGGCAAGACCCTCGAACAGATCCTCACCGAGCTGGTGGCGCACTACCAATGGCAGGGCCTGGCCGAGCGCATCGATGTGCGCTGCTTCAAAAGCAACCCGACCATCAAGTCGAGCCTGACCTTCCTGCGCAAGACGCCGTGGGCACGGGAAAAGGTCGAGCAGCTGTACGTGAAGCTGCAGCGTCAGGCCTGACATGCCGCGTCGCCCCTGGCTGACCGGCATGGCCGTGCTGGGCTGGTTCGGCCTGACCGTGCAGGTGTATCTGGTGCTGCTGGCGCGCTGGCAGGAACAGGCCAGTCTGGTGGGTGGCCTGATCAATGTGTTCGGGTATTTCACCGTGTTGACCAACACCCTGGTGGCAACGGTGCTCAGTTATGCGGCGTTTGGCCGGGAAGGCCGTGCCAAACGCTTTTTCCTGTCGCCTTCGGTGAGTTCCGCAGTGGCTGCCAGCATCGTGCTGGTGGCATTGGCCTACAGCGTGCTTTTGCGTCACTTGTGGCAACCGCAGGGCTGGCAATGGCTGGCGGACGAGTTGCTGCACGATGTGATGCCCGTGCTATATGCCTTGTACTGGTGGTGCAAGGTGCCCAAAGGTAGGTTGCGGCTATGGCATCTGCTGGTCTGGGCGGTTTATCCGGCGACGTATTTTGCCTACGCGCTTTGGCGTGGGAGCGAGATTGGCGTGTATGCCTACCCGTTCATCGACGTGGCGAGCCTGGGGTATGGGCAGGTAGTGCTCAATGCCCTGGGGGTGTTGGCGGGGTTCTGGGGGATTGGGCTGGTGTTGCTGGGGCTGGATCGGTGGCGGGGGCTGCACAGATTGGCTTGACCTGCACTGGCCCTATCGCCGGCAAGCCAGCTCTCATAGAACAACACATGACTCATTGGTTCGGCGAGGTTCTGTAGGAGCAGCCTTGTGCTGCGAAGAGGCCGGTGCTGACAAAGCCTGTCTATTGGCTGTACCGGCCTCTTCGCAGCACAAGGCTGCTCCTACAAAGGACGCGTCAGACGTGCGATATTGGTTCTCTGCACGACAGCGCAGCCCTTGAGCGCTGCGGGTACCTGTGGGAGCCGGCTTGCCGGCGATAGGGCCAGTGCAGGCGATAAACAATCATTCGTCGTCCGCAGTCCCGTCGGCACGCCAGTAGGCCACAGCCTTGAGCGCATCCTCAGGCAAGCCTTTCTCCAGCAACAGTGCCTTGGCCTGCCGGCTCAGGGCTTTTTCCAGTGCCACCCAGCCGTACAACCGGCCCTGCGGCAAGGTCAGGTTCTTCACCAGCGCCAGCAAGTCTTCCTGTTGGCGACGTACCCAGATCACTTCCACCTTTGCCTTGCTTGGCAGTGGCTGGCGTTCCTGCTCGTCTTCGATCTGGATAACCGCCAGTACCTGCCGGCCCGCTGGCAATTCCTCCAGGCGGCGGCCAATGGCCGGAATGGCGGTTTCGTCGCCGATCAGCAGGTAGCTGTCGAAGATGTCCGGCACCACCATCGAAGCTCGCGGCCCGGCGATGTCCAGGGTTTGCCCGGGTGCCGCCTGGGCGGCCCAGGTGGATGCGGGGCCATCGCCGTGCAGCACGAAGTCGATGTCCAGTTCATTGGCCACCAGGTCGATGCGCCGTGGCGTGTATTCACGCATGGTAGGCCGTGCGCCACCTTCTCGGCCCAGGTTGCGAGCCTCGATGGCTTGCTGTTGCTCCGGCGTTTCGGCGAACAGCAGCTTGATATGGTCGTCGCTGCCCACGCTGGTGAAACCTTGCAGCTCGGCACCCCCGAGAGTGATGCGGCGCATGCGCGGGGTCAGTTCGGTGACCCGCAGCACCTGCAGGTGGCGTTGGCGGATTTCGTGGTTGACGCGGTGAATGGTGTCACTCATGGGGTGTCTCCGGGACAGGTTCGGCCGGCCCGGAGGCGATGGCCTTGGCGGTGTGGTTGAGCAGGTCGCGGACCCGCTCGATTTCTTCCGGTGTCCAGCGGCCGCTGTGCATGTGTAGTGCGTGGCGCAGGTTGCCGACCGCTTCATGAATCTCTGGTGGGCGGTCGTGGCCGCGCAGGGCGCGCTTGCTGACTTCGATGCGCATGCGCACGCCGTCCAGTGCGACGGCCTGTTCGGCCAGGGCGGTGCGGCCGGCTTCGGTGATGACATAGAGGCGTTTGCTGCCCTGCACCTGGCCGCTGATCAGTTCGGCCTCCTCGAGGAAGTTGAGGGTGGGGTAGATCACTCCGGGGCTTGGGCTGTAGCTACCGTCGAACAGGTTTTCGATCTGGCGGATCAGGTCGTAGCCGTGGCCTGGCTGCTCGGCGAGCAGGGCCAGCATCAGCAGCTTGAGGTCGCCGGGAGCGAAGACGCGCGGGCCGCGTTCGCCACGACCTGGGCGCCGCTCGAAGGGATCATGGGGGGTATGTTCGCGCATGGGGGCAGGGCTCCGTCGTTTGCGATATATCGTAAGATATTACTCAAGATATATCTAAAGACAAGCCCTCAATTGCAGATGATTATCATCTATTTGTTCGATGTATCCCCTTGCGGTGTGGCTGTATGCACGGCAACCTGCGGCGGCTTGCACTCGTTCGGATTACCCGGTTGCAGGTAAGGCATGAGAATCGGAGCCATGCCCTTGAGCACCTGCACCGGCAGCGCCGAGGTGAACTTGAAGGCCTCTGCCGAGCGCCCCGGCACGAATGCGGTCAAGGTGCCGAAATGGTTGTCGCCCAGGAAGAACACGAAGGTAGCGGTACGGTTCAGTGAGCGCGAGCCGATCAGCCGGCCGCCAGCACCAAAGCTTTCGATGCGGTTGTCACCGGTACCGGTCTTGCCGCCCATCACCAATGGCGTGCCGTCCTGCAGCTTGAAACTGCCGGAAATACGCCGTGCGGTGCCCGCATCCACCACCTGCGACATGGCGCCTTTGAGGGCGCGCGCCACTTCGACCGGCAGAATACGGACACCTCGGTCCGGGTCGGTGACCAGCTTGGTCTCGTACGGCGTGTTGGCTGCGAAGTGCAGGGTGTCGATCCGCAAGGTCGGCAGGCGCACACCGTCGTTCTGAATGATGCCGACCAGCTCGGAAAGGGCGGCGGGGCGGTCGCCCGAGCTGCCAATGGCGGTGGCCAGTGAGGGTACCAGGTGGTCGAATGGATAGCCCACGCGCTTCCAGCGCTGGTGAATGTCGAGGAACGCTTCGATTTCGACCATGGTGCGAATGCGGCTGTCACGGGCGCCCTGATGGCGGCTCTTGAACAGCCAACCGTATACCTCCTGGCGCTCGAAGCGGCTGGCATTGACCATTTCGGTCAAGGTCGAACCGGGGTTCTTCAGCAGGTAACCCAGCAGCCACAAGTCCAGTGGGTGGACCTTGGCGATATAGCCCTGGTCGGGCAGGTCGTACTTGCCCGGGCCATAGGCGTCGTACATCTCCGACAGGCGGCCATCGGTCAGTTTGCCCAGGACGATCTTGTCACCCTTGAGGTGGGCGCGGACGAAGGCGTTGAAGGTTTCCTGGCCAGCCTCGGGGAACAGATAGCGGTGCACGGCCGCCAACCGTTGCGGGGTCACGCGCATGCTGTCGAGGAAGGTGTCCAGGCGCTGCTGCGAGGTCTTGCGCTGGTATTTCTTCCAGAAGCGCATCAGGTAGTTGGTGCCTTCCTTGTCGGCGAAACGGGCCAGGTATTCCTGGCGGCGCGGGTCGGAGTCGTCCTTGAGCAGCGGCACGCGGTTGTACGGCTGCTGGTAGGTCACGTAGCGCACCAGGTCGCGCATCAGGCGGATGAACGGCAGGTTGATCGATTCGCGCAATGCATCCTTGAGGGTTGGGTTGCGGCTGTTGTCTTCCTTGCGGAAGTTGTTGAACACATGCATGCCGCCGCCGGTGAAGAAGGCTTCGCCGGTGTTGGCCGAATACTTGCGTTCCAGCGCGGCATCGAGCATGGCGTCCAGGCTCTGGTTCTTGCTGTTCTGCGCCAGCCATTCCAGCGACCACTGGCTGATGCGGTCTAGCTCGGCGACTTCGACTTTCTTCAACTCGGCGGCTGGCTTGCCGGCGTATTTGTCGTGCAGTTCGGCGATGATCTCCAGATAGGTGGTGAGCACCCGCAACTTGGCGGTTGAACCCAGCTCCAGCTTGCTGCCTTCGTTGATGTCGAATGGCTGGTCGGTGCTGTCGGTCTGCACCCGCACCCGCGAGCCGTCGGCGGTGCGCTCGAACAAGGTGAAGCTGTAGCTCACCTGATCGGTGGTCTTGGCGGTGAGCAGGCGTTCGCCGATCAGCCCGATCTGCGCCGCGAATTCAGGGTCGGCAAGGTTTTTCAGGTACTGGCTGACCTGCAGCTGCAGGTCGGACTGCAGGGTGCTGGTGGCCGACACATCCAGCCGGTCGAGATCGTACAGCGGGCGGTTGAGCATGGCTGCCAGGCGGTTGCGTGCCAGGCTGATGCCCTTGTTGGTGACGATCGGCACGATGGTCGGTTGCGCCACCCAGTCGCGGTATACCGCCTTGCTGGCCAGTGCAGCGTCGGCCAGTGGCTGCTCGATGACCTTGTTGGCGGCCAGCACGCGGATGTGCGCGTCGGTCAGTTCGGCCAGTTCGAGCCGCCCCTTGGACAGGTAGTGCGACGGCCGGCGCTGGGCAATCATCAACGACAGCACCTGGCGCAGGGCCAGGCCGCGTGCGGCCATGCTCTCAGGGTCGCTGGCGGTGGAACTCAGGGCCTGGTTGACCTGGTCGAAATCGGCGCCGTACCACACCCGCAGGCCTTCGGCCATGCCATGCACTTCGCCATGCCCAGGTACTGCCGACAGCGGCACGCTGTTGAGGTAGTCCCGCACGATGCGCTGGCGCGCCTCGGTTGTATCAGGGCCGCCCTGATAGGCACGCACGCTGGCGGAAATCATCTGGCGGATCTTCTCGGCGCCGGAAACGGTCAGGCCGTCCGGTGAATGGCGGTACTTTTCAAGCTGCGTGGCCAGGGTGCTACCGCCAGCGGACTGGCCGGGCAGGGCCAGGTACTTGGCCACCTGGCTGTAGGCGGCCTTGGCGAAGCGCGGCCAGTCCACGGCCGGGTTGTTGCGCGGGTCCTTGGTGTCGAGCAGGTCGCGGTTCTCGATGAACAGCAGGCTGTTGACGATAACCGGCGGGATCGCCGCAAAGTCCGGGTACAAGTGTTGCGGGTAGTTGTACTGGTACAGCATGTCGCCACGGCAGTCGGTGATCGACAGGCCAGCCTGGATTTTCTCGATATAGGGGGCGAACAGCCCATGATCGACGTAGTTCATCAGCGCCGGCGAGAACTTCACCTGCTCGCTGATCAGGTAGTCGCGCTTGAGTAGCCGCGGCAGGAATTCGCCCAGGGCGCTGTAGCCCAGGCGTTTGTCGAACGGCCCTTCGCCGGGGTAGACGATGGCATCGCTGGGGCCTGGTTGCAGCGAATAGGTGAGGGTGCTCGCCAGCTTGCTGAATTCCCGCGACTGCAGGTTGGAGGTGCGGAATTCGTCATATGCAGCGAAGCCGATGGCAACCAGCGCCACCAGCAGGATGAGGATGATCAGCCGCCACCATAGCCGACGCTGACGGGGGGACTTTGGTTGTGGCGTCTCGGCCGGAGGTATCTCGGGTGCTTCCGTTCTGCTTGGTTCCGATTGCCACAGTGCGCCCATAGTCTTCTATCCGGCCAGGTATTTTCGTCTTGCTTGTCTGAAGCTTAGACGTTGAGCGGGTCAGGTGAAAAATTTGTAAGAGACAGAGAAGGGTGGCGTAGGGCTATGCGGCTTTGGTGTGGGTTTCTTCATACGGCGATGTTGCTATGGTGGCCGGGCGATTTTGGGCCGCTTCGCGCCCCATTCGCAGCACAAGGCTGCTCCTACAGGGGAATGCGTATCCATTGTAGGAGCAGCCTTGTGCTGCGAATGGGGTGCGAAGCGGCCCCAGAGATCTAGCTGAATATTCCTGTTTATACAGCGAAAAAACCTGCAAGGGTCTTCCTATACTGCTCGCCCCCTTCGCCTCGCCGGGCGCTCTATTCCGGCACTCGGGCCGGCCCACAAGGCCAGTTCGGCAAGCCAATGCCACGCCTATCGGCCTGGCTGGTGCTGCACGAAGGTCAAATCCAATAACAAAATGAGGTTGTATTGCTATGCCAGTCGGCAACCACTCTGCCCACGGCCAGGCCGCTGAAGGCGGCCCGCTCAAGCGTGAACTGGGCGAACGGCACATCCGCCTGATGGCGCTGGGCGCCTGTATCGGTGTCGGTCTTTTCCTCGGTTCGGCCAAGGCCATCGAAATGGCCGGCCCCGCCATCATGTTGTCCTATATCATCGGCGGCCTGGCCATCCTGGTGATCATGCGCGCCCTTGGCGAAATGGCCGTGCACAACCCTGTCGCCGGCTCGTTCAGCCGTTATGCCCAGGACTATCTAGGCCCGCTGGCGGGCTTCCTTACCGGCTGGAACTACTGGTTCCTGTGGCTGGTGACCTGCGTTGCCGAAATCACCGCGGTGGCCATCTACATGGGCATCTGGTTCCCCGACGTACCACGCTGGATCTGGGCCCTGGCGGCGCTGGGCAGCATGGGGGCGGTCAACCTGGTGGCCGTCAAGGCCTTTGGTGAATTCGAGTTCTGGTTCGCCCTGATCAAGATCGTCACCATCATCGCCATGGTCCTTGGCGGCATCGGCATCATTGCCTTTGGCTTCGGCAATGACGGCGTGGCAGTGGGTATTTCCAACCTTTGGAGCAACGGCGGCTTCATGCCCAATGGCGTGACCGGCGTGCTGATGTCGCTGCAAATGGTCATGTTCGCTTACCTGGGCGTGGAAATGATCGGCCTGACCGCCGGTGAAGCACGCAACCCGCAAAAGACCATCCCGCAGGCCATCGGCTCGGTGTTCTGGCGCATTCTGCTGTTCTATGTCGGTGCGCTGTTCGTGATCCTGTCGATCTACCCTTGGAGCGAAATCGGCAGTCAGGGCAGCCCGTTCGTCATGACCTTCGAGCGCCTGGGCATCAAGACCGCCGCCGGCATCATCAACTTCGTGGTGATCACTGCAGCGCTGTCGTCGTGCAACGGCGGCATCTTCAGCACCGGGCGCATGCTCTACAGCCTGGCGCAGAACGGCCAGGCCCCGGCGGCCTTCGCCCGTACGTCGAAGAACGGCGTGCCGCGCAACGCGCTGCTGCTGTCGATCGGTGCGCTGCTGCTGGGCGTGCTGGCCAACTACCTGGTGCCGGAGAAGGTCTTCGTCTGGGTGACTTCGATCGCCACCTTCGGCGCGATCTGGACCTGGGTGATGATCCTGCTGGCGCAACTGAAGTTCCGCGCCGGCCTGAGCTCCACTGAACGCAAGGCGCTGAAATACCGCATGTGGCTGTGGCCGTTGAGCTCGTATCTGGCGCTGGCCTTCCTGGTGCTGGTGGTCGGCCTGATGGCGTACTTCGAGGATACCCGCGTGGCGCTGTACATCGGCCCGGCGTTCCTGGTGCTGCTGACGGTGCTGTACTACGCATTCCGCCTGGCGCCGAAAGATGCGCAGGGTGTGGCCAGTACTGCCTCCTGATCTGAAATGGCTGGGGCCGCCTTGCGGCCCTTTCGCGACACAAGGCCGCTCCTACAGGCGACCGCGACCCATGCAGCTGGCGCGGTCGCCTGTAGGAGCGGCCTTGTGTCGCGATGGGCTGCGTAGCAGCCCCAGGGTTCTATCAGGCCGCCACTTCGCTGTTCGGTTCAAAGCTGTCCGCCCGCGCCAATTGCCACATGCGCGAATAGAACTGCCCGTTCACCTCGCCAGTCAGCAGTTCACCCGGCTTCAAGAACACATGCATCTGCGAGAACAGTTTGATCTCGGTGGCCGAGATGCGCCGTACCAGGTGCTTGGCTTCCAGTTGCGCCGGGTGCTCCAGGCCCGCTGCCGCAAGCATTTCGGCCAGGGCACGCAAGGTATTGTGGTGGAAGTTCAACACCCGCTGGGCTTTGTCCGGCACCACCAGCGCACGCTGGCGCAGAGGGTCTTGCGTGGCCACACCGGTCGGGCACTTGTTGGTGTGGCAGCTCTGCGACTGAATGCAGCCGATGGCGAACATGAAGCCGCGCGCCGAGTTGGCCCAATCAGCGCCAATGGCCAGCACGCTGGCAATGTCGAACGCGCTGACGATCTTGCCGCTGGCGCCCAGCTTGATCTTGTCGCGCAGGTTCAGGCCAACCAAGGTGTTGTGCACGAACAGCAACCCTTCGCGCAGCGGTACGCCAATGTGGTCGGTGAACTCCACCGGCGCCGCGCCGGTGCCGCCTTCCTTGCCGTCGATGACGATGAAGTCGGGCAGGATGCCGGTTTCCAGCATGGCCTTGGCGATGCCCATGAACTCCCACGGGTGGCCCAGGCAGAACTTGAAACCTACCGGTTTGCCGCCAGATAGCTCGCGCAACTGGGCGATGAACTGCATCATCTCGATGGGGGTGGAGAAGGCGCTGTGGCGCGACGGCGATATGCAGTCTTCGCCCATCAGCACACCACGGGTTTCGGCGATTTCCCGGGTCACCTTGTGCTTGGGCAGGATGCCGCCATGGCCGGGCTTGGCGCCTTGGCTCATCTTGATTTCGATCATCCGCACCTGCGGGCTGCGTGCCTGGGCGGCAAAGCGTTCGGGGTCGAAGCGCCCGTCTGGCGTGCGGCACCCGAAGTAGCCGCTGCCCAGTTCCCAGACCAGGTCGCCGCCATGCTCGCGGTGATAGGGGCTGATGCTGCCTTCGCCGGTGTCATGGTGGAAGTTGCCCAGCTTGGCGCCCTGGTTGAGGGCGCGGATGGCGTTGGCGCTGAGCGAGCCAAAGCTCATCGCCGATATGTTGAAGATCGACGCTGAGTATGGCTGGCTGCATTGCGGCCCGCCGACGATGACCCGGAAGCTTGCCGGGTCGGCCAATGGCGCCGGGCGCATGGAGTGGCCGATGAATTCGAAGCCGGACTCGTACACGTCGATCAGGGTGCCGAAGGGTTTGTCCGAGGCTTCGTTCTTCGCCCTTGCGTAAACCAGCGAGCGCTGGGCGCGGGAGAACGGCAGGGCGTCGCTGTCCGCCTCCAGCAGGTACTGGCGAATTTCCGGGCGAATGGCCTCGACCAGATAGCGGATGTTGCCCAGGATCGGATAGTTGCGGCGTACTGCGTGGCGTTGCTGCAACAGGTCGAACAGACCGATGAGGCTGAGGATGCCGGTGCTCAGGGTGAACGGCCACAGCCATTCGTGGTGGGTGAACGGCAGGCTCGCCAGGGTGAACAGCACACAGGCGGCGAAGAAGGCATAGCGACTGAGAAGTGACAGGCTCATACAGGGTCCTTGCGATGGCGCGGTCAGGCTCAGGGCCTGGGGCAAACCCCGACCATAGCCAAGTTGCTCGGCTGTGCAAATTAAAATCGGGGTAGCGAAAATCATTCTCGCAGAGCCTGGCGATAGTCTTCAGGCCAACACGGGCTTTTGTAGGAGCAGCCTTGTGCTGCGAAGAGGCCAATTGGGGAAACAGATTGTCTTCGGCAATAATGGCCTCTTCGCAGCACAAGGCTGCTCCTACAGGTGCTGTGCATGCCCTGAAGTCAGCAACAAGGGATTCAGATAGTGTCGCGCAGCAGCTTCTGCCGCCAGCTTTCCTGCTCTTGTGCCGGCGCTTCGACCAGGTACGAATAGTGCCCTGCCACCCGCATCGCCACTGGCACCCCGTCGCGGTACAGCAGGCGGTTGCCGCTCACCGCCGGCACTTTTGCCCCCGGCAGCAAAGACCCGACCAGGTTCAGTGGGTCACTGGCACTCACCACCACCAATGCCCCGTCCAATTCACGCCGCCGCACCTGCCGTAGCAGCCCCACCGCCTCCGGCAAGGCGAACTGTTCGCCGGCCAGCCCGGCAATGAAGCGCCCGCCACGAATCTCGCCACGCGCTTCCAGCCGGTGATAGCAGCGCAGCAGTTCGCGCCAGGGCGGCAGCACATCGCTTTCGCGCTCCAGCAGGCGCCAGCACACCACGCCATAGCGCCGAAGCAGGGCCCGGGCGATGTGCTCCAGGCGCTGGCTGTCGTCTACAGTGCCCCTGCGCAGCAAGGCCCAGCGCCCGGCATGGGACATGCTGCTGGACAGCGGCGGGTGGCCGCGTCGGCTGTTGCGCGATGTGCGTTTCGCCGCCCGGGTGATCAGGCTGCGCAGGCCGGTGAAGCTGTCGGCCCCCACCAGGCCTGCGCCTACCAGCTCTTGCAAGGCCGTCTCCAGTTCGCTGGGCAGCAGGTGGGCGTCGTGTGCCAGCTCGTCGAAGAACAGCGCGCCATGTGCGTTCAGCACCTCGTGGACGCGTTGCGCTCGTGCGCCGAGGCTATCCAGGGCGGGTACGGGGGCAAGGCTGCGCCACAACCCAAGATGCTCGCGCGGCAGCAGAACCAGCGGTGTGCTCGACAAGGTGTTGCTCGACACGGTCGCCGCCAGCCGGCTCCAGGCAAACTGCCCGCTACGGCAGGCATCGTCGAGCCAGTGCGGGCTGTAGTCCTTGATACGTGCCGGCAGCAGTTCGGCCTCCCAGGCTCCGGCTGCACTGGGGAACCCTTGCAACTGGCCAAGTACCTCGGCCACGGCTTGCGGGCCGCGCAGGCGCGTGTCGTCAGCCAGATGCTGCCAGTCGAACAGAAAGCGCATGAAGTCCTGCAGGCTGACCGGCTCGATCTCCCGGCGCAGGCGTTTGACCGTGTAGCGGTGGATGCGCGCAAGCAGATGGCGCTCGCACCACTGCAGTTCGCTTGCGCCGGGGCTGAAATGCCCACGCAGCACATAGCCTTCGGTCTCCAGGTGGGCCAGGGCCTGTTCGATGGCTTGCGGCGGTTTGCCAAGTGCTAACGCAATCTGCGCACGGGTCAGCGGGCCATGGCCGCTCAGGCGGGCTCGCAACAGTTCAATCAGCGCAATGTCCGGCTCGATGGCCTGATCGAAGCCTGGCAGTACATGCAACGCAGGTTCCAGCCGGGAGCCGGGATACAGCACCTGCAGCAGACTCAACCGCTCGCGTGCCAGCCACAGTTTTTCATCCACCAGGCGCAAGGCCCGGCCAGCCCTGGCCAATTGTCTGAGCAGCAGCTCCCAGCCGGCATTGCCCTGCACTTCGTCCTGGCTGATGACACCCAGGCCCATCAACGCTTCATGCATTTCGTCGGCGTTGCCCGGCTGCGGCCAGGCCTCGGCCGCCACGGCGGCAATCGCATCGGCGTCCAGCGCGCCCAGGTCGTCGCCGTTCTGCACCTCGTTCCAGCGCCGGTTGAGCACTGCCTGCGTGCGACGCTCTTCCAGGGGCGCGTCATCCAGGAAGGCATATGGCCGTGCATTGAGGATGGCCGCCGCCAACGGCGAAGGGGCGGGCAGATCGCGGCACAGCAGGCGTACCGTGCCGCTTTCCATGCGCCGCAAAAGTGCTAGCCAGCCTTCGCTGTCCATCGCCTCGTGCAGGCAGTCGTCGAGGGTTTGCTCGACCAGCGGGTGATCGGGAATCTGCCGCTCGCCGACGATGTTCTCCAGGCAGGCGATCTGGTCGGGGAACACGGCGGCAATCAGGTCTTCACTCTTCATCCGCTGGATCTGTGGCGCCACCTTGCGACCGCCGACAAAGCGCGGCAAGGCCATGGTCACGCTGGCGTTCCAGCGCCAGCGCACGCCGAACAGCGGCGCATCGAGCAGTGCCTGGACAAGGATCGACTCGGCGTTGCGGCTATTCAGGTAACGCCACACGTCGTCCAGTTCGAAGCTGTGGCTGGAGGACAGCGACAGCACGATGGCGTCCTCGCTGGCCGCCGCCTGCAACTCGAAGTTGAAGGTGCGGCAGAAGCGCTTGCGCAGGGCCAGGCCCCAGGCGCGGTTGATGCGGCTGCCGTAGGGCGAATGGATGATCAACTGGGTACCGCCGGACTCATCGAAGAAGCGCTCCATCACCAGCGTGTCCTGCGAGGGCAGGGCACCAAGCACTTCGCGGGTGCGGGCCAGGTAGTCGAGCAACTGGCCGGCGGCGTCTTCACCTAGTTCGAAGGTGGCCTGCAACCATGTCAGCACCTCGGCCTGGTTGTTGTCAGCCAGCTGTTGGTCGATCTGCGCCTGCAGCCGGGCCACCGCGGCGGACAGCTCGTCGCTGCGCCCCGGCGCTTCGCCCAGCCAGAATGGAATGGTCGGTGGAAGGCCATGGGCATCCTCCACCCGCACCCGGCCCGGCTCGACCCGCAGGATGCGATAGGAGGCATTGCCAAGCTGGAAGATGTCGCCGGCGATGCTTTCCACGGCGAAGTCTTCGTTGACGCTGCCGATGTTCAGCGCCTGCGGTTCGAGCAGCACGGCGTAGTCGGCGTTGTCGGGGATGGTGCCGCCGCTGGTCAGGGCGGTCAGCTGGCTGCCGCGGCGGCCACGCAGGGTGCCGCTCACCGCATCGCGGTGCAGATAGGCACTGCGCACGCCCTGGCGGCCGTTGTAGCCCTCGGCGAGCATGCGCAACAGGGCCTGGTAATGTTGCTGGTCGAGTTCGGAATAGGGCGTGGCCTGGCGCAGGCAGTCGAACAGGGCTTGTTCGTGCCAGGGCTGGTTGCTGGCTTCGGCGACGATCTGCTGGGCCAGCACGTCCAGCGGCGCCCGTGGAATGTGCAGCTCGTCCAGCTCGCCCCGGCGTATGCAGTCGAGCAGGGCCACGCATTCGATCAGGTCATCGCGCGAGGTCGGGAACAAGCGGCCCTTTGGCACGCCATCGACCTGGTGGCCGGCGCGGCCGACCCGCTGCAGAAAGGCCGCTATCGAACCTGGTGAAGCGATCTGGCAGACCAGATCGATGTCGCCGATATCGATACCCAGCTCCAGCGATGCAGTGGCCACCAGCACCTGCAACTGGCCATTCTTCAGGCGTTGTTCGGCATCCAGGCGTAGTTCCTTGGCCAGGCTGCCGTGGTGCGCGGCAACCGCCTCCTTGCCCAGCCGGTCGCTGAGGTGGCGGGTGATGCGCTCGGCCAGTCGCCGGGTGTTGACGAACACCAGAGTGGTGCGGTGTTCGCGCGCCAGGGTGGCCAGGCGGTCATAGACCAGGCCCCAGACATCGGTGGCCATCACTGCACCCAGCGGCACTGGCGGCACCTCGATGGCCAGGTCGCGCTGCCGAGCATGGCCGACATCGACGATTGCGCAGGGGCGGCCGTTGCCGACCAGAAATTGCGCCACCCGTTCGACCGGGCGTTGCGTGGCCGACAGGCCGATGCGCCGCAACGGCCGGTTGCACAGGGCCTGCAGGCGCTCCAGGGTCAGTGCCAGGTGGGCGCCGCGCTTGTTGCCTGCCAGGGCATGGATTTCGTCGACGATTACCGTGTGCACGCTGGCCAGGCCTTTACGGCCAGAAGCCGAGCCCATCAGCACGTAGAGCGATTCGGGGGTGGTGACCAGGATGTGCGGCGCCAGCTTGCGCATGGCGGCACGCTCCTTCTGCGGAGTGTCGCCGCTGCGCACGGCCGTGGTGATGCGCGGGGCGTTCAGGCCCTGGTCCGCGATGGCCTGGCTGATGCCTTCGAGCGGGGCTTGCAGGTTCAGGCGGATATCGTTGGACAGTGCCTTGAGTGGCGAAACGTAGACCACCTGGGTTTGCGCTGGTAGCTCGCCCTGGTGCTCAAGGCCTTGGCGGAACAGTTCGTCGAGTACGGCGAGGAAGGCGCTGAGGGTCTTGCCCGAGCCGGTCGGCGCGGCCAGCAGCATCGACTGGCCCGCATGGATCAACGGCCAGGCCTGGGCCTGGGCATCGGTCACCGTGGCGAAGTGGCGACGGAACCAGGTGCGCACGGCGGGGTGGAACAGCTCGAGCACCGGGTGGTGTTTGGCGGGCAGGTTCATGTGTTGGTTATGGAGGGTGTAGGGCGGGTTGGCAAGGGGCCGTTCGTCTGCCGGATCGGCTATGACCTGTGCCGGCCTCTTCGCGGGTAAACCCGCTCCCACAGGTACTGCGCCGCTCTCTGACATTGTGGTGCACCTGTGGGAGCGGGTTTACCCGCGAAGAGGCCGGCACAGGAGACACTGGCCTTGTCAGGGCAATGACCCCCATGGGATCCTCCCCGGCCATTGTTTCAGGTGAGCCCCCATGCCCAACACCATCCGCATCGCCGCGGCCATGCTGATCGACCCCCAAGGCCGAACCCTGCTGGTACGCAAACGCGGCACCCAGGCTTTCATGCAGCCCGGCGGCAAGATCGATGCTGGCGAAACACCCGTGCAGGCGCTGGTGCGCGAGCTGCATGAGGAACTGGGCCTGCACATCGATCCGGCCCAGGCCGTGCACCTGGGCCAGTTCAGCGCCCCGGCCGCCAACGAGCCGGGCTTCAAGGTACAGGCCGAACTGTTCCGTGTCGACAGCGCCGCAGCCGTGCTGCCGGCCGCGGAGATCGAGGAGGTGGTGTGGCTGGCCGCAGACCAGGTACCCGCCATGCAGCTGGCACCCCTGACCCGCGACCTGATCCTGCCGCTATACCGCCAGGCCGTCAGCGCACCGCGCTGACGCCATCGAGGGTGGCGAACGAGGTGTCCTTCGCCGTCAGCAGGAAGTCGCGCATGTATGGCGCATCGAGCATGTCGGTGCGCACGGCGGCATAAAGCGTGGCGAACAGGCCTTTTTCACCCAGGCGCTTGCCCTTCACATATCCGCGCGAGCTGTACTCGTGCAGCGCCCAGTGCGGCATGCCGCACACGCCACGGCCACTGGCCACCAGTTGCATCATCATCACCGTCAGCTCCGATGTGCGCACGGCGGCGGGCTCGATGTCGGCTGGCTCCAGGAAGCGGGTGAAGATGTCCAGGCGGTCGCGCTCCACCGGGTAGGTGATGAGGGTCTGGTCGAGCAGGTCCTGCGGCACGATGTAGGGCTTGCTGGCCAACGGATGCTGGTTGGCCACCGCCAGCATCGCCTCGTAGGTGAACAGCGGCACGTAGGTGATGCCCGCCAGGTCCAGCGGGTCGGAGGTCACCACCAGGTCGAGGTCGCCGCGGGCCAGGGCCGGCAGTGGGGCGAAGGCAAAGCCGGAGGCCAGGTCCAGCTCCACCTCCGGCCAGGCGTCACGGAACTGGTCGATGGTCGGCATCAGCCACTGGAAGCAGCTGTGGCATTCGATGGCCATGTGCAGACGACCGGCGGTGCCGCCGGCCAGGCGCGCGATGTCACGTTCGGCGCCGCGCAGCAGCGGCAGGGTGGCATCGGCCAGTTGCAGCAGACGCAATCCGGCGCTGGTGAAGCGGATCGGCTTGGTCTTGCGCACGAACAGCGGCAGGCCCAGGCGCTCTTCCAGCTCCTTGAACTGGTGCGACAGCGCCGACTGGGTCAGGTGCAGGCGCTCGGCGGCCTCCACCAGGCTGTCGGCCTCGCGCAGGGCATGAAGGGTTTTCAGGTGACGGATCTCCAGCACAGCTGACTCCGGTGTGTGGACTTGAGGAAACAGGGAATGAGTTGAGTTTCCCTCATGTTGCCGCGCCTGTCGACTGGGCGTACCGCCGCACCGCCTGGCGGGAGTCATCAAACTGTCACTGAACTGTGGCAGCGCGCCCGAACAGAATTCATCAGACTCGCGCTCTACTGGGGATCTGCATTCTGGTGTTTCTTTCATGCGGGCTTTTTGGCTTTTTCTTTTCTTTGTATTCGGCGTACCTGCAAGTTTCGCTGAACAGCGTTGTGACGCCCACGCGCCGGTGCAGCGGGCCGAGCTGGGCGCGGTCAGCCTTGTCTACCAGAGCGTCGGTGCGCCACGCGACCCGGCCTTGCTGCTGGTGATGGGCCTTGGCGGGCAGCTGATCCACTGGCCGGACGACGTGGTCGAAGCGTTGTGCCGCCAGGGCTTTCGGGTGATCCGCTATGACAACCGCGATGTCGGCCTGTCACGCTGGAACCAGTTGCCACCGACGGCCAACCTGACGGTCGAACTGCTGCGCTACAAGCTGGGCCTGTCGGTGGCTGCGCCCTATACGCTGACCGACATGGCGGACGATGGCCTGCGCTTGATGGATGCGTTGGGCGTGCGCCAGTTTCATGTGCTGGGGGTTAGCATGGGCGGCATGATTGCCCAGCACCTGGCGGCCATGGCGCCCGAGCGCGTGCGCAGCCTGACGCTGGTCATGTCCAGTTCAGGGGCGGCGGGGTTGCCGGCGCCGGATCCGGCGCTGGTGCAGTTGCTGGCCCGGCGCAGCGCGCCGAACCGCGAAGTGGCCATCGAGCAGCAGGCTGATCTGCTGGCGGCGCTGGGTAGCCCCGAGGTGCGTGACGACCGTGCGGCCTTGCTGCAGCAAGCGGCCGTGGCCTACGACCGGGCGTTCAACCCTGAAGGGGCCAAGCGCCAGATCATGGCGATACTGGCCGAGCCGAGCAGGGTCGAGTTGCTTAACCAGTTGCGGGTGCCGACCCTGGTAGTGCATGGCACGGCCGATCCGTTGCTGCCGGTGATGCATGGCGTGCACCTGGCAGCACATATCCAGGGCAGCCAGCTGCGCTTGATACCGGGGTTGGCGCACCGCTTCCAGGAGCCGTTCAAGGCGCCGTTGCTGGGGGCGGTATTGCCTTACCTGCAGGCACATCGGCAGGATGTCACGCATATCGCAGGGCTCTGAATCGGCGTTGGCCTCTTCGCGGGCACGCCCGCTCCCACGGGGAATGCACCCGCTTTCAATCATGTGCAATACCTGTGGGAGCGGGCGTGCCCGCGAAGAAGTTTACGCCGATGCAACTCAGTGCATCCGCACCCACAGGGTCACCAACACGGTTGCCCCCATCAGCCAGGCCACCGTGGCCAACGCCAGCGATGCCTCCAGGCGCATGCGGTCGACCAGTACATACAAGGTCGCCAGGTACACGAAGTACGGAATGATCGACCACATGCCGAACAGGATGGTGGTCTTCAGGTCGGCAATGCTGCGCCCCTTGCCGACAATGTAGTGGGCAATCAGGGCGAAGGTGGGGAACAGTGGCACCAGCCCGGCGATGTAGTAATTGCGCGTCTTCGACAGCACCGCCAGCAGCACCACCACACCAGCACCCAGGGCAGCTTTGAATACCAGGTCCACGTTGTCTTTCCAGGTTGGGTTGAGGTCAGCCGAGGCCGTATTTCTTCACTTTGTCGAACAGCGTGGTCTTGGCCATGCCCAGCTCCTGGCTGGCCTGGCTCAGGTTGCCACCAGTACGTTGCAGGGCATCGCTGAGCAGGTTGCGCTCGAACGCTTCCACCGCCTCGGCAAAGCCCAAGCCTTGGCTGGCACCACCGCTGGGGCCTTTCTTGAACGCAGGCAGGCCGAGGGCATAGCGTTCGGCGACGTTGCGCAGCTCACGCACGTTGCCCGGCCAGTCGTGGGCCATCAGGCGCGACAGGGTCTGGCTGTCCAGCGCAGGTGTTTCACGGTCGAAGCGCAGGGCCGACTGCTGCAGGAAGTGTTCGAACAGCTGCAGGATATCTTCGCGGCGCTCGCGCAGCGGCGGCAGCTCCAGTGTCACCACGTTCAGCCGGTAATACAGGTCGCTGCGGAACTGGCCACTCTGGCCCATGGCATCCAGGTCAGACTTGGTGGCGGCGATCACCCGGCAGTCCACCGGAATGCTCTGGTTCGAGCCCAGCCGCTCCAGGGTGCGCTCCTGCAGCACACGCAACAGCTTGATCTGCAGGTTGATCGGCATGCTCTCCACTTCGTCGAGGAACAGCGTGCCGCCATTGGCATGTTCGATCTTGCCGATGCGGCGTTTGCCGGCACCGGTGAAGGCGTTGGCCTCGTGGCCGAAAATCTCGCTTTCGAACAGGTTTTCCGGCAGGCCGCCACAGTTCAGTGCCACGAACGGCTGGCCCTGGCGGCGGCTGAAGTCGTGCAGGCAGCGGGCGACCAGTTCCTTGCCGGTACCGGTTTCGCCTTCGATCAGCACGTTGGCCGAGGTATCGGCGACGTTGGCGATGAGCTCGCGCAGGTGCTCCATGGCCGGCGAACGGCCAATGATGCGCCCCTCCAGGCTGCTTTGCTCCGCCAACTGGCGGCGCAGGGCCACCACTTCGCGCGACAGCCCGCGCTGTTCGAGGGCGCGGCGCACCACGTCGACCAGGCGCTCCGGGGAGAAGGGTTTTTCCATGAAGTCGTAGGCGCCATTGCGCATGGCGCCCACCGCCATGTCGATATCGCCGTGGCCGGTGATCAGTACCACCGGCAGGCTGCGGTCGCGGGCCTTGAGGCGGTTGAGCAGCTCCAGGCCATCGATGCCCGGCAGGCGTATATCGCTGACGACGATGCCGGCGAAGTCGTCGCCGATGCGCTCCAGCGCCTGCTCGGCGCTGCCCACACCTTCACAGGCGATGTCTTCCAGGGCCAGCGCCTGTTGGCAGCCGAGCAGCACATGCGGGTCGTCTTCGACGATCAGGACGGTAAGAGGCGCTTGGTTCATGGGTGCTCTGCCGATTCGCTAGGGGGTGAGACCAGGGGCAGGGCCAGGACGAAGGCCGTGCCGCCGCTGGCGGGGTGCTCGACGTTGAGGCTGCCCTTGGCGGCGGCGGCAAGGCTCGCCGACAGGGTCAGGCCCAGGCCCAGGCCATGTTCGCCCGGTTTGGTGGTGAAGAAAGGTTCGAACAGGTGCTTGCGCGCCTCGGCGTCGATGCCGTGGCCATTGTCGCGCACCTGCAAACGGTACTTGTCGCCCTGCAGCTCGCCTTCCAGCCACAGTTGCGGCAGCGGCTGGGCGGCCATGGCATCCAGGGCGTTGCCGATCAGGTTGACCAGGATCTGCTCCAGGCGGGTCTGGTCGATGGCCAGCTGCTGGTCCTCGAACTGATTGTGCAGCTGCAGGTGGCAGGCGCTGATGCGGTTGGCCAGCACCTGCAAGGTAGCGTCCACTGCCTTGGCCAGCGAAGCCTGGCCGCTGTCGTCACTGCGTCGGGCGAACGAGCGCAGGCTGGCGGTGATTCGGCCCATGCGGTCGATCAGGTCGTTCATGGTACGCAGGTTGGTGCTGGCGGTTTCCAGCGCCCCGCGTTCGAGGAAGCGCACGGTGTTGCCGGACAACGTACGCAGCGCGGCCAGCGGTTGGTTCAGTTCGTGGGCAATGCTGGTGGACATCTGCCCGATGGCGGCCAGCTTGCCAGCCTGTACCAGTTCATCCTGGGCGTGACGCAGGGTCTGCTCGGCATGCCGGCGCTCGCGAATCTGGCCCTTCAGGCGTTCGTTGCTGGCACGCAGGTCGGCCGTGCGTTCGGTAATCCGTCGTTCCAGCTGGCTGTTGGCTTCCTGCAGGGCCTCGCGGGCTGCCAGGCGGGTGGCGATGACCTTGCGCCGTTCGTTCCAGGCGATGCCGAGGATCGCCAGCAATGCAAAGGCCACGCCTGCCAGGATGCCCTGTACCATGGATTCGCGGCGCAGGTCCTGCAGTGGGGTCAGCAGGGTGAAATGCCAGGGCGTGTCGACCAAGCGCCGTGTCTGGGCCAGGTAGGCCATTTCGCGGGCCTTGCCCTGTGCGGTTTCGCTGTTGGCCGGGAAGGTCAGCTTTTCCACACCATCGGCCAGGGTCTCCCGTGCCAGCGGCTGCAGTTCGTTCAGCGGCCACCAGTAGTACTGCAGGCTGCGAGCCAGGCGCTCCTTGATCTGCGGGGTCAGCGGGCGTACAGATTTCAGGCGCCGGGCTGGGTCGCTGGAGAGGATGATGATGCCGTTCTCGTCGCTGACGAACGCTTCCAGGCGGGCACGCTGCCAGCGCTCCTCGAGGGTGTCCAGGCGCACTTTGATCACCGCCACGCCAATGATCTTGCCGTGTTCCTCCAGGCCGTGGGCCAGGTAATAGCCGGCCTCGCCGGTGGTGCTGCCGATACCGTAGAAACGCCCGGGTTCGCCGCGCACGGCGGTCTGGAAGTAGGCTCGGAACGACAGGTCCTCGCCGAGGAACGAGTCGGCATCGCGCCAGTTGCTGGTGGCCTGGACCCGGCCATTGGTGTCGAGGACGAAGATGGCCCGGCTGCGGCTGCGCCGGTTCAGGCCTTCGAGGTATTCGTTGACGATCTGCCGCGAGCCGCCGTCAGGGTCGGTGAGCAGATGCGAGACGCTGTCTTCCAGCTCCAGCAGGCTCGGCAGGTAGGTGTACTTGCTGATTTCGCTCTCGACCGTGCGCGCGTGCAGCTCCAGCTGGCGCTCGCCGTTTTCGCTGAGGGTGCGGATGCCGCTGCTCTCGCTGATCAGGTAGCCAGCCATTCCCAGGCCGACCATCAGCAGGATGATCAGTGGCGGTAACAGCAATTGGCGGAGCAGGCGGGATTTCACGGCAGGCTTGGCAGGGAGAAGAAGCGAAGGATCGCATTTCATCACAGTGGCCTTGTCACGACCAGCGCCTGCTGCCCGAAAGGGCAGCGGCGCCGACCGCTTCAGTGAAGCAAAATCAGTGTTGCAGGATCTTGCTGAGGAAGTGCTGGGTACGTTCGTGGCGGGCACTCGGGTTGCCGAAGAAGTCTTCCTTCTGGCAATCCTCGATGATGTTGCCCTTGTCCATGAAGATCACGCGGTTGGCCACCTTGCGGGCAAAGCCCATTTCGTGGGTCACGCACATCATTGTCATGCCTTCGTGGGCCAGCTCGACCATCACGTCCAGTACTTCGTTGACCATTTCCGGGTCCAGGGCCGAGGTCGGTTCGTCGAACAGCATGACGATCGGGTCCATCGACAGGGCGCGGGCGATGGCCACGCGCTGCTGCTGGCCGCCGGACAGCTGGCCGGGGTGCTTCTTGGCGTGGGCACCGAGACCGACGCGGTCGAGCAGGGCCAGGCCCTTCTTGGTCGCTTCTGCTTCGCTGCGGCCAAGCACCTTGCGCTGGGCGATGGTCAGGTTCTCGGTGATGGACAGGTGCGGGAACAGCTCGAAGTGCTGGAACACCATGCCAACGCGCGAACGCAGCTTGGGCAGGTTGGTCTTGGGGTCGGCGATCGAGGTGCCGTCGACCACGATGTCACCTTTCTGGAACGGCTCCAGGGCGTTGACGCACTTGATCAGGGTGGACTTGCCCGAGCCCGACGGGCCGCAGACCACCACCACTTCACCCTTCTTGACCTCGGTGCTGCAGTCGGTCAGTACCTGGAAGTCCCCGTACCACTTGTTTACGTTCTTGATGGAAATCATACGGCGATCCTTTTTTGCAGGCGCTTGACCAGCCACGAAGCGGAGAAGCTGATGAGGAAGTACACGACACCGGCGAAGATCAGGAACTCATGGGAGCGCCCGATGATGTCGCCGTTGGAGCGTGCCGAGTTGAGGAAGTCCACCAGGCCCACGGTGTAGACCAGCGAGGTGTCCTGGAACAGGATGATGCTCTGCTGCAAAAGCAGCGGCGTCATCTTGCGGAAGGCCTGGGGTAGGATGATCAGGCGCATGGTCTGGCCGTAGGTCATGCCCAGGGCCTGGGCGGCGCCCATCTGGCCCTTGGAGATCGACTGCACGCCGGCGCGGACGATTTCGCAGAAGTACGCGGCCTCGAACATCATGAATGCCACCACGCAGGAGGTGAAAGCACCTACCGGGGTGTCCTCACCGGTAATCCAGCGCAGCACGAATGGTACCGCCAGGTAGAACCAGGTGATTACCAGCAGCAGCGGGATCGAGCGGAAGTAGTTGACGTAGGCGCCGGCCACGTTCGACAGCAGCTTGCTCGACGACAGGCGCATCAGGGCCAGGATGGTCCCCAGTACAATGCCGCCAACCACGCCCATTATCATCAGCTGCAGGGTCATGACCATGCCTTCCCAAAGGGCAGGCAGGGCCGGGATGATTTCGCTGAAATCCATGTCCATTTATTTGCCCCCTACGGAAATCAGGCCGGGCACCGAGACTTTCTTCTCGACCATGCGCATCAGCAGCATCAGGCCCATGTTCAGGGTGAAGTAGATCAGCGTGGCCAAGGTGAAGGCCTCGAACAGGTTCGCCGAGAACTCAGCGGTCTGCTTGGTTTGTGCCAGCAGTTCCATCAGGCCGATCAGCGACGCCACCGACGAGTTCTTGAACACGTTCAGGAATTCCGAGGTGAGCGGCGGAATGATGATCCGGTAGGCTTGTGGCAGCAGCACGTTGGTGTAGATCTGCGACAGGCTGAAGCCCATGGCGCGGGCGGCGGCTTCCTGGCCGCGGGGCAGCGCCTGGATGCCGGTACGCACCTGCTCGCACACGCGGGCGGCAGTGAACAGGCCCAGGCAGATGACTACGCTGATCAGCGCCGAGGTGGTCGGGTTGAGGTCCTGCTTGAACCATTCCTGCAGGCCTTCTGGCAGCAGGTCTGGCACCAGGAAGTACCAGATGAACAGCTGCACCAGCAGCGGTACGTTGCGGAACAGCTCCACATAGGCGGTGGCGATACCCGATACCAAACGGTTCGGCACGGTGCGCATGACACCGAGGACCGAGCCCAGCAGCAAGGCGATGACCCAGGCGGAGATGGCGATGGCGATGGTCCAGCCCAGGCCGGTGACGTACCAGTCCAGATAGGTTTCGCTGCCCACGCCGGTGGACTTGAAGAACACGCCCCAGTCCCAGTTGTAATTCATCGGGATTTCCCCTCAGACGGTTGTTTCACGGGCACCTTCCAACATCCGAGGGCATAAGCCCTCGGATGAAAGGTTAGACACTAACGGGTGGCCTGCAGGTTTAATTCGCGCTTTGCAGCGCAACAGGCCATGGGCTGGTGGTCAGGACTTTTTCTCGTCCGCAGCCTTGTCGGTCGGCTCGGCGATCAGTTTCTTCAGCTCGTCGCTCATCGGGAACTGCAGGTTCAGGCCCTTTGGCGGGATTGGCTGCTGGAACCACTTGTCGTAGCTCTTGTTGACTTCGCCCGACTTGAAGTAGCCGACGATGGCGTCATCGACCGCTTTCTTGAAGGCCGCGTCATCCTTGCGCACCATGCAGCCGTAGATTTCGTACGATTGCGGGGTACCGGTGATGACCCAGTCCGACGGTTTGCGAGCCTTGGCCATTTCGCCGGCGAGCAGGGCGTCGTCCATCATGAAGGCCACGGCGCGGCCGCTTTCGAGCATGTTGAAGGCTTCACCGTGGTCCTTGGCGGAAATCACGTTCATCTTCATCTGCTTGTCGGCGTTCATCGCCTTGAGGATGCGCTCGGAGGTGGTACCTGCGGTGGTCACCACGTTCTTGCCGGCCAGGTCCGGGAAGTCCTTGTATGCCGGCTGACCGTCCTTGACCTTGGTCAACAGGCGGGTACCGACTTCGAAGATACCGACCGAGAAGCCGACCTGCTGCTGGCGCTCGACGTTGTTGGTGGTGGAGCCGCACTCGAGGTCCACGGTGCCGTTCTGCACCAGCGGGATGCGGGTCTGGGAGGTGACGAGGTTGTAGCGGACCTTGATGTCCGTGCCCAGCTGCTTCTTCAGGGCGTCGACGACAGCCAGCTGGATGTCATGCGAGTAGCCCACGGGCTCGGGCTTGCCGGCCAGGTAGGAAAACGGGATGGAGGAGTCGCGGTGGCCCAGGGTGATGGTGCCCGACTCCTTGATCTTCTTCAGGGTGCCGGTCAGTTCTTCGGCCATGGCCGGCGAAGCGATCACGGCGGCCGCGATGGCGGCGCCCAGCAATTGACGAACGATGCGCATCAAATTTTCCTCGACGTGTTTGTTTTTTTTATGGAGCCGTTGGCGGACTCTTCGTTCAACGAATACAGAAATAAACGATTGCATTCGGCTACCAAGTGTAGAGCATGAGTCGTGCCAAGCTCTGGCATTGATCATAACGCCTCGAATTCATTGGGAATCAACCTTTTGCTTTCATCGTGTGACGGTAAGTTTCATTCGCCATACCGAATGAATAGCGGTTAATCGTTCGGAAATCCGAACGGATTTGCCAGCCCTGCATCGCAATGCACGAGCGATCAGGACCGCTGCCATGCAGCGCCTGATCGCAGCGCTGCCAGCCTGGTCAGTGGGGCATGAGCCGCTCTTTCGGCGTCTGGTTCCAGCGCGCCCAGGCCTCGGTAGTGAGGGTGCGTATCAGCACTGACTCCTCGGCGGCAAGTTCGCGCATCAAAACCCTGGCCTGGTCTTCATAGCCCGCTTCCTGGCCGGCCACGGCCCGTGCCTCGAGCGCTTCCATTCGCTCGTAATAAGGCCTTGCGGTCGCCTCGAAACGGTCAGCATAGGTTTCTCGCAGGTAGTTCTGCCAGTAAGGGCGGCCTGCAAGCGCGTCCAGCATCGACAAGGTGCTGTAGCTTTGCAGTACTTCTATTTCTGCTGCGTTCAGATCCCGCGTTGTCACGTGGGCGAATGATGCGAAGTGCATCTCATCCGGTGGTGCTGGCAAGTCGAGTGGCCCTGTCAGCCGCAGGCGATAGAAAAGCCGAACTTCGATTTCATCTACTCTGCGTCCTGCTTCGCGCATGGCCTGGATGTGCCGGTTGGCAATATCGTCAAGCAGGTCCAGGCGGTGCAGCTGGCCGCCCAGATACAGCAGGTGGCTCTCTCTCATTTCCGCTGGCACCCCTTCGATGCCCTGGAAGGCCAGCACGCCCACTTCCATCTGGTTGAGCAGCAGCAACAGGCGGTCCTCGCAGGTACGCGGCCCGTCGGCCTCGCGAAACAACTGCTCGCGTAACGCTTCATTGTTTTCGCAGGCTTCGAGGATGTGCCAGAGACGGCGTCGATAATGCCGCGGATGGGCCTCGAAGTCTTCGCTCTGGGCAAAGTCGGCCAGGAATCTGAACAGGCCTCCAGAGCCCGGCTCCTCGCTCAGGCGGTCCCAGGCTGCCTCCCGTTCTGCACGGAGGAGCTCGTTTCTGGACGCTACCCAGGTTGCACGGGTTTCCTCATCTATTGGCTCGTGGGCATACGACGCGCTGCCTCGGGCGCCTGTTTCGCTGGCACCCTGTGCTTCGTCCAGATACTCGATGCTGCCTTCGCTCAACGGATTGTCATGCAGGTTCAGCCTTTGCAGGCGCAGGCGCAAGCCGCGCATCTCGCGCTGCAACTCGCTGATTCTGTTGTCGCGCAAGTCGATATGGGCGCGTAGCGCTACGCTCTGGTGGACCAGGCCAATATCCGCCTGGCCCGTTGCTCGCAAGCGCAGGTCCCGCACATGTGGCAAGGCCGAGAGGTCGGGCATGCCGTTGAGGGGGTTGTAATTGAGTATCAGGGTATCCAGCCGCTGCAACTGAGCCAGGCGGCTGCTACCTGCTGCGTCCATCGCAATCAGGTTGTTGCTCAGGTTCAAGCGCCGTAGCTGGCTGAGGCCCTCGATGCCCTCGGGAACCAATGTCAGCCGGTTGCCGCTCAGGTCCAGGTCCACGACGTTGGGGAACAGCCTCAGGAAGCGCGCATCGATCTGCTGCAGGCGCATGTTGCGTAACGTCAGCCGGCGCACGTGTCGGTATTCCACACCCTCCGGCAGGTCTGGCAAGGCATCGATGTGCTCGCCGTCTATGGTCAGTTCATATTGGTCGTTGCCGTCCACCAGTTTGCGCCGCCAACTGCGGCGAAGGGTATCGGCTACCCGGCGTCTGCGAATGGCGTCGATCGGAGATTGCCAACCGGCCTGCCAGACCCGAAGTGTTTCGCGCAGGTCGGCGAGCTGGCGTTGCAGCGTCTGGTAATGGTCCCACAAGCTCTCCCCGCGCTGGCGGACTGCTTCGAGGTAAGCGTCCAGTTGCAGTTCGGAGAGTGTGGGGAATATTTGATGGATCCCTCGGCGAATAGCGCTTTGGCTGCTTTCACCACCGCCGCTGAGTGTATAGGCCAGCCTGCCGTCGGCGAAACGCCGGGGCGGCCTGACAGTTGCGCGGATGCCGGGCAGGTCGAGCAGGCCAGCCGTGGTGTCGCGATCCTGTTCGGCTGCCATGGCCAGTTTGTCGCGCAGTTCCCTGAACTGCAGGTTGCGGTTCCCCAACCGGGTTTTCTGCTCGTCGTCCAGGCACTGCAGGAGCGCTGCCAGCAAGGACTTGCCCTGGGTTTCTTCGCCAGCCAGGGCGTAGCCTTGCTCATTTTTGACAATGGTGCGTACCTTCTGCGCGGTCTCGCTCTGGCTGGCGAATATCTGTAATCCCTCCAGGCCGCCGTGGCGTAATTCGACCCGTACTGAGTCTGGCCACGGGGCTTCCCGCTCGATGAGGCGTAGCGCCAGTATTTCGCTATCGGTGTTGGTCAGGTTCTGTAGGCGCAAGCCGAGACAAGCTCGGTCGATACGGCTGGCATGTTCATACCATCGTGCATGTTGCGCCATGCTCAGTGGTATCCGCCCGGAAGCATGCAACTGTTCTATCTGGGCGCTACTGCAGTGGTCGATGACTTCCTGGGCGCCCCTTGGCGACAGCCCCCGAAAGGCGCCGATCAGCTTGGCCTGGTCGATGGATAGCGGTGTTTGCCATGCCTGAAGTTTCTGCTCGAAGGCCAGCCCTTTCAGGGTCGGATCCTGCTGGTGCAGCTTGATCCGGTCGTGGATGTCTAGCAGCCGCGCGGGTGGTGGAGCGTTCTCCAGGCAAAGTCGGCGCAGCTGGTCCACGGACAGGCCTGTGACCTGCAGAAGCATCCGGCCATGGTCTGACAACGTGTCGGCAAAGTGCTCCCCTTGCAGGCCTTCCAATAATACCGAGACATCTTCCTCGGCAGGCAGGTAGCGGAGGTTTCTGGTCAGCCTTACGCCGCGGCCGGGCAACACAGTTGGCGCAAGCCTGTCGACAAAAGGTGTTCGTCCCAGCGTATGCAGCGCACCTGCAGTCAGGCCTGTGGTCGCCAAACCTTGGGCTACGTTGAACAAGTGGTCCAATGCACCTTGGCGATCACCTAGCTGCCAGTCCTGGTAGCCTTCGTAGACTTCATCGAGCAATTGCGCCGCGCTGACGACCAGCAGCAGGTCTCCCAATACCGGTACGACCAGAGCTGCCAGCCCCAGCAGGTCCAACCCGGCGCTGAGCATGCCCTGCAAGCGCTGATGTCTGCTCAGGCGGTCTTCGACGTCCGTGGGCACAGCCAGGTAGGCTGCATCATCGAACATTCGTCCGAGCAAAAGCGCTCGTACATGAGCGAACACATCCCCCTCTATGGGCAGGTTTCGCCCGTCGAGCTGCAGTTTCTTTGCTCCAGGCGACGCTACCAGCCGTTGTGCAAGTTCCTTGTCGAAAGCGCTTGTGTCCCGCGCCTTGATGAAACGCTTGAAAAACCTGCGGAATGGCTGCTGTTTGAGGCGAGTGGCCAGGTCGCTGTACACATCGTTCCAACTGTCGTAGAAGCACAGGCTTTGCCCGGGGGCATCGGGTATCCAGACGATGATCTCGTCGATGTCGGCAGCCAAGGCAGGGCGCCATTCGAGAGTGATTACCCCCGTCACGCACTTGCCGAGCAGATAGAGTTGGCGAGGTGTCAGCGTGCCTTTGCCATAGGGTGCGAGCGCAGGGGTTTCCAGCATCGACCGCAGCCGAAGCAAATCCCGCTCATCCAGTTGCCGCTTGAACCTGGCCTCGTAAACCGCTGCTTGCATGCGCGTTCGTACGCCGGTTTCAAACAGGTGCCTTATTGTCGTGCGCGCCTGATCGCCCGGCTGGCCCCGCCCAGCCTTGGGTTCGAGCACTGTCTTGAGCAGCACCTGATACTTCCCGCCCAGATCCAGCGAGCGGCACAGGCGAACGAATTGCTCGAAGGTCATGGCCAGCTTTTCGCCTTTCTCGTTTTCCAGATGCGCTTTACGCAACAGCCACGGTTCAGCTTCGTGTGCTTCGAAGTTATGCAGGGCGGCAGCCAGCAGGGTTTGTCGTGTGCTATGGATTACGGTCGGCTTGTAGAAATGCTCTGCGGCCGAAGGTAGTTGGAACTCTTCGCTCACGACCACGTGACCCCGTCGCGCGTCGATATGCCCCACTCTCTGCTCACGCAGCGCGCGTTCGAGCAGGGGCAGGGCGAAGTCTTCGAGGCGAGGGATTCTTTCGAGCAGATGGCGAAGCCTGTCCGCTGCCTGTTGTTGTGCAACCAAGGCCTTGCCGTAGGCTTGCAGGTGCGTTGTGTCGGCGCTGGTCAACCAGTCAGGCAGTTGCTGGGCGATCAGGGCGTCGACTGAATAGGACGGGTTGTATTCGGTGGGTGGCACGTGATGTTCTCCGGGGTTTTAAAGACCCCAGAGCATCACGCCGATAATGTGGTTTGGCGGTAGTTACTGCTACGCCGAATGGCCCGCTTGCGCCTGGCGCGTATGGGCGGGCCAGCGAGTCACGCTGCCTGGGTGCGCGCCTGCTGCTCTCGTTGCAGGTAGTCTGCAAGCACCTGTTGTTCGCCCGCGCTGGTGAACAGGCCCAGCTTGGTGCGGCGCCAGAGAATGTCTTCAGCGCTGCAGGCCCATTCGTTGCTGGCGAGGTAGTCCACCTCTCGAGCGAACAACCCACCACCAATTGCCTGGCCCAGGTCTTCCGGCCCTTGCACGCCCTCCAGCAGCTGCCATACACGGCTGCCATAGGTCAGCACCCAGCGCCTGGCGATATCGACCGGCAACCAGCCACAGCGCGCCAGCACCGCATCTACCAGAGCCTGCACCGTGGTCATTTGCTCACCACCAGGTAGCGGTGCGCCAGCGGTCCAGCTGCCGCGCATCTGTGGGAAGTGCGGCTTGAGCTCGGCCATCGCCGATTCGGCCAGTTTGCGGTAGGTGGTCAGCTTGCCACCGAATACCGACAGCAACGGCGCCTGCCCTTCACTGGCGGACAGCGCCAGGGTGTAGTCGCGGGTGACCGCGGACGGATTGTCCGATTCGTCGTTGCACAGTGGGCGCACGCCGGAATAGGTGTGCACGATGTCGCTGCGGCTGATCTGGTGGTTGAAGTGAGCGTTGACCACCTTGAGCAGATAATCGGTTTCCTGCTCGGTGATCGCGACTTTGGCGGGGTCGCCGCTGTACTCGCGATCGGTGGTGCCGATCAGCGTGAAACGCTCCAGGTACGGGATGCAGAAGACGATACGCTGGTCCTCGTTCTGCAGGATGTAGGCATGTTCGCCTTCGTACATGCGCGGCACGATGATGTGGCTGCCCTGGATCAGGCGGATGCCGTAGGGGGCATCGAGCTTGAGGTCATCCTTGATGAAGCTGGCCACCCACGGCCCGGCGGCATTGACCAGGGCGCGGGCGCGAATGGTCTGCAGGCGGCCGTCAGCGTGCTGCAACTCCACCTGCCACAGGCCATCCACACGCTCCGCACGCAGGCAGCGGGTACGGGTATGGATATGGGCACCTTTTTCCCGTGCGGCCATCGCATTCAGCACTACCAGGCGGGCGTCGTCCACCGCGCAGTCGGCATATTCGAAACCACGGCTGATCGCAGGCTTGAGCGGGTAGCCCGGGCCGAAGCGCAGGCTGCGCGAAGCACCCAGGCGCTTGCGCTTGCCCAGGTGATCGTAGAGGAACAGGCCGGCGCGAATCATCCAGGCAGGGCGCAAGTGCGGGCGGTGCGGCAGCACGAAGCGCATCGGCTTGACGATGTGCGGGGCTTTGGCCAGCAGCACTTCGCGCTCGGCCAGTGCTTCACGCACCAGGCGGAATTCGTAGTGCTCCAGGTAGCGCAGGCCGCCGTGGATCAGTTTGCTGCTGGCCGACGAGGTGTGCTGGGCCAGGTCGTCCTTTTCGCAGAGGAATACCTTGAGGCCACGCCCGGCGGCGTCGGCAGCGATGCCCACGCCATTGATGCCGCCGCCGATCACGGCGAGGTCATAGCAGTCGGCGACTGGGGGCTGGGACGAAACGGGCTGGGACACGGGCAAGGCCTCCTGGTGCTGTTCACATCGAATATGAACATTGATGTTCGTTTTCGAAAATACTAGCGCAACAGAAAGCTGGTCGCCAGTCAGTCTTTATAGAAAAAACTGATCAGATGACAATGAAATGAACATTTACGAAAGTTTTGGATGATCGGTTTGAAAGGTATCGCGCCTGTAAGATTGAGCGCGGCGCGGGCGACGCTCGATCTCACAGGCGCGACAAACCTTGCGGCATGCGCCTGTCAGCCCTCAAACCACCTCAAGCCGGATCTTGTACTGGTTCAGCAGCTGGGTGAGGGCGGCGGTTGGCGCCTGGTCGGTCACCAGGCAGTCGACCAGGCTGATCGAGCCCATGCGCACCATGGCGTTGCGCCCGAACTTGCTGGAGTCGGCGGCAAGGATCACTTGTCGGGCATTGGCGATGATTGCCTGGGATACCCGCACTTCCTGGTAATCGAAATCGAGCAGGCTGCCATCTTCGTCGATGCCGCTGATGCCCACCAGGGCGAAGTCGACCTTGAACTGGTTGATGAAGTCGACACTGGCCTGGCCGACGACGCCGCCATCACGGCGCACCGTGCCACCTGCCACCAGCACTTCGAAATCGTCCTTGGCGGCTAGGATCGCAGCTACGTGCAGGTTGTTGGTGATGACTTTCAGGTGGTTGTGGTTGAGCAGCGCCCGGGCGATGGATTCGGTGGTGGTGCCGATGTTGATGAACAGCGAGGCATGGTCGGGAATCTGCCGGGCCACGGCTTCGGCGATGCGTTGCTTTTCGTCGCGCATCTGGTCGGCGCGCATGGCGTAGGCGGTGTTCTCGATGCTCGAGTCGTAAGCTGCACCGCCGTGGTAACGGCGCAAAAGGTTGAGCTCGGCAAGCTGGTTGATATCTCGGCGGATAGTCTGCGGAGTGACGACGAACAACTGCGCCATTTCTTCGATACTGACGTAACCGCGTTCGCGCACCAGTTCGAGGATTTGTTGTTGGCGAGGGGGCAGATTCATGGGCGGTCCTTTGGGGCTGCCGGACAAATGCTGCAATGATGCCGTAGGACGCGGACTACGACCAGTAGACTATCGGGGCGGCCGCGGGGACAAATGCCCTGCATCGATTCTGTGGCCTGCGCTGGCGCTTTTTTGTAGGAGCGGCCTTGTGTCGCGAAAGGGCCGCGAAGCGGCCCCAGCAACATTTGCAATGACACGAAAATCCTGGGGCCGCTTTGCGGCCCTTTCGCGACACAAGGCCGCTCCTACACGTGGTGTAGCGCCTGTCAGGTAGGATCAGGCCTCGTGATCTTCCCAGTCACGGGTACGATCGACTGCCTTCTTCCAGCCTGCGTACAGCTTCTCTTTCTGCGTTTCATCCAGCTGCGGGCTGAACTCACGCTCGATGATCGCCTTGTCGCGCAGTTCGTCCAGGCCGCTCCAGAAGCCACAGGCCAGGCCTGCCAGGTAGGCCGCTCCCAGCGCCGTGGTTTCGCGCATCTTCGGCCGCTCCACGCAGGTGCCGAGGATGTCGGCCTGGAACTGCATGAGGAAGTTGTTGGCCACTGCACCGCCGTCCACGCGCAGCTCGGACAGGCGCTGGCCGCAATCCTGCTGCATGGCATCAAGCACGTCGCGAGTCTGGTAGGCGATGGATTCCAGCGCGGCGCGGATGATGTGGTCCACCTTCACGCCACGGGTCAGGCCGAACAGTGCGCCACGGGCATACGGGTCCCAGTACGGGGCACCCAGGCCGGTGAAGGCAGGCACCAGGTATACGCCGTTGCTGTCCTTGACCTTGCTGGCGAAGTATTCGGTATCCAGTGCGTCGTTGACGATCTTCAGTTCGTCACGCAGCCACTGCACGGTGGAACCACCATTGAACACTGCGCCCTCCAGCGCATAGGCCACTTCACCACGCGGGCCGCAGGCGATGGTGGTGAGCAGGCCATGGGACGACTTCACCGCCTGGTCACCGGTGTTCATCAGCAGGAAGCAGCCGGTGCCATAGGTGTTCTTGGCCTGGCCCGGTTCCACGCACATCTGGCCGAACAGTGCCGATTGCTGATCACCGGCGATACCGGCAATGGCGATACCGCTCTTGGTATGGCCGTAGACCTCGGAGGAAGGGCGTACCTCGGGCAGCATCTGCCGTGGGATGCCGAGGATTTCCAGGAGCTTGTCGTCCCACTGCAGGCTGTGGATGTTGAACATCAGCGTGCGCGAGGCGTTGGTGTAATCGGTGACATGCACCTTGCCGCCGGAGAACTTCCAGATCAGCCAGGTATCGATGGTGCCGAACAGCAGCTCGCCGCGCTCGGCGCGTTCGCGGGCACCCTCGACATTGTCGAGGATCCACTTCAGTTTGGTGCCGGAGAAGTATGGGTCGGTGACCAGGCCGGTGGTTTCGCGAATGTAGTCTTCATGGCCGTCGCGCTTGAGCTGGGCGCAGATCTCGGTGCTGCGGCGGCACTGCCAGACGATGGCGTTGTACACCGGGCGGCCGGTTTCCTTGTCCCACACCACGGTGGTTTCACGTTGGTTGGTGATACCCAGTGCGGCGACCTGGGCGTGGCTGATGCCCGCCTGGGCCAAGGCCTCGACCATGGTCGCGCTCTGCGTGGCAAAGATTTCCATCGGGTCGTGCTCGACCCAGCCCGCCTGCGGGTAGTGCTGGGCGAACTCGCGCTGGGAGGTCCCCACCACATTGGCGTCGCGGTCGAAAATAATGGCCCGCGAACTGGTGGTGCCCTGGTCCAGGGCGATGATGTAGTTCTTATCCTGGGTGTCTGTCATGGTCGTAGGCCTTGCGAAAATAGGGGGTCAGGGCTGGGCGTGATGCCGGCGTCAGTTGACTTGAGTATCGCGCTGGCGATTGTCATTTGTCTCAGGGTTCACGGCGGCTGCCATTGGCAGGTTGCGTGCGATCAGGCCGCGATAGGTCGCGGCACCCAGGCAGGCGCCAAGGATCGGTGCGAACACCGGAACCAGGAAATAAGGCATGTCCCGACCGCCAGTGAAGGCGATTTCGCCCCAACCGGCCAGGAAGGTCATGAGTTTTGGCCCGAAATCGCGGGCCGGGTTCATGGCAAAGCCGGTCAACGGGCCCATGGCGCTGCCGATAACCGCGATCAGCAGGCCGATCAGCAGCGGGGCCATGGCACCGCGCGGCAGGCCGTTGTTGTCGTCGGTCAGGGCCATGATCACGGCCATCAGGATGGCGGTGATGATCACCTCGACCAGAAACGCCTGGCCGGTGGACAGCGATGGGTGCGGATAGGTGGAGAAGACCGAGGCCAGTTCCAGGCTGGCTTCGCTACCGCGCAACATGGCGTGGGCCTGTTCGAAATCGAAGAACAGGTTGCTGTACAGGGTGTAGACCAACGCTGCGCCACAGAACGCGCCGCATACCTGGGCCAGCATGTAGAAGGGCAGCTTGCGCTTGTCGAAGCCGGCGAACAGGGTGAGGGCGATGCTCACCGCGGGGTTCAGGTGCGCGCCGGAAATACCGGCGGTGAGGTAGATCGCCATGCTGACGCCCACGCCCCAGATGATACTGATTTCCCAAAGGCCGAAGCTTGCGCCCGCGACTTTGAGCGCGGCGACGCAGCCGGTACCGAAAAAGATGAGCAGTGCAGTGCCCAGGAACTCGGCCAGGCATTGGCTGGAAAGCGTGGGTTGGCGTAGAGCAGTCGTCATGTATGACCTCGTTTTTTTTGTTGTGAGGCGCGTGGCGCTCGACAGCAAAGCCCGGAGTCTATCCCCGTTGACCCGGGCAGGTGTTGGAAATGCACCTTAAAAGTGCACCATTTTATTCAGAAACGAAAAAATATAGACAAGAAACGCTGATGTCAAAGGTCGAAAGTGAACGGTCGGTCACGATCTGGATGCTGATTTCAGATGCGGATCCGCGTACTAGAGCCGCGCAATTGCGGTGCGCTGGCTGCGGTGTGGGAATTGTCCTAAAGTAGCCGCCGAGCTGTCCCGACCGGAGCCCCCGCATGACCCCCGCCCTAGACCTGTTGAAGAAACACCGTGCCGAGCATCGTGTGCACAGTTACGAACATGATCCCAAATCGGCGTCATATGGCCTGGAAGCGGCGGAGAAACTCGGTCTCGACCCGCAGCAGGTATTCAAGACCTTGCTGGCGAGCAGCGAGAAAGGTGAGTTGCTGGTAGCAGTGGTGCCTGTGGTGGGTACGCTCGACCTCAAGGCCCTGGCCCAGGCTGCCGGGGTGAAAAAGTGCGAGATGGCCGACCCGGCGTCGGCGCAGCGAGCCACGGGGTACCTGGTGGGCGGGATCAGCCCGCTGGGGCAGAAGAAGCGCCTGCGCACCTTCATCGATGACTCGGCGCAGAACTTTGCAACCATCCATGTCAGCGCCGGGCGGCGTGGGCTGGAGGTGGAGTTGGCGGCGGTGGTGCTGGCTGAGCACACTCAGGGCAAGTTCGCCGGGATTGGTCGGGGCTGAGATTTCTGGGGCTGCTTTGCAGCCCATCGCGGCACAAGGCCGCTCCTACAGGGGGAATACGTACCCTTGTAGGAGCGGCCTTGTGCCGCGATGGGCCGCAGAGCGGCCCCAAAATTTCGAATCAGGTCGCCGAGCTGTACCGGCGAACGCCGTTGTCCTGCCGCGGCAACTGCGCCGCCACGCTGCCCGGCACCGGGAACAGCACCAGGTGATCGGCCTTGACCGCAATCCCCACATCCTCACCGACCTGACGGTCGTCATGGCTAGGGAAGATCGCCTCAAGCTGGCTGCCGGTCGGCAATTGCAGGCGGTACAGGGTCGATGCCCCAAGGAAGCTCTTGCCGACGATGTTCGCCTGCAGCGCACTGCCCGGTGCGTGGACGATATCGTCAGGGCGCAGCAGCACATCCACCGAGCTGCCCGGCGCCATGATGTAGGCACGGTTGCCGCGTAATTCACCCAGCTCGGTATTGACCGCCTCGTGGCTGATCATCTGCCCACGGATGAAATACCCCTGGCCAATGAAGCTGGCCACGAACGGCGTCTGCGGCTCGTGGTAAAGGTTGTAGGGCGTGTCCCACTGCTCCAGGCGGCCTTCCTTGAACACGCCAACCTGGTCGCTGACGGCAAAGGCTTCTTCCTGGTCATGGGTCACCAGAATGGCACTGGTGCCGCGGCTCTTGAGAATGTCGCGAACCTCATGGCTCAGGCGTCGGCGCAGCTCTACGTCGAGGTTGGAAAATGGCTCGTCGAGCAGCAGCAGTTGCGGCTCCGGTGCCAGTGCACGGGCCAGGGCGACCCGTTGCTGCTGGCCGCCGGACAGTTCATGCGGATAGCGCCCGCCCAGACCGCCCAGCTTGACCAGCTCGAGCATCTCTTCGATGACCTCGGCCTGGCGGGGGTGCTTGGCGATGCCGAAGGCAACGTTCTGCGCCACGGTCAGGTGCGGGAACAGCGCGTAATCCTGGAACACCATGCCGATGCGGCGTTTTTCCGGGGCCAGTGTGAAACCGGCCCGGGAAATGACTTCGCCAGCCAACTGGATCTCGCCATCGTGCACGGGTTCGAAACCGGCGATGGCGCGCAGGGTGGTGGTCTTGCCGCAACCGGATGAACCCAGCAGGCAACCGATGTCGCCTGCGTTCAGGTGCAGATTGAGGTTCTGAACGATGCGCTGGTCGCCATAGCCGCAGGCGAGGTTGCGCAGGTTGAGCAGTAGGGGTTGACTCATGCGTGGTGGTAAGCCGGTTCTACAAGGAATTCGAGAAGGGCCTTCTGTGCATGCAGGCGGTTTTCAGCCTGGTCCCAGGCGACCGAACGTGGGTCGTCGAGCAGGTCATGGCTGATTTCCTCACCACGGTGGGCTGGCAGGCAGTGCATGAACAGGGCGTCGGGTGCCGCCAGGTCGAGCAGTTCGCGGGTGACCTGGTAAGGCGCGAAATGCGCCAGGCGCCGTGCAGTTTCCTCCTCCTGGCCCATGGAAGTCCAGACATCCGTGGTTACCAGATGGGCGCCGCGCACGGCTTCCTTCGGGTCACGCACGATCTGCACGTGGTCACCACCAATGGCCATGAAGCGTGGGTCCGGCTCGTAGCCTTCCGGGCAGGCAATGCGCAGCTGGAAGTCGAACTGCCTGGCTGCCTCGATGTACGAGTTGCACATGTTGAAGCCATCGCCGATCCAGGCCACGGTCTTGCCCTGGATCGAGCCGCGATGTTCGAGGAAGGTCTGCATGTCGGCCAGCAGCTGGCACGGGTGCGACTCGTCGGACAGCGCGTTGATCACCGGCACACGCGAGTTGGCGGCGAATTCGGTCAGGGTGCTGTGGGCGTGGGTACGGATCATCACCACGTCGAGCATGCTCGACAGCACGATGGCGCTATCGCCGATCGGCTCGCCACGGCCCAGCTGGGTGTCGCGTGGGGACAGGAAGATGGCCTGGCCGCCGAGCTGGATCATGCCGGCCTCGAACGACACGCGGGTACGGGTCGAGGATTTTTCGAAGATCATGCCCAGCACGCGGTTCTTCAGGGGCTCGAACAGCACGCCTCGCTTGCGCAGGTCCTTCAGCTCGATGCCGCGGCGGATCACACCGAGCAATTCGTCGGTGGTGAAGTCCAGCAGGGAGAGAAAGTGCCTAGCGCTCATGATTGACTACCTTATCTGCAACGGTATGCAGGTCGACCGTATGGTTTTTTTTGACAACGGGAGTGACCTGCGGCGTAAGCCGCACGGGGGCGGACGAAATAGGGAAAGGCGCAATACTATAAGTAAATGTCGCCTGAAGCCAAGAGGGGAAACAGCTGCCCAGTACCAAAGGGTGTTGCAAAGGGTGTCTTTTCCCGACGGGCAGTGCTGTTTTTTATTTGCTACAGAGGGTTGTACACGGCTTGCCGGCAATTTGGCAAATGGCTGTCGCAAATCGTGTGCCTGATGTCGGTGGATTCACGCCGCGAAGGGCGCTGGCCGGTGGCGGGGGCTGGGCGCATAGTCGATGTTCGACAACCTTCTACACATCCTCCACAACAACAAGGCAGAGGCGGCCATGACCAAGACCCTGCATCACCGTGCCTGTCACCTGTGCGAAGCGATCTGTGGGCTGAACATTGAAGTCAGCCATGACGACGATGGGCGGGCGCTGATCAGTTCGATCAAGGGCGACCCCCAGGACCCGTTCAGCCGCGGCCATGTCTGCCCAAAGGCCGTGGCCCTGCAGGACATCCAGAACGACCCCGACCGCCTGCGCCAACCGCACAGGCGGGTGGGCGAGCACTGGCATGCCATCGGCTGGGACGAGGCCTTTGCCCTGGCCGCCGACAGGCTGTGGGCGATCCAGCAGGCTCATGGGCGCAATGCCGTGGCGGTGTACCAAGGCAACCCGAGCGTGCACAACTACGGCCTGATGACCCACAGCAACTACTTCCTGGGCCTGCTGAAAACCCGCAACCGCTTCTCTGCCACCTCGGTGGACCAGTTGCCGCAGCACCTGGTCAGCCACCTGATGTACGGCCATGGCCTGCTGCTGCCGATCCCGGACATCGACCAGACCGGTTTCATGCTGATCCTCGGCGGCAACCCGCTGGCCTCCAACGGCAGCATCATGACCGTGCCGGACGTGGAAAAACGCCTGAAAGCCCTGCAGGCCCGTGGTGGGCGCCTGGTGGTGGTGGACCCGCGGCGCAGCGAAACGGCGGCGATGGCCGACAGTCACCTGTTCATACGCCCCGGAGGGGATGCCGCCTTGTTGTGTGGCTTGCTCAATACCCTGTTCGCTGAAGGCCTGGCGCGCGGCTCGCACTTGCCGGTCGTCGGCCTGCAGCAGGTGCGCGAAGCGATCGCGCCGTTCAGCGCGGAGGCCATGAGCGCGCACTGTGGCATTGCCGCGACAGACATTCGCCAGCTGGCAAGGGACTTTGCCGCGGCCGACAGGGCGGTGTGCTACGGCCGCATGGGGGTTTCGACCCAAGCCTACGGCACCCTTTGCCACTGGCTGGTGCAACTGATCAACCTGGTGACCGGCAACCTTGACCGTGAAGGCGGCGCGTTGTGCACCGAGCCTGCCGTCGACCTGGTGGCGACCACCTCGGGTGGCCATTTCAACGCCTGGCAGAGCCGGGTGTCGGGCTTGCCCGAGTACGGCGGCGAACTGCCCGTGGCGGCCTTGGCCGAGGAAATGCTGACACCCGGCGAAGGGCAGGTGCGCGCGCTGGTGACGGTGGCTGGCAACCCCGTGCTCTCAACGCCCAATGGCCGCCAGCTGGATGTGGCGCTGGACGGGTTGGAGTTCATGCTCAGCATTGACCTGTACATCAACGAAACCACCCGCCATGCCGACCTGATCCTGCCCTCTACCTCGGCGCTGGAAAACGACCATTACGACAGCACATTCAACTTGCTGGCTGTGCGCAACGTGACCCGCTTCAACCGGGCGATCCTGGCCAAGCCCGAAGGGGCATTGCATGACTGGGAAATTTTTGTCGGACTGGCACAAGCGTTCGCCAAACGCGCCGAGCTGGAATTGAAGCCGACCTTGGCACCAGCGAAGATGATCGACCTGGCCCTGCGCAAGGGGCGTTATGGTGACGCGACACCCTGGCAGCTGTCGCTGGCAGTGCTGGACGAGCACCCGCATGGCCTCGACCTGGGGCCATTGCGCGCCAACCTCGCTGCGCGCCTGACGACTGCCAGCAAGGCCGTTGAAGCGGCGCCCCAGGTGCTGCTGGATGACTTGGGGCGACTGGCGCAACAGGCCCCTCCGGTGCCGGGCGAACTGCTGCTGATCGGCCGTCGCCATGTACGCAGCAACAATTCATGGATGCACAACTTTCATCGACTGGTGAAAGGCAAACCGCGCCATCAGTTGTTGATGCATCCGCAGGACCTGCAGCATCGTCAGTTGCAGGACGGCCAGCGAGTTCGTATCCGCTCGCGTACCGGGGATCTTGAAGTCGAGGTTCAGGCCTGCGATGACATGATGCCCGGTGTAGTCAGCCTGCCCCATGGCTTCGGTCACTCTCGTCAAGGCGTGCACATGCAGACCGCCCAGGCGCAACCTGGCGTAAGCGCCAACGACCTCACCGATGAGCGCCTGCGTGATCAGGTTTCCGGCAACGCCGCCCTCAATGGCGTACCCGTGCAGGTAGAGGCCGCGTAAGGAACGGTAAGGCCGAGCATGCTGCTCGGCTTTCCGTTACAATGCGTCACCGTGCCGACGACCGCGTCGGAAAGTTCAGCCGAGGTGCTACATGGATATCATCGAAACGATCAAAGAGCAGATTGCCAACAACACCATTCTGCTTTACATGAAAGGCTCGCCGAATGCCCCGCAGTGTGGCTTCTCTGCGCGTGCATCGCAGGCCGTGATGGGTTGTGGCGAGAAGTTCGCCTACGTCGACATCCTGCAGAACCCGGAAATCCGTGCGAACCTGCCAAAATACGCCAACTGGCCGACCTTCCCGCAGCTGTGGGTAGCCGGTGAACTGGTCGGCGGCAGCGATATCATGCTGGAAATGTTCGAGAAGGGTGAGCTGCAGACCCTGATCAAGGAAGCGGCTGCCAAGGCCAAGGCTTCCGAGGCCTGATTTTTCGGCAAGCATGAAAAAACCCGCTGATCGCGGGTTTTTTCATGGGGCGAATATTTATTCTTCGCCCATCTGCGACTGCAGGTAGTTCTCGATACCAATCTTGTCGATCAGCCCCAGCTGGGTTTCCAGCCAGTCGATGTGCTCTTCCTCGGACTCGAGGATATCTTCGAGCATGTCACGCGAGCCAAAGTCGCCAGCGGTTTCGCAATGGGCGATGGCCGCTTTCAGGTCGACCAGGCCTTTCTGTTCGATCTTCAGGTCGCATTCGAGCATCTCTTTGGTGTGCTCGCCAATCAGCAGCTTGCCCAGGTCCTGAACGTTGGGGATGCCTTCGAGGAAGAGAATACGCTTGATCAGTTTGTCAGCGTGCTTCATCTCGTCGATGGATTCCTTGTACTCGTGCTTGCCGAGTTTGTTCAGGCCCCAATCTTCGTACATGCGTGCGTGCAGGAAGTACTGGTTGATCGCGACCAGCTCGTTTCCGAGGATCTTGTTGAGATGCTGGATGACGCTTACGTCGCCTTTCATGTCGGGTTCCTGCCCTGTAGAAGTGTGCCAATACAGTGAAGTTTGAGCCCGATACTTAGGTGTGTCAAACCTAAGTTCTTGAATAATAAGTGAAAATTAATGGAAATAAGAATGTTTGTGAACCGCGTTGGAGCGCTAACTTGTTGAATTGCGGGCATAAAAAAACCGGACACAAGGTCCGGTTCTTCGAATTCTTTGTTTTCAGGCTGCGGTAAATTCCACGGGGTAGGGCAGGGCTGCCTGGCTGACCTGGAGCTCGGTCAGGGTCTCGCGGACCACCTGCTTGGCCACGCAGGCACATTTGCCGCACTGGCTGGCGACGTTGGTGGCGGCTCGCACTTCCTTGTAGCTGCAGCATCCTTCATAGATCGCATCGCGGATCTGTCCGTCGGTAACGCCGACACAAAGACACACATACATAAAGGCTGACCATCGTTGGTGGGCTCGATGGGGTGGAGCTTAATGTTAATGAGAATGCTTGTCAAAGGAGTTTCTGAAAGGGCCGTGCTTGAGCGACCGGCGGTTGCTTCGTCGTTGGAGTCGGCCTGTCACCAGAAGCCGTGTATGATGGACGGCCTTTGTTGGATGTCGGGCAAGCCCGTCTGGCCCGGCAAACGGTTTTTCACCCTCATCAGGAGATTACAATGAGCGTACTCGTTGGTAAGAAAGCCCCCGATTTCACCGTTCCGGCCGTGCTGGGCAATGGCGAGATCGTCGACAGCTTCAACCTGGCTTCGGCCATCAAGGGCAAGTACGGCCTGGTGTTCTTCTACCCGCTGGACTTCACCTTCGTCTGCCCGTCCGAGCTGATCGCCCTGGACAACCGCATCCCTGACTTCCAGGCGCGCAACGTGGAAGTGATCGGCGTGTCGATCGACTCGCACTTCACCCACAACGCCTGGCGTAACACCCCGGTCAACAACGGCGGTATCGGCCAGGTCAAGTACACCCTGGCTGCCGACATGACCCACGAAATCTGCAAGGCCTACGACGTCGAGTCCGAAGGCGGCGTAGCCTTCCGTGGCGCCTTCCTGATCGACACCAACGGTGTTGTTCGTTCGCAGATCGTCAACGACCTGCCACTGGGCCGCAACATGGACGAGCTGCTGCGCCTGGTCGACGCCCTGCAGTTCCACGAAGAGCACGGCGAAGTCTGCCCTGCCAACTGGAAAAAAGGCGACAAAGGCATGAACGCTTCGCCGGAAGGCGTTGCTGCCTACCTGAGCGAGAACGCTGGCAAGCTGTAATTGCCGCGTGCATGAAAAAACCGGCCCTTGTGGCT
>NZ_JWLN01000012.1:0-190017 GCF_000814065.1 Pseudomonas sp. C5pp | reverse complement strand
GTGGGAGCATCGGATTTTTGCAAGGCAGGTGCGTTCAATACGGGAAACAAGACAATACCCTTCGGCGGATGCCACCAAGCTGACCCGATGGTTTCCCCAACTCTGGGCTATAACCTTCTGAAGGTGCCCAGTTGTGGAGTCCGCCATGGACATCGCCCCTCGTTCCGACGCTTTTGAAGTACCCGCCGGTAACGAACTGGCTACCCCACGCAAGCCGTTCAACCTGCTGCGCTGGTACGCCTGGGTCAGCCTGGCCATCATCCTCTCGGTAGCGGTCGGGCTGGGGTTGATTTCCAGCCGCTTCATCGTCGACGAGAGTATCGAGCGCGATGCCTTGCTCACCGCGCAGTTCATCACCTCCATCGCCGATGCCGAAGTGCGCCATGTGTCGATCCCCAATGTGCGCACCATGGGTGAACTGCTTGACCCACGCATCGACCGCGCCAACCTGCTCGATGTCGACCCGGACGCCCGGCGCAGGGCGCGTGGCGAGTTCCTGGACCACATCGCGCACCTGCCCGACATGCTGCTGGCCAACATCTATGCCCCGGACCGTACGGTGATCTGGTCCAGCAACCCGGCCCTGGTCGGCAAGCTGATCGAAGGCGACGAGGACCTGGAGCAGGCTTTCGAGTACAAGATGCGAGTCTCGGCCAGTTACCACAACTTCGACCAGGCCCGCATCGAGCAGAAGTTCGTCATCCCACCCGAGCAGTTGTTCATCGAAAACTATATTCCGCTGTTCGATGCCGATGGCGAGCAGGTCACGGCGATGGTCGAGATCTACAAGGAGCCCCATGACCTGATCGTGCGCATCGAGCATGGGCTGATCCTGATCTGGCTGGCGATCACCATCGGTGCCGCGCTGGTCTACGTAGGCCTGTACGGCATCATGCACCGCGCCGCGCGCCTGCTGGCGGTGCAGCAGAAGCGGCTGATCAGCAACGAAACCTACGTGGCGCTGGGCGAGGTGTCCTCGGCGGTGGCCCATAGCCTGCGCAACCCGCTGGCCAGCATCCGTTCCAGTGCCGAGTTGGCCCAGGCGTTCGACGATGGCCCGGCGCAGCGCAACGTCAACGACATCATCAGCCAGGTTGACCGCATGTCGCAGTGGATCCGCCAGATGTTGCAGTCCTTGCGCCCGCTCAACGATGAGGCCGTGGCGGTGGATTTGCCGCTGGCATTGCAGGAAAGCCTGCAGACCTACGCAGTGCCGCTGGCGCGCGGCGGAGTGAGCCTTGACTTGCAACCGATACCGGCCGTGCAGGTGCTGGGGCATCCGGTGTTACTGCGGCAGATTTTCAGCAGCCTGATCGCCAACGCCCTGGAGTCGATGGAGCAGGGTGGGCGGTTGCGTGTCGAGGTGGTGCGCCATGACCGGCGTAACCTGACCCTGCGCCTGTCCGACAACGGCAAAGGCATGACCGAACAGCAGCAGCGCATGGCCTTCCGGCCTTTCTTCACCACCAAGCAGGGTGGGTTGGGCGTAGGCCTGGTGTTAGTGAAACGCATCATGGAACGCTTCGGGGGCGGTGTCCGCCTCAGCAGCAGTGAAGGCCATGGCACCCGGGTTTCGCTGAGTTTCCGGCTGGTCAATGGCTCCTGACTTACATTAATAAATGCTCCTATCTCATTGTTTATGAAGGATTTGAAGTTTTTTGGGTGAAAACCCCCAAACGTGGGGGATAGCCCTCCAAGGTAATTTAAGATGAGCCTGCAAGCTATTGATAATAAAAGATAAATCTAATTGGTATGTTGGCTGGCTGGGTTCTTGCAATGTGACAGGCAGAGCGCGACACACGACAAATGGCGGCTGCGGCTGCACGGGTGAAGTGCTATCAATTGGCTACTATTTGTCGCCTTGATGCATTTCTGAATGGACGCCCTGGGCGGGAAGCACGCGATGCAGATGCTGGATAAAGAAGTTCCTGACAAGGCCAGTACTACCGCCAACGGTGTGGCCGTGCCATTGCGCGAATTCAACCTGCTGCGCTGGTTTTCGGTCATAAGCCTGCTGATCATCGCCTCGGTGGCGGGCGGGCTGGGTTATGTGTCGACGCGTTTCGTGGTGCGCGACAGCGTCGAGCGCGATGCCATGCTCACCGCCCAGTTCATCCAGGCCATGGCCCAGGCCGAAGTACGTCATTCGCAGTTGCCGCCGGGCACCACCATGGGCGAGTTGCTTGACCCGCGCCTGGACCAGCAGCACTTGCAGTTCACCCCGGAGCTGGCCGAATCGACCCGGGTCGAGTTCCTCGACCATGTGGAGCACCTGCCGGACACCTTGCTGGCCAACGTCTATGCCCGCGACCGCACCATTGTCTGGTCGACCAACCGGGAGCTGATCGGCAAGCGAATCGAGGCCGATGGTGACCTGGACCGCGCCTTCCGCTCGCGCAAGACGGTATCGGCCAGTTACCACCAGGCCGAGGATGACCGCGAAGAGCAGAAGTTCCAGCGTGAACCGCGCTATCTGTTCATCGAGAACTACATCCCGCTGTTCGACAGCCAGGGCGAACAGGTGCTGGCCATGGTGGAAGTCTATAAGGAGCCGCAGGACCTGGTGTGGCGCATCCAGCGCGGTTATGTGCTGATCTGGGCTTCTACCTTGGTGGGCGGGGCGCTGGTCTACTTCGGCCTGTTCTGGATCGTGCGCCGCGCCGCGCAGCTGCTGCACCTGCAGCAGGACCGGCTGGTGGCCAGTGAAACCTATGTGGCCCTGGGCGAGATGTCTTCGGCCGTGGCGCATAGCTTGCGCAACCCGCTGGCCAACATTCGCTCCAGCGCCGAACTGGCTCAGGAAATCGCCAACCCCGCGGCGCAGAAGAACATCACCGACATCATCAGCCAGGTCGACCGCATGTCGCGCTGGGTGCGTGACCTGCTGGTGTCGCTGCGCCCGACCAGTGACGATGCCGAGGCCGTGGACCTGGTGACGGCCATCGAGGACACCCACCTGGCCTTCGCCCAGCAGATCGAACGCAACGGGGTGCACTTCTGCTACGAAGGCCCCCGGTCACAATGGGTGGCCAGCCAGCCGCTACAGCTAACGCAGATTCTCAACACCCTGTTCTCCAATGCCCTGGAAGCCATGCCTGAAGGTGGCATGCTGTGCGCCCAGGTCAATGTGCAGGATGGGCAGCGTGCCGAGTTCGTCCTTAGTGACACCGGCAACGGCATGAGCCAGCAGCAGGAACGGATGGTGTTCAAGCCGTTCTACACCACCAAGCAGGGCGGCCTGGGTGTAGGCCTGGCCCTGGTCAAACGCATCATGGAGCGTTTTGGCGGCTCGGTCAGCCTGAGCAGCCGCGAAGAGGAAGGAACCCGCGTCAGCCTCACATTCAATATCGCAGCGGGAGGGGACCATGGAGCACAGCATCCTGGTAGTCGAGGATGATGAAATTCTCGCCGACAATATTCGCACCTACCTCGGCCTCAAGGGCTTCGAGGTCACCGTGTGCCACAGCGCGGAGCTGGCGCTGGAGCAGATAAAACGGGGCCAGCCCGATGCGGTGCTGACCGACAACTCGCTGCCGGGCATGAGCGGGCACGACCTGCTGCGAACCTTGGTGGCGCAGGTGCCGGACCTGAAAGTGATCATGATGACCGGCTATGGCAACGTGGAAGATGCCGTGCAGGCAATGAAGGAGGGCGCCTTCCATTACCTGACCAAGCCCGTGGTGCTGGCCGAGCTCAAGCTGACCCTGGACAAGGCGCTGGCCGCCGAGCGCATGGAGCGCACGTTGTCGTTCTACCAGGAGCGCGAGGCGCAGAAGTCCGGGTTGCAGGCATTGATCGGTGAATCACCGGCGATGCTCACCCTCAAGCACACCCTGCGCCAAGTGCTGGATGCAGAACGGCGCATGGCCAGCGACGACCTGCCACCGGTGCTGATCGAAGGCGAGACCGGTACCGGCAAGGAGCTGGTGGCCCGCGCCCTGCATTTCGATGGTTCGCGCAGCAAGGGGCCGTTCATCGAGTTCAACTGCGCCTCGATCCCGGCCAACCTGCTGGAGGCCGAGCTGTTCGGCCACGAGAAGGGCGCCTTTACCGATGCCAAGGAGCGCAGGGTGGGCCTGGTGGAGGCTGCCGATGGGGGCACCTTGTTCCTCGACGAGATTGGCGAGATGGACCTGGTGCTCCAGGCCAAGCTGCTGAAGTTGCTGGAAGACCGCAGTATCCGCCGGATTGGCGCGGTGAAGGAGCGCAAGGTCGACCTGCGGGTGATCAGCGCTACCAACTGCAACCTGGAGCAGATGGTGCAGCAGGGCAAGTTCCGCCGCGACCTGTTCTTCCGCCTGCGTATCATTGCCCTGAAAGTACCGCGCCTGTATGCCCGTGGGCAGGACGTGCTGCTGCTGGCGCGGCATTTCCTGGCCCATCATGGCCGGCGTTATGGCAAGCCGAACCTGCGCTTTTCCGCCGAGGCGGAAAGCCTGATGCTCGGTTACAGCTGGCCAGGCAACGTGCGCGAACTGCGCAACATGCTGGAGCAGACCGTGCTGCTGGCGCCGAACGAGGTGGTGCAGGCGCACCAGCTCAACCTGTGCATGACCTTGATCGACGAGCCGCTGGTGCAGCAGGCGGCGCCTGCGGTGTTCGAAATGCCTCGGCACGAACCGGAGCCCGGCACCAGCCTGCCGGACATGGAACGTGACTTGGTATGCAAGACCCTGGACCGCACCGACTGGAACGTGACCAAGTCGGCGCGCATGCTCGGGCTGTCGCGGGACATGCTGCGTTACCGGATCGAGAAGCTGGGGCTGACCAGGCCGGACAAGCGCCAGTGGTGAGCAAAGGGGGCCCCTGTGGGAGCGGCTTTAGCCGCGAACACCGGCGCAGCCGGTGCCATCACCGCGTTGGATTCTTCGCGGCTAAAGCCGCTCCTACAGGGATTGCGGCAACTTTTGGAATTTGAGCAAAACAGTTGCATTCAGGGGCATTGATCAACGCTGATTATCGGCTGCTCCCTGCCGCCCGGTACCTTCCGAGCCGCTGCCATCCATCCCTGGCAAATCCCGGTTGTCATTCTGTTCAGCTGGCGGGCTGTCCGGGTCGTTGCCCTTTATGCGTGGGTCTGTGTCCCGCGGCAAGGGCTTTTCGATCGGGTTGAGGGTGCTGTCCGCACCCGGCTTGGGCGCCGGGTTGTGCGGGTCGTCGGGGTAGGTGGGGCCGGTGCCGGCAGCAATGGCCAACGGCGCGGCGAGCAGGGCAATCAGCAGGATGCTTGAGCGGGGCATGGCAGGCTCCTTTGCTTCTGGTAGGGCTGATACTTCCCTTCGGCCCTACCCGAAGCTTCAAGGTGCCATTACCCCGATCAACGGTTACACCATCAGCGAAAGCAACATGATGAAGATGATGCCGACGATCGACAGGATGGTCTCCATCATGCTCCAGGTCTTGAAGGTTTCCGCCACGGTCATGTTGAAGTACTGCTTCACCAGCCAGAAGCCTGCGTCGTTGACGTGGGACAGAATCAACGAGCCAGCGCCGGTGGCCAGCACCAGCAGCTCACGGTTGACCCCCGGCACCAGGTCGATCACCGGTGCAACGATGCCCGCACCGGTAATGGTGGCGACCGTGGCGGAACCGGTGGCGATACGGATTACCGCTGCTACCAGCCAGGCCAGCATGATGGGCGAAATCTCCGCCTGTACGGCCATCTGCCCGATCACGTTGCCCACGCCGGTGTCTACCAGCATCTGCTTGAAGCCGCCACCGGCACCCACGATCAGCACGATCGCCGCAGTCGGTGCCAGGCTCTGGTCGAGCATCTTCATGATCTGCTGACGGTTGAAGCCACGGGCCGAGCCAAAGGTATAGAAGGCCAGCAGCAGGGCAGCGAGCAGGGCGGTGATGGGGTGGCCGATCAGGTCCATCCACTGGCGCACGATGTGCTCGGCAGGCAGCACCACGTCGGCAAAGGTCTTCAGCAGCATCAGCACCACCGGCAGCAGCACGGTGACCAGGGTGATGGTGAAGCTCGGCAGATTGCCCTGGTCGGACTCCTTGGCGATCTGGTCCATCAGCTCCTGGGACGGGGTGCCCGGGATGTAGCGGGAAATGAAATTACCGAACAGCGGGCCGGCGATGATGGCGGTAGGCAGCGCCACGATCAGGCCATAGAAAATGGTCTTGCCGATGTCGGCATGGAAGATGCCGATCGCCAGCAGCGGGCCCGGGTGCGGGGGCACCAGGCCGTGCACCACCGATAGGCCGGCCAGCAGTGGAATGCCGATCTTGATCAGCGATACGCCGGAGCGTCGGGCGACGATGAACACCAGCGGGATCAGCAGCACGAAGCCGATCTCGAAGAACAGCGGGATACCCACCAGGAAGGCGGCGAACATCATCGCCCAGTGCACGTTCTTCTTGCCGAAGGCGCGGATGAGGGTTTGCGCGATCTGATCGGCCCCCCCGGAGTCGGCCATCAGCTTGCCAAGCATGGTGCCCAGGGCGAGCACGATGCCGACGAAGCCCAGAACACCGCCAAAACCGTCCTGGAACGATTTCATGACCTTGGCCACCGGCATGCCGGAGGTCAGGCCAAGGAAGCCGGCCGCGATGGTCAGTGCGACGAAGGGATGGACTTTGAAGTGGGTGATCAGCAGGATCAGCCCGACGATGGTAACCAGCGCGTCGAGCAGCAGGAAGGTATCAGTAGCCAGTCCGAACATGGTTTGAAGGCCTCGGTCTTATCGTTGTTTTGGCGTAGCTTTTTTGCAAATTTGCTTGCGCTTGAGGGGCAGGGTAGCGCTGTCTCGGTTGGGCCGGGAAAGCCGCCTGGGTCAGGCGGTTTGTGCCAGGCCCGGCTCACTGCGGCCCTTTAGCCAGCTGTCCACCGCTTCGGCAAGCGCTTCGATGGGCTGGGTGGCGTCGAGCGCCAGGGTCAGGGGTTCGCCGTGTGGCGGCTCCAGGGCAGCGAATTGGCTATCGATGAGGCTCGCCGGCATGAAATGCCCTGGGCGGGCCAGCACGCGTTTCTCCGCCTCGGCGGGTGACAGCTCGAGGAACACGAACACCAGCCCGGGCATGGCGTCGCGCAGGGAGTCGCGATAGCGGCGCTTGAGGGCCGAACAGGTCAGGATCGGACGTTCCCCGGCCTGGGTCGTGGCTTGCAGCTCTTGACCAAGACGCACCAGCCAACCGGCACGGTCGCTGTCGTCCAGGGGGATGCCAGCGCTCATCTTGCGGATGTTTTCGGCAGGGTGGAAAGCGTCACCTTCGATCAGGCGGCCGCCGCTTCTGGCAGCGATGGCAGCGCCGATGCAGCTTTTGCCGCAACCGGCCACGCCCATCACCACGATGGCGGACAGGGGAGAATTCATCAGTACCTCCTGCGGGTGAGATAGCGCTGTCTCGTTGTCGACGAACAGCCACCTCCCCGGTGTTATTGGTCTTGTCCCTACGCAGTATGGACGCTTGGCGGCGAGCGCGTGTTAGCTGCTGCCAAAGATTACATTGCCTGCGTCCTGAGACAGCGCTACCTTAGTGGCCGTTCCCTTTCCTTGCAAGTAGTAAAATTACAACATCCATGTCCCGCACCGGCTCCCGTACCACAGGTCGTCCCACCCTGGCAGAAGTTGCCAGGCTTTCCGGGGTTTCCCCGATTACCGCCTCGCGCGCCCTGCGTGGGGTCAGCACGGTTGCGCCGGAGCTGGTGGAAAAGGTCGTTGCTGCCGCAGCGAGCCTTGGCTACGTGGCCAACCCGGCGGCCCGTGCCCTGGCTTCGGCGCGCAGCCAGTCGGTGGTGGTGTTGATTCCGTCGCTGTCCAACCAGCTGTTCATCGATACGCTGGAAGCCATTCATGAGGTCATGCGCCCGCGCGGGCTCGAGGTGCTGATCGGCAACTATCACTACGATCTTGCCGAAGAGGAGAACCTCATCCGCAATTACCTGGCCTATCAGCCCTGCGGCATGCTGCTGACCGGTTTCGAGCGCAGCGAGGCATCGCGGCAGATGCTGGCGGCCAGTGGCGTACCTTGTGTGCACATGATGGAACTGAATGGCGAAGCTGGTGCATTGTCCGTCGGCTTCTCGCAGCAGCAGGCCGGGCGCGCCGCCGCCCGCCACCTGATCGAGCGCGGGCGCAAGCGCCTGGGGTTCATTGCCGCACAGCTGGACCCACGAGTGATGCAGCGTGCCGAAGGGTTCCGCCAGGCGTTGGCCGAGGCCGGCTTGCAGGCGACCGAGCTGGAAGTGCTGACGCCGGAGCCTTCTTCCATTGCCTTGGGCAGCGAGTTGTTCAGCCAACTGATGCGGCAGGCGCCGGATGTCGACGGTATCTTCTTCTGCAACGACGACCTGGCCCAGGGCGCGGTGCTGCAGGCATTGCGCCAAGGGGTGGAGGTGCCGCGGCAGGTGGCGATGGTCGGTTTCAACGACCTGCCGGCTTCGGCGCACATGGTGCCGCGGCTGACCTCGATTCGCACGCCTCGCGCCGCTGTGGGGCGCGGTGCTGCGCAGGCGCTGCTGGCGTTGCTCGATGGCAAGCGGGTGCCGAATGCGCAGCAGGACCTGGGCTTCGAGTTGATGGTGCGGGAGAGTTCCTGAGCGCGGACGCTTGCCCATCCCGGTTAAGAATGGCGCTCCGTATTGCGAATGCAATAATTACAAGGTGATAGCACTGTGCTTGCATGGCGCTAATGGCGATCTATGCTCAGGACACCGCGCATACAGGAGCCCGGCGTCATGTTCGATTTCCACCGCAAGTCCGATCTGGTCGAAATCCAGCGCAGTCATCAGGCATTGGCCAGCTTGCAGGCCAAGCTGGCGGCGATCAGCCGCTCCATGGCAATGATCGAGTTTACCCCCGACGGCACGATCCTCGATGCCAATGAGCGCTTCTGCCAAGCCATGGGCTACAGCGCCGAGGAGTTGCGCGGCAAGCATCATCGGCTGTTCTGCGACCCTGGCTACGCGAAAAGCGCCGAATACCAGCAACTGTGGCGTGAACTGGGGCAGGGCAAGGCCATCAGCGGTACCTTCGAGCGCATCGACAAGGCCGGCCGCGAAGTCTGGCTGGAAGCCAGCTACATGCCGGTACTGGACGAGCAGCGCCAGGTCACCAGCGTTATCAAGGTAGCATCCGACATCAGCCAGCGAGTGATGGAGGAGCACGAGAGCGAAAGCCTGCTCAAGGCCATCAGCCGCTCCATGGCGGTGATCGAATTCACCCCGCAAGGCCGGGTGATCAAGGCCAACCAGAACTTCCTCGACACCATGGGCTATCGCCTGGACGAGGTGGTCGGTCGCCATCACGGGCTGTTCTGCCTGGCGCATGAGCGCGAATCGGCCGAGTACCGCGAGTTCTGGGCATCGCTAAACCGCGGCGAGTACCACTCGCACCGTTTCGAGCGTGTCGACAAACATGGCCAGACGGTCTACCTGGAGGCCTCCTACAACCCGATCTTCGACAGCAAGGGCCGCTTGTACAAGGTAGTGAAGTTCGCCAGCGACATCACCCGCCAGGTCAGCACCCAGCAAAGCGCGGCCGATGCTGCCCATGCCAGTTCGGTACAGACCGATGCCTGCGCGCGCAAGGGCACCGAGGTAGTACAGCAGGCGGTACAGGTGATCGAGCAGATTTCCCATGAACTCAACGACGCGGCACGCAGTATCGATGCGGTGAGCAAGCAGTCGGATGTGATCGGGCAGATAGTGCTGACCATCCGTGGCATTGCCGACCAGACCAACCTGTTGGCTTTGAACGCAGCCATCGAGGCGGCCCGCGCCGGCGAGCACGGGCGCGGTTTTGCCGTGGTGGCCGACGAGGTGCGCAGCCTGGCGGCGCGCACCAGCAAGGCTACCCTGGAAATCGTCGACGTGGTGCGGCAGAACCACGACCTGTCGCTGTTGGCCGTGGCCAGCATGCAGTCGAGCCTGAAGCGTACCGGCCATGGTGTGGCGCTGGCCAACGAAGCCGGTACGGTGATCATGGAAATCCAGCAGGGTTCACGGCACGTGGTAAACGCTATCAGCCAGATCAGTTCGACGCTGCAATTGCACTGAGCACATCGCCCAGCTCGTCCAGCAGGGTCTCCAGGCTGGCCTGTAGTTGCAGGCGAAGGTCAACCGTCGGCAGGCCTTGGTCGTGGGCCTGCTCGATGGCTTCGCAATCCTTGACCAGCGTGCGTACCTTGAGCATCTTCGCCCCACCTTTGATCCGGTGAGCCAAGGCGCGCAAAGTTTCGCCGGGGGCGTCTGCTGGCAACGCCCGCAAGGTGGCCAGGTCTTCGCTGACGCTTTGTGACAACTGCTGCAGCAAGTTCCGCGTCAGTTGTTCGTCGTCCTGGGTCAGGTGGCGCAGTTCGCCAAGGTTGAACCCGCTGGGGCGCCGTGCTGTCGGCTGCTGCCGGTGGTGGGCGTGGGGCAGGTGGGTCTTGAGCGTACGCAGGCCGATGGGTTTGAACAGGCATTCGTCCATGCCGCTGGCCAGGCAGCGGGCACGCTCCTCGGCCTGGGCGTTGGCGGTGACGCCGAGAATGCAGCATGCCGCCAGGCCGCGTTCGCCCTCCAGGCTGCGGATACGGCGGGTCAGTTCGTGGCCGTCCATGACCGGCATGCTGCAGTCGGTGATTACCAGGTCAAAGCGCGCAGCCTGCCAGCGTGCCAGCGCGATTTCCCCGTTTTCCGCCAGCGTGACCCGATGCCCCAGGGTATGCAGTTGCCGCTCCAGCAGCAGCAGGTTGGCGGGGTAGTCGTCGACCACCAGTATGTTCAAAGGGCCGCTGCTTGTTTCCAGCACAGGGTCGTGCTGGTCGGCCTGCACCGGTGCAGCGCAGGCGGGCAGCTGCAGGCTGACCTGCACCTTGGTGCCAAGGCCTTCGACGCTCTGCAAGTTCAAGGTACCGCCCATCAACTCGGCCAGCGTGCGGCTGATGACCAGTCCCAGGCCGGCGCCCTGGCGTGCCCGGGGGCCGTCGGCCTGGACGAAGGTATTGAACAGCCGGGCCTGGTCGGCAGGGCTGATGCCGATGCCGGTGTCTCGCACACTCAGCTCCACTGCCAGGCTGTCAGTGTCGGTTGGCGAGGGCAGTAGCAGGCTGGCCTGGACTTCACCGCTGTCGGTGAACTTGATGGCATTGCTGATAAGGTTGGACAAGACCTGCTTGAGGCGCAGCGGATCAGCCAGCACCCACACCGGCGCGGCGGGCAGTTCGCTGTGCAGGTGCAGGCCTTTGGCCCTTGCATTGCCTTCGAACACCCGCACGGTGGCGCGTACCAGTTCTACCAGGTTGGTGGGCACTGGTTGCAGGGTGATATGCCCGGATTCGATACGGGAAATGTCGAGAATATCGCCGATCAGCTCAAGCAGGCCAATGGCCGAATCGTGGGCGGTCTGCAGGGTCTGGGTGTCGCAGCGGCCGCCGCGGCTGTCTTCCAGGGCCAACTCCAGCAGGCCGATCACGGCATTCATCGGGGTACGGATTTCATGGCTCATGGTGGCCAGGAAGGTGCTTTTGGTCTGGCTGGCCTGTTCGGCGTCGTCCTTGGCCTGGCGCAGCTGTTCAAGCAGGCCGCGGCTAAGCGCAAGTTGCGCTTGCAGGGCATGCTGGGCCTCGGTGCGCTGATTGATCAGCTTGCGCAGGTAGCTGTTCCAGAACACCACCCCGGCCAGCAGCAAGGCCGACAGCACCAGCACTTGCAAGGCCAGCGTGCGGTAGTCGCGCCAGGGGCTGTCACTGACCAGGGTGGTGGTGCGCCAGCGGTTGATCAGCTGGTCCAGCTCTTCGGGTGGAATGCTCAGCAGCGCCTTGTCGAGGATTGCCTGCAGCTGTGGCTGGTCCGCGGCCACGGCGAAGGCGGCGATGGCCGGGTCGTCGTCGAGCACGCTGGCAATGCGCAGGCGGTCCTTGAACACATGGCTGATGTAGTAGGCGGCATTGATATGGCTGCTCAGGGCGACGTCGGCGGCACCGTTGGCCACGGCCTCCATCAGGCCGAGCGGGTTGTCCACCTCGACCATCCTGGCCTGCGGGTAGCGTTGTTGCAGCACGGCCCGTTGCGGCGAACCGCGTACCAGGGCGATGCGCATGCCATCCAGCGCCATGGCCTGCGGCGGTGATGCATTGTCGCCACGGGTGACCAGCACCCGCGGGCTGACCAGGTAGGGGCGGGTATAGCGCAGTTGTTTCGAACGGTCTGTGCTGTAACCCAATGCGCCGATCATCTGCGCATCCCCGCGCGCCAGGCGCTCGATCATTGCTTGCGCCGACGGGCTTTCGACCGGCTTGAAATGCAGCCCCGTGCGCAGCGAGATCTGCTTGAGCAGCTCGAGGGTGATGCCGCTGGGGCGGTGCTTGGTGTCGTTGAAGGTCAGTGGCGCCAGCGAAGTGTTGACCAGCACGCTGACGTTGGGGTTGGCAGCTATCCAGGCTTCTTCTTCGGCGGTCAGGGCGGTGAGGTGGCGCTGCAGCAGCAGGCTGGTGTTGCCACTGCTCCAGCGGCGCAGGATATTCAGGCGTTCGCTTTCGCTGATACGCGCCAGCGCCTTGTTGACCAACTGTTGCAGGCGCGGGTTGTCACTGGCCATGGCAAAGGCAAACGCGCCAGGGGCAACCTGACAGAAGTGGTCGATCTTCAGTGTGCCCTGGTAACTCTTGCCAATCGCGAAGTCGGTACTGATGGCATCGCCCAGGTAGGCGTCGGCCTCGCCCAGTTCGACGGCGGCCAACCCGGCCAGGGTCGAGCGATACAGGCTCAATTGCGCCTTGGGGTACAGGCTGCGGACGCTGCTGGCCGGCAGGTAATGATCGACCATGGCCAGGCGCAGGCCGGCGAGGTCGGGGGTGTTCTTCAGGCTGCGCCCCTCGCGTGTGACGATGACTGGCAGATCGTCGGCGTAGCTTGAACTGAGGCTGAGCTGGGCATCCGCTGCCTCGAAGGCGTTGGAGCTGCCCAGCAGGTCGATACGGCCGTCGCGTAGCGCAGCGATGGCTTCGTGGCGGCTGTCGTAGCGTCGTACTTCGATGGTGGTACCCAGCTGCTCTGCGATGATGCCAGCGTAATCGGCGCTGAGGCCTTCGTAGTCGTGCTGACTGACATTGATCTCCAGCGGTGGATAGTCGGGGCGCGAACTGCCAAGTACCAGGTGCTGGCGTTGCTGTAGCCAATGACGCTCTTCGCTGGACAGCGCAAGCGGGGCCGCGGCGCTGACCGAGCGTGCCAGCAACTGGCGAGGTTCGCTGTTTGCCAGCAGCGCGCCGGAACCGGCCAGGCCGATGACCAGTAGGGCGCTTGCCAGCAGGCGCTTCATTGTCATCGAGCGCTCAGTAGACGCTGTTGCGCTTGGCCAGGTCGACCATTTCAACCAGTGATTCGGTCTTGAGCTTTTCCATGATGCGGCCCCGGTAGGTGCTTATGGTCTTGGCGCTGAGGTTCATGCAGGTGCCGATATTCTTGTTGTTCTCGCCGCGCGCCAGGCGCCGCAGCACCTCCATTTCCCGGTTGGACAGGCTGGACAGGCGCACTGGCTCGCTTTCCAGCGAGTTGCTGTTGACCGACATCTGCGGGAAGGTCGAGTAGCCCTTGACCAGCGCTTTAAGGGCAAACAGCAACGCCTCGTGGTCTTCTTCCTTGGTGACAAAAGCGCCGATACCAGCATCCAGGCAGCGCCGCACATACAGGTCGGTGGCCTGGCCGGTCAGCACCATGATCTTGGGCGCCGGCTCCAGGCATTGCAGGCGCTTTATCACTTCCATGCCATCCAGGCCGGGCAGGCCGATGTCGAGAATTACCACATCCGGTCGCAGGTCGCGGGCCACCTGCGACACCTCGCTGCCATTGCCGACCTCGCCGACAACACGGAAGCGCTCGCGGTCGAGCAACATGCGCAAGGACAGCCGGACGATGGGGTGGTCGTCGACGATCAGCACGGTAGTCATGAAGAAAACTCCTGTCAGGATGTGGTCCGCTTCCTGGATCACTCTGGAATACGTCTGCAAGTGGGGTTATCGGAAGCGCTGCACGATACGACCATTCCCGAAATTTGGTAATGCCGAGTATAGAAGTGTTGAAAGTCCACGTGCTTGTTGTTGAAAAGTCCTACAAAAAGAGGGAAAGACTTCACCCTGGCAAAGCGGCGATGCCTGTTTTTTGTAGTCGTCATGCGCAGGCGGAGTGTGATTTGCTCACGCGCTGGGTTGAGGCGGGGTTGTTGGCCAGTGCCTGGCCGACCCGTGTCGGGCGTGCCACCAACTGGCCGGTGCAGTTCGGGCAGCGGCCCTGGAAACGGTTTTCGGTGCAGGTGCGGCAGAAGGTGCATTCGAAGGAGCAGATCAGCGCATCGGGGCTGTCACCCGGCAGGTCGGTATCGCAGCACTCGCAGTTTGGGCGTAGGTCCAGCATGGGCATGACTCCTGTTTGCAGGCGGGAAACCGGAGTCTGCTACGCCTGCGGCGAACCTGGCAATGCTCAGTCGCCAGGGCGATACAGGTGGGCGTGCCCGGCGCGATACAAGGCCGATTCGGCAAACGGTGTGTCGCCCAGCACATGGCCCACAAGGATCAGCGCCGTGCGCCGGAAATCCTTGGCCGCGACGCGTTCCACAATATCGCCGAGGGTACCGCGCACCCAGTCCTGGTCCGGCCAGGTGGCACGGTGCACCACCGCCACCGGGCAGTGCGTGCCGTAGTGCGGCAGCAGTTCTTCGACGATACGCGACAGGTGCTTGACCCCCAGGTGAATCGCCAGGGTGCTGCCATGGCGCGCCAGGTCGCCCAGCTGCTCGCCGGGCGGCATCGGCGAGCTGTCACCATAGCGGGTGAGGATAACGGTCTGAGCTACTTGGGGCAGGGTCAGTTCGCAGCCGAGCAGGGCGGCGCTGGCCGCTGTAGCGGTGACCCCGGGGATGATCTGGTAATCGATGCCCAGCGCTTGCAGATGGCGGATCTGCTCGCCGATGGCGCCGTACAGGCTGGGGTCGCCACTGTGTACCCGAGCCACATCCTGGCCTTGCTCATGCGCACTGCGCATGGCGGCAATGATCTGTTCCAGGTGCAGTTCGGCACTGTTGATCACGGTCTCGGCCTGGTGGCCCTCGAGCACGGCGGCCGGCACCAGCGAGCCGGCATAGATGATCACCGGGCACTGACGGATCAGCCGTTGGCCCTTGACCGTGATCAGTTCCGGGTCGCCGGGGCCGGCGCCGATGAAGTAGACCGTCATGGTAAGTCCTTGCAGGAAAGAGGGGAAACGTTCAACAGGCCAGGGCGAGGGTAGCCGGGCCCAGTACCTGGCGTGTCAGCAGCAACCTGGCGGTGCCAACCCGCTGGCTGGCCAGGGCCAGTGCCGCACTCTCCGCCACGCCCCAGCAGCCGCAGTGGGCATGGGCAGCGGCGGAACGGTGGCTGAGTCGGGGTTCGTAGGGTTGCAACTGCGCGGTATCGTACAACACCAAAGACAGGCCGAGGCGTTCGGCCAGTTGCTGCAAGCCGGGCTCGTCGGCCTTCAGGCTGATGCTGGCGATGCCTTGCAGGTCGGCCAACGCCAGGCCCTGGGTGGCCAGGGCCTGGCGTAGCAAGATTTCCAGCGTATCCGCCGGGCAACCCCGACGACAGCCGAAACCGGCGTAGAAGGCAGGCATCAGGCCTGGCTGGAGCGCCGGAACAGCCAGGCGCTGAGCAGGCCCAGGGCCAGCCAGAATGCGGCGTTGGTCAGCCAGGAGGCCACTTTGAACTGGGTTTCCAAGGCGGCGGGGGCCAGGCTCTCGTGCACCTCGGGTTGCGGCGCACCGATCACATGGGGAATGACCAGCAGCACGGCGCCCAGCGCCTTCAGCAACCAGTGGCGAGCGAACACCAGCAGGGCCAGGCCCAGCGCGGTGGCACTGGCGGTGCCGATCCACCAAGCCTGGCGTTGCCCCAGGTCGGCTGCGGCAGTACCTGGCAGTTCCGGCGGCAGGCCCAGGGTCGGGGCCAGGCAGAACACGGCGAAGCCGGCCAGGCCCCAGAGTGCGCCGGTGCCGGCTCGCTTGGGTTCACGCAGGCTGTACAGGGCGGTGAGAATCAGGGCGAAGCCGACCGCGACCACCAGGTTGCCGCCGGTGGTGGACAGCACTCGCTGCCAGCCGTCCTCAGGTGCCCAGGCTTCGGCGCTGTGTTCATGCGCTGCCACTTCGCCAGCATGCTCGTGCTCGGCGACGGGGGCCGAGGATTCGTAGGTTTCTGCTTCGAGAATCAGAGGGGCGACCCAAAAGCTCTGCAGCAGGGTCAGCAGCAAGGCCGCCAGCAACCCGCTGAAGCCCGCGGTGCGGGCAATGCGTGTGATCATCGGGCGTACTCAGTGGCAGGGGAATGCGGCGCTGTGGCGCGTGTCGTGGGCGGCGTTGTGCACGGCCTCGATGTGCGAAAAGCCGGCGAAGTACACCAGGCACAGGCCCAGCAGGCTGGCGCCGATGGCGATGACGACACGCTGGCTGAGGGTGACGGGGGTGGTAATGCTGTGTTGTTTGGCGCTGGTGACGGGCATGACGCGTTCCTCTGCTTTTTGTGGGCAACGGGCAAGCGCGGCAGCCCCGAGCGTGGCAGCCCAGGGGAATGCAACAGCGCCCGCCCACCGCGGGGTGTTCATGAACGCCAGGCCGGTCTCCGGGCTTGCGAGGAGGAGCCAGGCTCCTGGAAAGCGTCACCTTCCCATGCCGGGGATCAGGCACAGTGGTACAGACGCTTCGCTCGCTTACCGTTGCGGGGGCAGCACCGGCCTTGTCCGGCCCTGCTGGAGGGCCTGTGACGCACCGGTTTCCCGTTTCACCCCCATCGGGGGCACCTGAACGCGAGGCATAAGGAGACCATGGGGCGGGGCTGCCGTCAATTGCCCTGATGGTAGGGCTTTGGTTTTGCAGTGCCTGGGAGATCGAGCGCCGCCCGCGCGGCGCTCGATCTCACAGGTGCTGAAAAGCTCAAGGCATGCACACTCAAGCCCTCATGTAAGCCGGTTCGGCCTGTAGTGGTCTATGCCGTGAGCATCCACCCGGTCAGCCCCGGGCAAACGCCGCCAGCTTCTCGCCATCCAACCGGTAGCGCACCCACTCATCCTGCGCTTCGGCCCCCAGCTTCTGATAGAAGCCGATAGCCGGCTCGTTCCAGTCCAGCACGCTCCATTCCAGCCGCCCGCAATCATTCGCCACCGCTTCGCGGGCAATGTGCCGCAGCAATTGCCGCCCGGCACCGTCGCCGCGCTGCTCGGGCGTTATGTACAGGTCTTCCAGGTAGATGCCGTTGCGCCCGAGCCAGGTCGAGTAGCTGTAGAAATACACGGCAAAGCCGATTGCCCGGCCATCGCGCTCGCACATCAGGCTATGCACGGTGCTGCCCTCGCCAAAAAGGCTGTGCTCGATATCGGCAACGCTCGCGATTACCTCGTGGCGGGCGCGTTCGTACTCTGCCAGTTCGGTGATGAAGGCAAGTATCTGCTCGGCGTCGGCGCGAACGGCAGGACGGATGGTGAGGCTCATGGGACGGCTTCCTTGATCTGATAGTAGCGGTACAGCGATGTGTATCTACACAATTTAGTGAAACTGTATCGGTCGCAGAGGAGAGCGACTCCGTTAGTGTGACAGCACCCATAAAAAAAGTGGATTGCCTGCCATGCTTGCCTCTGCCGACCTGCTGACCGCCTTCGTGCTGTTCGCCTTCGTGTCTTCCATTACTCCTGGCCCCAACAACACCATGCTGCTTGCCTCTGGGGTGAATTTCGGTGTGCGTCGCTCGATCCCCCACGCCCTGGGCATCAGTGTCGGTTTCATGGTGATGGTGCTGGCTGTCGGCCTGGGCTTGGGCGAGGTGTTCAAAGCCTGGCCGGCGCTGTATACGGTATTGCGTTACACCGGTGCCGCCTACCTGCTGTACCTGGCCTGGAAGATCGCCACCTCCGGGCCGGTTGGCACAGCTTCGTCCAGTGCCCGCAAACCGCTGGGCTTCTGGGGAGCAGCGGCATTCCAGTGGGTCAACCCCAAGGCCTGGGTGATGGCAGTCGGGGCAATCACCACCTACACGCCGGCGCAGGGCTATGTGACCAACGTCATTGTCATTGCCGCCTTGTTCGCCCTGGTCAACCTGCCGAGCGTCGGGGTGTGGGTGATGTTCGGCAGCGCCCTGCGCAACTTGTTGCAGAACCCGCGCTGGCTGATGCTGTTCAATGTCCTGATGGCCTTGTTGCTGGTGATTTCACTGTACCCGCTGCTGTTTGTAGAATCAGCGTTTTCCTGACCCCGCGAGTACAGTAAGCCGATGCAGTTGATCCCCTGGTCCCACGAATGCGCCGAAGGCTTCACCCTGCGTGGCTGGCGAACCCCGGCCAGTGGCAAGCCGCTGCTGCATTTTCTGCACGGCAACGGCTTCTGCTGCCTTACCTACCAGCCATTGCTGATGCGCCTGGGCGAACATTTCGACCTGTGGCTCAGCGATGTCCAGGGCCATGGTGACAGCGACCATGGCGGGGTGTTCCGTGGCTGGAACCGGACCGCTGCGTTGGCGGTGGAGGCTTTTGCAGCCGGGCGAGGCGAGTATGGTGAGGTACCGCGCTTTGCCGTCGGGCACAGCTTCGGTGGCGTGCTCACCGGCCTGATCCTGGCCAGTGAACCGCAACTGTTCGCGCGTGCCGTTCTGCTCGACCCGGTACTGTTCAGCCGGCGCATGCTGGGCGTGATGGGGATGGCAGCCCTGGTCGGCTTGCACCAGCGCCATGCCCTGGCGCGCAAGGCTGCCAGCCGTCGCAGCCACTGGCCCGACCGCGAGGCAGCCCTGGCTTCGCTGCATGGGCGGGGTATCTTCAAGGGGTGGACCGATGCGGCGCTGCGGGCCTACGTGGAGCATGCCATTGGCGACTGTGGCGAAGCGGTGGTGCTCAAGTGCCGGCCCAGCCGCGAAGTGGAAATATTCAGTTCGTTCCCCAAGCGCATGTGGGCGAGCCTGGCGGCAATCCGTACGCCCACGCGGGTGCTGTACGGCGAGCACACCTACCCCTTCGTACCGCATTCGGTGAATCGCCTGGTGGCACTCAACCCTAAGGTCAGCGGCAGGCAGGTTGCAGGTGGGCACTGCTTCATGCAAGAGCATCCTGAGGCGTGCGCCGAACAAGTGCAGGCCTTCCTGCTGCAGGGGCCGGCGGGATAGTTTTTCCAGACAGCTGGCTGTGGATTGTCCTTTAAATGAGACGATGCATGCCATTTTAGCCGGCTATTGCCTGATTGGTCTCACTGGTAAGGTTATCTCAACCAAGAGAGGAGCCTTCTCATGAAAACGATTCTGGGTATTCACCGCAGCCCCCACGCCCACTGGGTAGGTGATGGTTTCCCGGTGCGCAGCCTGTTCACCTACGACAACCTGGCCAGCAAGATCAGCCCGTTCCTGCTGCTGGACTATGCCGGCCCTCATGACTTCACCCCGACCAGTGCGCGGCGCGGCGTTGGCCAGCACCCGCACCGCGGCTTCGAGACCGTGACCATCGTCTACCAGGGCGAACTGGAACACCGTGACTCCACCGGCGCTGGCGGCTTGATCGGCCCTGGCGACGTGCAGTGGATGACTGCTGCCAATGGCATCATCCACGAAGAGTTCCATTCGCCAGGTTTCGCCCGTACTGGCGGTACGCTGGAGATGGTACAGCTGTGGGTCAACCTGCCGGCGCGGGACAAGCGCGCAGCGGCCGGCTACCAGACGCTGCTGGCCAAGGACATCCCGGTGGTGACGCTGGACGGCGAGGGCGGCAGCCTGCGAGTGATTGCCGGTGACTATCTTGGGCATTCGGGGCCGGCGCGGACCTTTACTGCGATGGATGTCTGGGACCTGCGCCTGAATGCCGGTGCAGCCTTGCAACTGCCGGTTGCCGCCGGGCGCAATGCGGCGCTGGTGGTGTTGCGCGGCAACGTGCGGATCAACGGCGAGCGAGAAGCCGGCCCATCCAGCCTGGTGCTGTTTGACCGGGGCGGCGAGGACGTCGCGGTCGAAGCGCTGGAAGGTGCCAGCTTGCTGCTGCTAAGCGGTGAGCCGATCGACGAGCCGATCGTGGGCTATGGCCCTTTCGTGATGAACAGCCAGGCGGAAATTGCCGAGTCGTTCGACGACTTCCATGCCGGGCGGTTCGGGCAGATGCAGTAAGCGCGGAACGGTGCGGCGCATTGATTCTGGCTGATTGAATGGATTGTCCGGCCTTATCGCCGGCAAGCCAGCTCCCACAGGTACAGCGACAATCTCGAGAGCAACGCTGTACCTGTGGGAGCTGGCTTGCCGGCGATAGGGCCGGTACAGCTATTACATTTGCTGGCATGATGCAGCCATGCCAAAGCTCACCCCTCTGCACGCCGTACGTCGATCATTGCCCACCCCCGGCCACCACACCTTGTGGCTGCGCTACCGTGCCCCTTACCACTGGCCCTCGACCCTGGCCTTCCTCGCTGCCCGCTGCATCCCCGGCATCGAGACCTGCCTCGACGGCACCTACCGCCGTACCCTGGTAATTGCCGGCCGCCACGCCGTCTTGCACGCCAAACCTTCGGGCAGCCAGTACCTGCGGGTCCGCCTTGAAGGCGTCCCGGCCCACGCGCTACCCGGCCTGATCGCCAGGCTGAGGCGGGTCTTCGACCTCGATGCCGACCCCGCGCGCATCAATGCCGAACTGTCCCGCGATCCGCTGATGGCCCGCCTGCTACAGGAGCGCCCAGGCCTGCGCGTGCCACAAGGCTGGGACGCCTGCGAACAGGCCATGCGCACTGTGCTGGGCCAGCAAGTCAGTGTGGCCGGGGCCATGACCCTGGCCGGCCGCCTGGTGCAACGCCACGGCGTGCCCTTGCGCTGGCCCGCACCTGGCCTGAGCCACGTATTCCCGGCGTTGCCGGTATTGGCAGCTGCGAAATTCGATGGCATGGGCATGCCGCGAGCGCGCTCCGCCACCCTGGGCACGCTGGCCAATGCATTGCTCGCCGAGCCCAGGTTGCTGCGCCGCGGGCAGGTTCTGGATGAATTGCTGCGCAACCTGTGCCAGCTCAAGGGTATCGGCCCCTGGAGTGCGCACTACCTGGCATTGCGCCAGGCCGGCGCGGCCGATGCCTTGCCGCTGGGCGATGTGGCGTTGATCAAGGCGTTGCGCCTGCTCGAAGGCAAGGACGCCCAACTTGCGCAACGAGCCCTTGCATGGCGACCGTGGCGAGCCTATGCGGCACAGCACCTTTGGGCATCGCTGGGGCCTGCCGGGACCGCTCGTCGCTAAGTCTGCCATTGCGTTCGAACGCGCAGCCCGCGCAGGCAATCTTCCACTAAGGTGCTAGAGGATTCCCTGCATGATCATTGCCCAGGCGCATGAGCGCCTGCCCGGGCATGCGCAATATCAATTGGCACCTCGCCCGACAAAGGCGTACTCACACAACAGGCCATCCCAAAGAGAGGGTCGTACCATGTCGTTGATAGGAGTTTCGATGCTAGAAATGCGGCAGATGATCGAGCAGGCCTGCCTGCCCGACCGTTGCGAAGTCAGCTGCACGGATGGCGCCAACCTGACCATACGCCTGGGTCAGGGCCAGAGCCTCGACGAGGGCGTGACCCTGAGCGGGGTCCCCCTGCAAAGCCTCAACAGTTGCCGTGACCTGGTCAACCTGGTGGGGCAGCTGCACGCGCTGCGTGACAGCCACCCGGCGACACTCAAGGCGATTGCCTGAGGCGCCTGCCGCGCCCCGGTCAGCCCACGCTGGCCGGGCGCACATATTCCGGCATCAGGCCGTTGAACCAGAACAGGATCATCGCCACCAGGATGGTGACCAGCAGCAGTAACCCCACCCCCCACACGCAGGTCGCGAACAGCATGGCCTGTTCCTTCTTCAGCCGCAGGAAGGTCTGCAATCCGCCATACAGCAACACGCTGGCATACGCCGAGGCAGCCAGCAGTGCCGCCAGCGCCAGCCAGCGGATCGGTAGCAGGCCGACCACCCCGGCAAAGAACCATGGTGTGGCGCAGTAGGCGGCAAAGCCGATGCACTGGTTGAGGCTGGGCTGTGCATCGAAACCGCGCGACATCCAGCGGATCATCGTGCCCATCAACATTACCCCGACGACCGTTGTGGCGTAGAGCAAGCCCGCCAGTTGGGCGGCGCTGGTCATGCTCAGGCGCACCCGTTCCTCGGCCGCCAGGCTCCAGCCGAAGGTGGTCGTGCCGACGAACAGGCACACAGCGGGGATTAGTGCCACGGCCAACAGGCGCGGCAGATATTGCTGCGGGTGGTCTTCCTCGGCCCGGCGGATTTCCAGCCAGGCGTCGGCGGGGTGAGTGAAGAGCTTGAGCAACGGACTGTTCATTGACGTTCTCCGCGTTCTCCGGCAGGCATGGGCCCTTTTGCTATCGAGACGTGACGCGCCCGGTGGGTTCAGCCGGGTTGATCGCCGTTGATCGTCTTACAGCAGTTCCAGCAGCAGGTTCAGGCCGCCATCACCGCACTTGCCCTGGTCGCGGACCACTCCGTGGTAACTGCGCCCGTCCCAGACGAAGGCCACGCTGTGGGCGCGGTCGACCTTGTCGGGCAGGGGCGGGCAAATGTGCAGGCGCAGGCCGGGGCGGCCTTGCAGGTCGAGGGCGGCGAGTTGGCACTGGCACTCCACGCTTTGCGCCACCGGGCCGAACAGGGTGTCGCGTACGTAATCGAGCTGTAGTGAGGCATTGGGCGCGCGGCAGGGCATTTTCATAGGCGCGCGGCTCCGCTTTGAGAGGGCGGGTAACAGGGCTGGTAGGGCATGGCGGGCTCCAGGCTGAACAGGGCATGGCATATCGTTTGAAGCTTGCCAGGCCAAGATGTTCAACCTGTTTCATGCGCGTTCATCCTGTTTGCGCCGGTTATGGGCCGTTGGCCGCTTCAGCCACCGGCCTTGCGCAAGGTCAGGTTGATCCGCCGTTCACCGAGGCGCGGATGCACGCCAGGCTTGATCGGGAGCACGCCGTGAAAGCGCAGGCGGTCCTCGCCACCCCAGACCAGCACATCGCCGTGGCTCAGCGGGATGCGCTGGGTCTTGTCGGTGCGCTGCAGGCCACCGAACAGGAACACCGCCGGCAAGCCCAGCGACACCGACACGATCGGCTGGCCGAAGTCCCGCTCGTCGCGGTCCTGGTGCAGGCTCAGGCGGGTGCCCGGCAGGTAATGGTTGACCAGGCAGGCATCCGGTACGAAACCGTCGAACCCGGCCATGCTCGCAGCGCGGGCGGCCAGTTCGCGCAACACGGGGGGCAGGGCGGGCCAAGGTTTGCCGCTGAGCGGGTCGCAGGGGCTGTAGCGGTAGCCGTGTTCGTCACTGACCCAACCCAGCGTGCCGCAGTTGGTCAGCCCTACCGCCATGCGCAGGCCGCCCGGGGTGTGCATGTGCCGGAACGGCGCGGCACGCAGCACCGGGCGCAGGGCATCGAGCAGGGCCTCGATCTCGGCCAGGGCGAAGCCGGGCAGCAGCACGGTGTGGCTGGCCAGGCGTTGCGGCTGGGTGCCGAACAGGTCGAGGTCGGACTGGATCATGGGGCAGGCATCGGTTGGGGTGTGGACCATTGTAATGCGCTTGGCAGGCTTGGCCTATTCGCGGGCATGCCCGCACACAGGGTTGGCGCAGGCTTTGACGGCGGTGGAGCACCTGTGGGAGCGGGCGTGCCCGCGAAAAGGTCGGCAAGAAAAGAAGTTCTGACAGGAATAAAAAGGAACCGCGGCACCAGGGAGAGGAGCACCGCGGTTCAAGGGGGGAGCGATCTACTGCTGGGTCACAGTGGCCACGTTCGCGCTGCCCAGCTGGCTGATGGTCGCGGTCTGGGTCACACCGCTCTGGTCGACATACGCCTTGTTGCCCTGGCCTCCCTGGGTCACGTAGGCAATGTTGTAGCTGTCAACCTGCTTGATGTTGGTTTCGTTGCCGCTACCGTACAGCTGGTTGGTGTAGCTCTGGTTGCTGTAGCCGGACTGGTCCAGGTTGATGACGTTGCCGTTGCCTTGGCTGTTGCCGTAGGCATAGTTGTCGGTGCCACGCTGGTCGGCGATCAGGATGTTGTCGGTGCCGTTCTGTTCGAAGTACAGCTCGTTGTTCATGTCGGCCTGCTTGGTCTCCATCTGGTTGCCGGTGCCTTTCTGGGTCAGCGTGGCCAGCTGGTTGTCACCGTTCTGGGTCAGGTTGGCGCCGTTGCCATTGCCATTCTGGTTGATGGTGGCAGTCTGGTTGGTACCGAACTGGCCGCCCATCTTGGCGCCTTTCCAGTTGCTGGCGGTAACGCTGTTGCCAGTGCCCTTGGTGTTGATGGTCAGGTTGAGGTTTTCACCGTTCTGGTAGGTGAAATGCACGTTGTTGCTACCAGTCTGGGTGATGGTGGTGGTGGAGTTGCTGGTCTCGAACTGGTCCGACCAGCTGGCGTTGGCCGTGCCCTGTTGCGACAGGCTGACCTTGTTGTTCATGCCGAAGCTCTGGTCGATATAGCCTTCGTTCATTTGGCCGGACTGGGTCACTGATGCCTGGCTGGCGGTCTGGTTGTCCTGCCACACTTCCACCGAGTTGCCGCCACCGTACTGGCCAATGCCGATGGTGCCGCCGGTGCCGTCGCGCTGGTCGCCATACGCCCAGTTGCCCGTGCCGTCCTGGTAGACCTGGATATCACCATCGACGTAGCTCAGGTGCTCGGCGGCGGCGTAGTTTTCCTGGCCGGTCTGGTTGATGCTGCTGCGGTTGTTGCTGCCACCAAAGATCTGCTCGATGAAAGCTTCGTTGCGCTGGCCGGATTGCCAGGTAGTGGCCTTGCTGCCTTCCTGGCTTTCCTGCCATACGGTCGAGGCGTTTTGCGCGCCCTGCTGGGTTTGCAGCGACTGGTTGCCCAAGCCCAGTGACTGGCTGGCGAAGGCATCGTTGTAGCTGCCGCTTGCGTGCTGGGTCACCTGGCTGCCGTTCTCGAACAGCTGGTCGGCGTAGGCTGCGTTGTATTGGCCGTTGGCGCTCTGCTGGATATCGCTGGTGCTATCCGATTGCACCGCCAGGTGGTTGTTGCCCTTGCCGGTCTGGGTCTGGGTAGCCGAAGCGAATGGCGCCAGGGACTGGCTGACTTCAGCAATGTTTTCCTTGCCATCCTGGGTCTGGGACGAGGTGCTGTCAGCAGCCATGGCCTGACCTGCGAGGGCCAGGACGATAGCGGCACTTAACGGAGCGAGCTTGTACATGGGGGTGCCTCCAGGTCTATCGGTATTGGGTGATCTGCACGTGCTGGCCATTGCCGGCCTGGGTCACGGAGCTGTTCAGGCTTGTGCCGGACTGCACGATGCTGGCGCTGTTGTCGTTGCCGATCTGCTCGATGGCCGCACTGTTGCTGCTGCCGGTCTGGCGGATCGACGCGCTGTTGCCATTCCCCTGTTGGCTGATGAGGGCCATCAGGTCACTGCCTTCCTGCAAGATGTACGCTTCCTGCGCGCCACCGGCCTGGACGATGCGGCCCAACAGGGCCTGGCCGTTCTGGTCGAGGGCGGCGCGGTTGCCCGCGCCTTGCTGCTCGATCACCGCAGCCTGGCCGGCGCTGGCCGGCAGCAGGCGGATGATCACCGGTTCGCCGAGGTCGATGCCGGGTGCGAGGTCGGCATTGTCCAGCAGGTCCTCGGCCCAGCAGGCCTGGCCCACCACAGCCAGGCCGAGCAGCAGGGAGTACAGGCGTCTCATTGCAACCTCCGGCCTTTACTGCACGGTTACGTTGACGGTGCGTGTGGTGCCCTGGCTGGTGGTGATCGTCGCCGTCGGTGTCGCAGTCGGGATGATCGTGGTGCTGTTGCTCACCGCCAGGCGCCAGCGGCCGGTCAGCGCCACCGTGGCGGTGCCAAGGGTCTGCACGCCGGTAGTGGTGGTTACCCGCACGGTGACGGTATTGCCGGTGGTGACCGACGAGGTACCGCTGAGGTCCCAGTTGTAACGGTTGTTGGAGCGTGCCGTGACCGTGGCGGTCGTGACCGTGAAGGTTTCGGCGGCGGGCCGTGGCGATACGTTGACGGTGACGGTGCCGGCGTTGGACAGGGCCCCCAGCGAGTCACGAGCCTGGTAGGTGAAGGTAGTGGTGAAGGCCGTGGTCACCGTGGCCGGTGGGGTGTAGGTCACCGTGGTGCCGTCGGTACTGACGGTGCCCCGGCCGGCAGCCGGCTGGGTGACGGCAGCAACGCTCAGCGGTACGTTGCCTTCCGGATCGGTGTCGTTGGCCAGCACGTTGATGGTCAAAGGCACGCCCAGGGTGGCGACCGTTTCCGGGTTGGCGGTCGGGGCCTGGTTGGGCGCCACGTTGATGGTGACCGTGGCCGGTTCCGACTTCAGGCCCTTGGCGTCCACCGCCCGGTAGCTGAAGGTGGCCACCACGGGTTGCGTGGCCCCGGCTGGCGGGGTGTAGGTGACCGAGGTGGTGCCGTTCATCACCACGCCGCCAAGACCGGTACCGGGCTGGGTAAGGTCGCTGATGGTCAGCGGTACGTTGCCATCCGGGTCGCTGTCGTTCTGCAGCAGGTTGAGGGTGATCGGGATGCCCACGCTGGTACTGCCGGTATCGGCCTGGGCCAGCGGCGGCTGGTTGGCCGCCTCGACCGGCGCGTTGCCGACCACGACTACCGGTTCGACATCGCTGCCGCCGCGTGCCGACTTCACCGTGATGGTGGCTGGTGGCTGCGGCACGTCGTTGACGGTCAGGCTCTGCAGCGTGCCCGCCTTGGACAGGCGACCGTAGCCTTGGGCGATCAGGTCCGGGACCGCCACTTCGTCACTGGAACTGGCCTCGATCAACAGGCGCTTGTTGGCCCAGTCGTAGCGTGCGGTGCCGACCTTGACCACGTCGGTGAGCTTGCTCGACAGCGCGGTCGGCTGGGTACCGCCGGCGCTGTCGCTGGCGGTGACCACCACCACAGCAGGCGGTGCTTCCTGGCCGAACTGCTGGTGGAAGAACAGCCCGTTGTTGTCGGCGGTGAGGGTGTACTGGCACGGCGAAGGCGGGGTGCCGACCAGGGCAATGCCATTGCGCATGCACAGGCTGGCTGCGCTGGGCGCCTTGGCGAACACTTCCGTACGGGTGCCGGTGGCGTTGCGCGAATAGGTGGCGCGTTCCAGGCTGACCGGGGTCTGGGCCCGTTGGTCGAGTACCTTGCCTGAAACAGTGAAGGTGTTGGTCTGGATGGTGCCAGCGGGGCCTTCGATGCGCACGAAGTTGGTGTTGAAGGGGCTGCCGGTCACCGCTTCGGTGATGTTGGGGTCGCCGATGTAGGTTTCGACGGTACCGGTATCGGGGTTGACCTCGGTGTAAGGCCCGCCAACGCCCTTCAGCCAAGGGCCGATCGCCCCCGCCAGCGCTCCCCGGAAGTTGCCTGGTGCGCCAATGCCAATGTCCCGGGTGATGTTGATCGCCCGACGCCCCGCCGTGGTGACGTTGACCGTCTCCACCCCGTAGGGATGGGTGATGGTGTAGGTACCGGTACTTGGAACCGAAGCACGGATGCGGATCCGGGCGAAGCTTTGCTGGTCACCATCGACAGGGTTTTCGGAGGCGAAGGCAGCCTCCACCCCGGCTACATAAACCTCCAGTTCATAGCCGCTGTTGCCGACCTGCGGAATGGTGGTTTCCGCCAGGAACCAGAACATCTCGGGCGGCCAGTTGTCCGGGAACACCAGCGGCAGGGTATCGTCATAGATGCCGGGCTCGGGCAACAAGGTACACATGTAGGCCGGTGCCCCCGGCGCGCCTGGCGCACGCGTACTGGTAGCACGGGACTGGCACAGCTCCAGGGACTGGTCGAGGCTGTCCTTGTACCACATCGGATAGCCACCGGTGGCGAAGGTGTAGGGCCCCGGGTCGACATCGGACAGCGCGGCAAACGCGGCGCTGGTAACGGTAAGGGAAAAACCGGCGGCCAACAGCGCACGGCGCGACCAAGTGTTCATGCTGCCTCCTTGAAGGCTGAGCCTTTGTCTGTTCATGGCACCAGCACCACGTCTTCGGTGTCGCTACCGCCGTTGGTACTGGTGACCTGCACCTTGGCCGGCGGGATCGGCGACAGGCTGGTGCTCAGCGTCTTCACGGCACCTGTGCCGCTCAGGTTGCCGATCAGCGTGCCGTTGCCGGTGTGTGCGGTGAGCACTGGCGGCGTGGTTTCGTCGCTGGTGCTGGCCACCAAGGTCAGCTCGCCGGTGGACAGACGGAACTGGGCCTGGGTGATAACGACCAGGTCGGTCAGCGGCACATTGGCGGTGCTCAGGCTGCTGGCAGGGATCGCCACGCTGTTGTCGGCGGTCAGCGTCAGGATCGTCCCGGCGGCCGGGTCGAGCACCGACTGGGCGTACCAGGCACCGGTACCGTTGGCCTCGGTGAGGTTCAGGTTGGGTGTCTGGCTGGTCAGGGTGACGCTGGCCGGTGGCGGCGGGGCCATCACGAAGATGTCCTGCTGGGCGCGCAGGTCGCCGTTCTCGGTATGCCGCGAGTAGGTACTGCGTTGCGGCATCAGCGGGGTTGGCAGGGTCACTTCGGAAAGCTTGCCCGAAACCGCGAACAGCTCGGTGCGCAGGTCGATGCCGCCGGGGCCTTCGATGCGCACGTAGTTGGTATTGAAGGGGCTGCCGGTCACCCGTTCTTCCAGGTTCGGGTCGCCGATGAAGCGCTCGCTGCCTTCGGTGTAGGGGCCGTTGACACTGCGCAGGAACGGGCCGACATCGCCTTTCAGGGCGCCGGTGAAGTCGCCTGCGCCGGCAATGCCGATGTCGCGGGTCATGTTGATCGCCCGGCGCCCGGGCGCAGGTACGTCGAACACTTCGACGCCGTACGGGTGAGTGACCACGTAGGTGCCGGCGGTTGGCACGTCGACCCGGATACGCACCCGGGCGAAGCTGACCTGGTCGCCGTCGACCGGTTCTTCGGCGGCAAATGCCGCTTCGATCGCGGTGCCGTAGCTGAGGTCGATGCCGCGGGTGGCGTCGACGATGGCGGCGTCGGCGGTGAACCAGAACGCCTCGTCAGGGAAGTTGGTGGGGAAGACGATGGGTTGGGTATCGTCGAACACGCCGGGGGTGGGCAGCAGCGTGCACATGTACGAAGGTGCGCCGGGTGCGCCAGGCACACGCGAGCTGACCGCCTTTGTCAGGCACAGGTCGAGGGTACGACCGTGACTGTCCTGGTACCAGGCTGGGAAGCCACCGTTGGCGGGAACATAGGCGCCTGGATCGACAGCGTTCAAGGCAGCCTGCGCCGGGAGTTGGAGCATGCCGGCGAAAATGGCCAATGCCAGCGGGTGGGGTATCGGTCGGTGCATGAGACATTTCCTCCTGCAAACGGGCCCATGGACTTGGGGCGTCTGGCAGGAGATCGGCAATAGGCGTGCCAAGGCAGAAAAAATGTGCTGCAGCCCTTGCAGGGCAAGGGATCCAATTCTCTTGCAAGGGCGATTGCAGGGGGGGCCGTTGGGCACCGTGTCCCCAAGGTTGGGGACTGGGGCAGGTGGTACCGACCCAATCAATTGAACGCGGCCCTGTAGGTGCGGTCTTGCGGCGAATACCGCATGTAGCCAGCCAAGGCAGGTCGGCCGCAAAGCCCGCCAGCCCTTTGAAATCAAGCCTGAAACCGGTTTCAAAACATTTCTGAACGCGCTAGATTATCCGGCTGTTTTCTTGATGACCCATCAAGACCCCCCCCCATATTGAAAATCAGATGGCGCTTTTCAAGGCCGCACACAGCCGATGAGGATTCGCAATGCCTGAGCATGCCCCAGACAACCCGCGCAGGGACTTTCTGCGCAAGACCTTGACCTTGATCCCTGTGGTCACCGTGGCCAGCACGGGGCTTGGCGTGGGTGCCAGTCAGCTGCTTGCGGCCCCGCAACACGAGCCCAAAGTGCCGGCCACGCCGTCAGCGGGGAACTACCAGCCGACTTTCTTCACTGCCGAGGAGTGGGCCTTCGTGCAGGCTGCCGTCTCGCGCATCATCCCGGCCGACGAACTTGGCCCTGGCGCACTTGAAGCCGGCGCTGCCGAATTCATCGACCGGCAGATGAACACCCCCTACGCAACTGGCGCGCAGTGGTACATGCAAGGCCCTTTCAAGGCCGACGCCGCGCCCGAACTGGGGTACCAGCTGCAACTCAGCCCGCAACAGATCTACCGCCTGGGCATCGCCGCCGTGGATGGCTGGTGCAAGGCCAATTCCGGGCAAGTTTTTGCTGCGCAAGATAGCGCTACCCGAGACCGCATTCTCAGCAAGGTCGAGGCTGGAGAGCTGGTTTTCGACGCCGTGCCAGCCAAGGTGTTCTTCAGCCTGCTGGTGCAGAACACCCGTGAAGGGTTCTTCTGCGACCCGATCCATGGCGGCAACAAAGGCATGGTCGGCTGGACCCAGATCGGCTTCCCCGGCGCCCGTGCCGATTTCATGGATTGGGTCGAGCGCAACGAGCCTTACCCGTTCCCCGCTGTTTCGATCCGTGGCGAGAGGGCCTGAGGCATGACGACCGTGATGAAGAAAGTGGACGCGGTGATCGTGGGCTTCGGCTGGGCCGGCGCGATCATGGCCAAGGAACTGACCGAGGCGGGGCTGCAAGTGCTGGCCCTGGAGCGGGGGCCGATGCAGGACACCTACCCGGAAGGCAGCTACCCGCAGGTGATCGACGAGCTGACCTACAGCGTGCGCAAGAAGCTGTTCGTCGATGTGTCGAAAGAGACCGTCACCATCCGCCACGGCATGAACGACGTGGCGCTGCCCAATCGCCAGCTCGGTGCCTTCCTGCCGGGCAAAGGTGTAGGTGGCGCAGGCCTGCACTGGTCGGGCGTGCACTTCCGGGTAGACCCTATGGAGCTGCGCATGCGCAGCCACTACGAAGAACGCTACGGGCGCAAGTTCATCCCCGAAGACATGACTATCCAGGACTTCGGGGTCAGCTACGAAGAACTGGAACCGCACTTCGACTTCGCCGAGAAGGTGTTCGGTACCTCTGGCCAGGCCTGGACCGTCAACGGCCAGGTCGTTGGCGAAGGGAAGGGCGGCAACCCCTATGCGCCAGACCGTTCCAGCCCGTTCCCGCTGCCTTCGCAGAAAAACGTGGTGTCGGCCAGGCTGTTCGAAAAGGCGGCGGCCAGCCTGGGCTACAAGCCCTACAACCTGCCCTCGGCCAACACCTCCGGCTCGTACACCAACCCGTACGGGGCGCAGATGGGGCCATGCAACTTCTGCGGTTTCTGCAGCGGCTACGTGTGCTACATGTACTCCAAGGCCTCGCCCAACGTGAACATCCTGCCGGCGCTGCGGCAGGTGCCGAATTTCGAATTGCGGCCCAACGCCCATGTGCTGCGGGTGAACCTGGACGACAGCAAGCGCAAAGCCACCGGCGTCACCTACATCGACGCCCAGGGGCGGGAAGTGGAGCAGCCGGCGGACCTGGTGATCCTGGCGGCATTCCAGTTCAACAACGTGCGCCTGATGCTGCTGTCCGGCATCGGCAAACCGTACGACCCCATCAGGAACGAAGGCGTGGTCGGGCGTAACTTCGCCTACCAGAACATGGGCACGGTCAAGGCGTTCTTCGACAAGGACACCTACACCAACAACTTCATCGGCGCCGGTGGCAATGGCATCGCCATCGATGACTTCAACGCCGACAACTTCGACCATGGCCCGCACGGCTTCGTCGGTGGCTCGCCGATGTGGGTGAACCAGGCCGGCACACGGCCGATTGCCGGCGGCGCCACCCCGCCTGGCACACCGGCCTGGGGCAGCGCCTGGAAGAAGGCCACCGCCGATTACTACACCCACCAGGTGTCGATGGACGCCCACGGCGCCCACCAGTCCTACCGTGGCAACTACCTGGACCTCGATCCGACCTACCGCGACGCCTACGGGCAGCCGCTGCTGCGCATGACCTTCGACTGGCAGGAAAACGACATCAGGATGAACCAGTTCATGGTCGACAAGCTGAGCAAGATCGCCCAGGCGATGAACCCCAAGACCATTGCCGTGCTGGGCAAGAAGGTCAAGGACCACTTCAACACCGCCAGCTACCAGACCACCCACCTGAACGGCGGCGCGATCATGGGCACCGACCCGAAGACCAGTGCCCTGAACCGCTACCTGCAAAGCTGGGACGTGCATAACGTGTTCGTTCCGGGGGCTTCGGCGTTCCCCCAAGGGTTGGGCTACAACCCGACCGGGCTGGTGGCTGCGCTGACCTACTGGTCGGCCCGCGCCATCCGCGAGCAGTACCTGAAAAACCCTGGCCCGCTGGTTCAGGCTTGAGGAGCGATGCACATGAAGACAATGTTGATCGCAACCCTGCTGGGTGCCAGCGTGGCTGCACAGGCTGCGCCGAATGACGATGCGCAGGTGCGCCAGGGCGAGTACCTGGCCCGCGCCGGCGACTGCGTCGCCTGCCATACCGCCAAGGGCGGCAAGCCGTTCGCCGGTGGGCTGCCGATGGAAACACCGATCGGCACGGTGTACTCCACCAACATCACCCCGGCGGCCAGTGGTATCGGCCAGTACAGCTTCGAAGACTTCGACCAGGCGGTGCGCAAGGGCATCGGCAAGGATGGCAGCACCCTGTATCCCGCCATGCCATACCCGTCCTATGCGCGCGTCAGCGAGCAGGACATGCAGGCGCTGTATGCCTACTTCATGAAGGGCGTGGAACCGGTCGAGCAGCCGAACAAGGCCACCGATATCCCTTGGCCGCTGAGCATGCGCTGGCCGCTGGCGGTCTGGCGCGGGTTGTTCGCGCCAGAGGCCAAGCCCTGGCAGGCATCGGCGGCAGCCGACCCGGTGGTCAACCGCGGTGCCTACCTGGTCGAGGGCCTGGGGCACTGTGGCGCGTGCCATACGCCGCGGGCACTTACCATGCAGGAAAAGGCACTGAGCCCACAGGAGGGCGAGCAGTTCCTGGCCGGCAGTGCACCGCTGGAGGGCTGGATTGCCAAGAACCTGCGTGGCGACCACAAGGACGGCCTGGGTAGCTGGAGCGAAGAGCAGCTGGTGCAGTTTCTCAAGACTGGCCGTAGCGACCGCAGCGCCGTGTTCGGTGGCATGAGCGACGTGGTCGAGCACAGCATGCAACACATGAGCGACGCCGACCTGACCGCTATCGCCCGCTACCTGAAGACGTTGCCGCCAAGCAACCCTGACGACCAGCCGCACGTGTACGACAAACAGGTGGCGGATGCGCTATGGAAGGGTGACGACAGCAAGCCCGGGGCGGCGGTGTACATCGACAATTGCGCGGCCTGCCACCGTACCGATGGCCAGGGCTATACCCGCGTGTTCCCGGCCCTGGCCGGCAACCCGGTGGTGCAGACGGCGGATGCCACATCGCTGATCCACGTGGTATTGGCGGGGGGCACGGTGCCGGCGACGCACGCGGCACCGTCGAACTTCACCATGCCGGCGTTCGGCTGGCGCCTGAGTGACCAGGAGGTTGCCGAGGTGGTGAACTTCATTCGCACCAGTTGGGGTAACCAAGGGGATGCTGTCACCGCCAGTGACGTGAAATCCCTCCGTTAACTGCATCCTTCTGTCTGCACCCCCAATCCACTGTGGGAGCGGGTTTACCCGCGAATGCGTCGGCACATTCAACATCGCATTCGCGGGTGAACCCGCTCCCACAGGGTTTTGCATTTACTTTTTTATATTTATCAGTTAGTTAAAGCGCTTTCTTATTGCATTTACTATGCATGAATATCGCACTCCCGACCAACGGCATGTTGACGAACGCGTGCTATTTTGCTGTATTGAAACCGGTTTCATCGCGATCACAACAATCATAAGGACAACCCATGACCGACGCGCCTGCCCATGCCCGCGAACGGGTCACCATCAGCGAAGTAGCGCGTGTCGCTGGCGTTTCCAAGGCCACCGTCTCCCGTTACATCGGCGGTGACCGCCAGTTGCTCGCCGAAGCCACCGCCAAGCGCCTGGAAGAGGTCATCGAGCGCCTCGGTTACCGCCCCAACCAGATGGCCCGTGGCCTGAAGCGCGGCCAGACGCGCCTGATCGGCATGCTGGTGGCCGATATCCTCAACCCCTATTCAGTGGCCGTGATGCATGGCGTGGAAACAGCCTGCCGCCAGCATGGCTACAGCCTGGTGGTGTGCAACACCAACCGCGACGACGAGCAGGAGCGTCACCATCTGGTGGCCCTGCAGTCCTACAACGTCGAAGGGCTGATCGTGAACACGCTTGGCCATCACCCCGGCGAATTGCTCAACCTGCAGCGCGACATCCCCATGGTGCTGGTCGACCGCCAGTTGCCCGAACTGAATGTCGACCTGGTGGGCCTGGACAATGCCGACGCGGTCGAGCAGGCCCTCGACCACCTGCAAGCTCAAGGCTACCGCGACATCCTGGCGGTAACCGAACCCCTCGATGGCACCAGCTCGCGCCTGGAGCGAGTACAGGCGTTCGGCACCTCGGTCAGCCGTCGCCCCGGCATGCGCCAGCAGGTGCTGGAGACCGGCACCGGGCTTGATGAGCAGCTGGCTGCGTTCCTCGCCGGCAACGGCCATGGCCCGCAGGCCATCTTTACCTTCAACGGTGTCGCCACCCTGGCCGTGACCCGGGCCCTGCACGAAGCAGGGCGCAATCTGTTCGTGGACGTCGGGCTGATCGCCCTCGACGACCTCGACTGGTACCCCTTGGTCGGCAGCGGCATCACTGCACTGGCCCAGCCCACCGAGCGAATCGGCGTGGCGGCATTCGAGAGCCTGCTTGGCCGCCTGCGCGGCGACAGCGGGGCAGCCCGGCGCATCGACTTCAAGGCCGAGCTGATCATCCGAGGTTCAACCCAGCCACAGTAATCACAGGCAGGCACCTGCGTGCCTGCTGTCATCAAAAAATGAAACCGGTTTCATAAGGACAACAACAATGCACTCGAACCCCGTTTCCATCAGCCTCTCCAGCTACGGTGCCGACTTTGTCCGGCAGCGTGGCCAGGAGCAATTCCTTGACCTGCTGGCTGCCGCCAGCGTTACCCGCGTGGAGCTGCGCGAAGAACTGTTCACTTGTGCGCCGGACACTGCAGCGCTGGCTGCAGCCATTGCCGCGCTGCGCCTGGAGTGCCTGTATTCCTCGCCCCTGGAACTGTGGACCGCACAAGGCGAGCTTGACCCGCAATTGGCGCAAAAGCTGGAAACCGCCCGCGCCCTTGGCGCGGTCGCGCTCAAGGTTTCCCTGGGCCACTACCATGCGGGCTGTGACGTCGCGGCCTTGGCGACGCTGTTGCCGGCGCATGGGCCATTGCTGCTGGTGGAGAACGACCAGACTGCGCAAGGTGGACGGATCGAACCCCTGCAGCATTTTTTCCAGCGCGCCGACGAGCTCGGGCTGACCCTGGGCATGACTTTCGACATCGGTAACTGGCAGTGGCAGGGCGAGCCTGCCCGGCATGCCGCACGCCAGCTGGGCCGCTGGGTGCGCTATGTGCACTGCAAGGCCGTGCAGCGCCGGGCCGATGGGCGCCTGGTTGCCGTACCGCCAGAGGCATCGGACCTGCAGGAGTGGGCCGAGCTGATGGCCGAGTTCACCCCTGGCGTGGTACGCGCTGTCGAGTACCCGCTGGTGAGCGACGATCTGCTGGCGCTGACCCGTGCCCAGGTGCGCGACCTGGCGGCGCTGGGGCAGGGCGTATCGAGCGAGGAGCTGAGCCATGCATGAGCATGACGTGTTGTGTTTCGGCGAGACCATGGCCATGTTCGTCGCCGAGCAGGCCGGCGACCTGGCCAGTGTCGGCCAGTTCGGCAAGCGCATTGCCGGCGCCGACAGCAACGTGGCCATCGGCCTGGCGCGGCTGGGCTTCAAGGTCCGCTGGCTGAGCCGGGTGGGCGACGATTCGCTGGGCCGTTTCGTGCTCGACAGCCTGCGCCGCGAAGGGCTGGATTGCTCTGGTGTCGAGGTAGATGGCAGCTACCCCACCGGCTTTCAGCTCAAGGCCCGCTGCGATGACGGCAGCGACCCGGCGGTGGAGTACTTCCGCCGTGGCTCGGCGGCCAGCCGGCTGTCGCCGGCGCTGCTGCGCCCGGGTTCTCTGCAGGCCCGCCACTTGCACGCCACCGGCATCCCGCCGGCGCTGTCGGACGGCTGCCGGGCGCTGTCGCATGCGTTGATGGACGCCATGCGTGCCGCCGGGCGCAGCATCTCGTTCGACCCCAACCTGCGCCCCTCGCTGTGGCCTGACCAAAGCAGCATGGTGCGCGAAGTCAATGCCCTGGCGGCCAAGGCCGACTGGGTGCTGCCAGGCCTGGAAGAGGGCCGCCTGCTGACCGGCCAGCACACCCCGGCAGACATCGCCGCTTTCTACCTCGACCAAGGGGTGGAACTGGTGGTGATCAAGCTGGGCGACGCCGGTGCCTACTTCCGCAGCGCCAAGGGCGAAGGCCAGGTGGCGCCAGTGCCGGTCAGCCAGGTGGTGGACACCGTTGGCGCCGGCGATGCCTTTGCCGTCGGCGTGCTCAGTGCGCTGCTGGAGGGCCACCCGGTAGCCGAGGCAGTGGCGCGTGGCAACTGGTGCGGCAGCCGCGCCGTGCAGTCGCGTGGCGACATGGAAGGGCTGCCGCTGCGCCATGAGCTGCAAGCCCACGACCTGCGCAGAAGCGCCTGAACACTTGACCCCGAAACACCTGTTGCAACAAAAACAACAAGCTCAGGAGAAACGAACCATGCAAAGCCAAAGCCTGGCACCTCGCCGCTGGTGGTACATCATCCCGATCGTGTTCTTCACCTATAGCCTGGCGTACCTGGACCGCGCCAACTACGGGTTCGCCGCCGCTTCCGGCATGGCTGAAGACCTGCATATCACCCCCGCACTGTCTTCGCTGCTGGGGGCACTGTTCTTCCTTGGTTACTTCTTCTTCCAGGTGCCTGGCGCCATCTACGCCGAAAAGCGCAGTGTGAAGAAGCTGATCTTTGTCTGCCTGATCCTCTGGGGCGGCCTTGCCACGCTCACGGGCGTGGTCAGCAACGTCTACATGCTGATCGCCATCCGCTTCCTGCTCGGGGTGGTGGAGGCGGCGGTGATGCCGGCCATGCTGGTTTACCTGTGCCACTGGTTCACCCGCGCCGAGCGTTCGCGCGCCAATACCTTCCTGATCCTCGGCAACCCGGTGACCATCCTGTGGATGTCGGTGGTGTCGGGCTACCTGGTCAAGCATTACGACTGGCGCTGGATGTTCATCATCGAAGGCCTGCCCGCCGTCATCTGGGCGTTCTTCTGGTGGCGCCTGGTGGATGACCGCCCGGCCCAGGTGAACTGGCTGAGCGCGCAGGAAAAGGCCGCCCTTGAGCAGGCGCTGGCTGCCGAGCAGCAAGGTATCAAGCCGGTGAAGAACTACCGCGAGGCGTTCCGCTCGCCGCAGGTGATCATCCTTTCGCTGCAGTACTTCTGCTGGAGCATCGGTGTGTATGGCTTCGTGCTGTGGTTGCCGTCGATCCTCAAGCAGGCGGCCAACCTCGACATCGTTCAGGCCGGCTGGCTGTCGTCGGTACCTTACCTGGCGGCGGTGCTGGGCATGGTGGGTGTGTCGTGGGCGTCCGACCGCCTGCAGAAGCGCAAGCGTTTCGTCTGGCCGCCACTGCTGATCGCCGCCGTTGCGTTCTATGGGTCCTACGCCCTGGGCAGCGAGCACTTCTGGCTGTCGTACGCCTTGCTGGTGGTCGCCGGCGCCTGCATGTACGCACCCTATGGCCCGTTCTTCGCGATCGTGCCCGAGATCCTGCCGGCCAACGTCGCCGGTGGTGCCATGGCACTGATCAACAGCATGGGCGCGCTGGGCTCGTTCGGCGGTTCGTGGCTGGTGGGTTACCTCAATGGCGTCACGGGCGGACCTGGTGCCTCCTACCTGTTCATGTGCGGTGCGCTGCTGGCCGCAGTGGCGCTTACCGCCGCACTCAATACTTCCCAGACATCCGGCCGGGCCAAGCGCGGCAACTCGCGTCTGGCCATGAACCATTAGGAACCTGTGCAATGAAGAAGCGAATCGTCCTGTACAAACGCCTGTCCGACGACTTGATGGCACGCCTGCAAGAGCGCGTCGAGGTGACCTGGGTGGATACCTCCCAGCCCGATGGCCTGGCCCGTCTGCGCGATGCCTTGCCGGGGGCGCACGGGCTGCTGGGAGCCAGCCTGCGCCTGGACGCCAGCCTGCTCGACCTGGCGCCACAGCTTGAAGTGGTGTCCAGCGTTTCGGTCGGTGTCGACAACTACGACATCGCCGAACTCAGCCGGCGTGGCGTGATGTTGACCAACACGCCCGACGTGCTGACCGAAACCACCGCCGACACGGGCTTCGCCTTGATCCTGGCCACCGCCAGGCGGGTGGTGGAGCTGGCGAACTGGGTGCGAGACGGGAACTGGCAGGCCAACCTCGGCCCGGCGCATTTCGGCAGTGATGTGCACGGTAAGACGCTGGGCATCGTCGGCATGGGCCGCATCGGCGAGGCCCTGGTCCGGCGCGCCGCGGCCGGCTTTGGCATGCGTGTGCTGTATCACAGTCAGCGTGCCAAGCCAGAGGTGGAGGCGCGCCATGCTGCGCGTCAATGCAGCCTGGACGAGCTGTTGCAGCAGGCGGATTTCGTTTGCCTGACCGTGCCGCTGAGTGCCAGCACCGAAGGCCTGATCGGCGCGCGGGAGCTGGCGCTGATGAAGCCCCAGGCAATTCTGGTGAACATTTCCCGCGGGCGCGTGGTGGATGAGCCAGCGCTTATCGAAGCGTTGCGTGCCCGGCGCATACGCGGCGCCGGCCTGGATGTGTTCGTGCAGGAGCCGCTGTCGGCGCAGTCGCCGTTGTTGCAGCTGGACAACGTGGTGGCGACCCCGCATATCGGTTCTGCGACGGAGGAAACCCGCCAGGCCATGGCGCGCTGTGCGGTGGACAACCTGCTCAGTGCCCTGGCTGGTGAGCGCCCGGCCAACCTGGTGAATGGCTAAGTTCGCGGGCGCGCCCGCTCCCACAGGTATGGCGCATTCCTTCAGCAGGTGGGCTTTCTGTGGGAGCGGCCTTGTGTCGCGAAAGGGCTGCAGGGCAGCCCCCGGAGTCAATGCGATTCTGAACGCTGCGCCTGCGCTGGCGCAGCACTCTCCACCGGCTCCAGCGGTGGGTGCTCCTGCGCCGCGTGCATCAGGTCTTCGGTCACCCGCAGCTCGGCACCGGTCGGCGAGAAGGTGGTCGAAGCTGTGAACGGAGCCGGGTGTTCTGCCGCCGGGCGCTTGCCTCGGCGCCACATGAAGAAGCACACCATGGCCAGGTTGACCACGGCAAAGGCCCAGAACAACCCGGCCTCGCCAAACTCGGTCATCATCGGCGAAATCGCCACCGGCGCCATGGCCGAACCCAGCGAGTTGATCAGCAGCAGGCCCTGGATCATCGGCACCAGTGCATCCGATGGCGCGCGGTCGGCCGCATGGCTGACCGCCACCGGGTAAAGGGTGAACACGCCACCGCCCAGCAGGAACAGCATGGCCGGGAGCAGGATCGAGTCAGACGGCAGGAACACCGTGACCAGCGACAGCAGCACGCACAGCCCGGCCAGGGCGATCAGCACATCCTGGCGGTCCTTGCGGTCAGACCAGCGCCCGACCGGGTATTGCAGCAGCATGGCACCCAGAATTACCCAGGCCATCATGTTGCCGACCTCGCCCACATCCAGGCCGATGCGCTGCAGGTACAGCGGCAGCAGGGCATAGATGCCAGCAATGGCCACACCCGAACCGAAGCAGCCGACCAGGCCCGACGGCGCAACGCCCAGCAACTGGCGCGGCTTGAGCGGTTCGACCTGGTCCAGCAGTGGCGACACCCGCGGCAGGATCACGATGGGCAGTACCGAAAGGGCGGCGAGCACGCCGGCCAGCATGAACGGTGCGGTGTCACCCATCTGGGTGATTTCGCCAAGGCCGGCCTGGGCGATGACCCCGGCGCCGTAGAAGGCAATCATGTACAGCGCCAGCAAGCGGCCGCGGATCTTGGCGTCACCGGCCAGCAGCAGCCAGCTTTCGATCACCAGGAACACGCCCACTGCCGCCCAGCCGTTGATCAGGCGCAGCACCGACCACCAGGTGACGTCGTAGAACAGGCCTTGCAGCAGGATGGTCACGGCGATCAGCGAGGCGAAGCTGGTATAGGCGCGGATATGGCCGATGCGCAGGATCAGCCGGTCGTTGAAGATGGCACCCAGGGTCAGGCCGATGAAGTAGGTCGAGGAGACCACACCGATGGTGGTGGCTGATTCGCCGGCAGCGCCCAGGCGCAGGGTGGTGAGGGAAGACATGAAGCCGTTGCCCAGGGCAATGATGAACAGCCCGAGCAGGGGCGCCAGCGCCATGGCCAGCAAACGCGGAGACATAGGTACCTCTAGTTGGATGAGCGGAATGAGCGCCTTTTCGGACGCGCACACCGGCTCGACCCGAACGGGGCCGAGTGGCTGCACGGATGTGCCTGGGCTGGATGCGACGCTGCCGGTTGCCACCGTTCAAGGCGACGGGCGAAAAGGAAGCGCGATTCTACGGGCTTGCGCGGTTTTGCCCAAGGGGCTTGGGTGTGCGACGAGACGCCGCAGTCTGTGGGCGACATGAATGCGTCTTGGGCGGACATCCCGGGGCCGCAAAGCAGCCCCGGCAATCCCGAAGACTGCGGCATAATGCGGGGCCCACCCCCAAGGAAGGCCCCCATGTTCGCTTCGCTGTTCGCCGTCCTGGCCCCGGTTTTCATCGTCGCCGGCATAGGCTATGCCTGGGCCCGCAAGGGCCTGGACTACCCCACCGAATTCATCGCCCGGGTGGTGATGACCGTCGGCACCCCGTCGCTGGTGCTGTCCACGCTCAGCCGCACCGAGCTGGACCCGAACGCTTTCACCAGCATGGCCCTGGCCTGCCTGCTGTGCACCTTGGGCATGGCCCTGGCCGGCTTGCTGGTGTGCCGGGCTTCGGGCATGCACTGGCGTGTGCTGTTGCCGGCGTTCATGTTCCCCAACACCGGCAACATGGGCCTGCCAATCAGCCTTTATGCCTTTGGCGAACACGGGCTGGCCCTGGCCGTGGCGTTCTTCCTGACACTGTCGATCGTCCAGTTCACCCTCGGCATGGCCATTTCCGGTACTGCGGCTTCGTTCAAGGCACTGCTGCGCAACCCTATCGTGATCAGCCTGGCCGGTGCCATGCCGATCATCTTTCTCGATTTCGAGTTGCCGCGCTGGCTGGCCAATACCGCAGACCTGCTGGGCGGCATGACCATCCCGCTGATGCTGCTGACACTGGGCGTGTCGCTGGCCAGCATTCGCCTGCGCCATGTGGGCAGCGGCATGCTGCTGGGCGGCTTGCGCATTGGCCTGGGGGCTGCCGTAGGCTGGGCGGTAGGTGCGGCGCTGGGCATGGGCAACCTGGAGCGTGCGGTGCTGGTGGTGCAGTCGGCGATGCCGGTGGCGGTTTTCAATTACCTGATGGCGGTGCGCGCCAACCGCGAGCCGGAGCAGGTGGCGAACCTGGTGATGTGTTCCACGGTGCTGTCGTTTGCCTGGTTGCCGGTGGTGCTGGCCTGGTGGATGTAAGTCTGTACCGGCCCTTTCGCGGGTAAACCCGCTCCCACAGGTACTGCGCAGGTCTCAAGGCCTGTGATGGACCTGTGGGAGCGGGTTTACCCGCGAAGAGGCCGGCACGGCAAACGGCTATTTCTCCTGCAACCGCCACCCCTGGCTGGTCAGCACCATCGCCCGGGTTTCCTTGAGTGGTGCGTCATTGCTGGCCACCGCCTTGCCCAGTTCGGCAATGCTGGCCTTGACCCCGTCATCCCCGGCCCAAGCCGGTAACCCGGTGATCTTGTAGGCATAGGTCACATTCGACATCTTCTGTCCGGTCACCTCGCTCGGCTCACTGAACTGCTCGATCGCGGTGACCTGAGCCTTGCCGAAGCACAGCCCGTTATCTGCCTTGTAATACTTGCGGCCTTCGTCGGTGAGGTCATAGGCATAGTAGATGTCCGTGCGTGCCGCTTGCCACAGGCGGGCGGGCACCTCGGTGCGCGAGATCTCCTTTTCGCTGACCACACCTACCTGGGCCAGGGCATGCAACGCCTTGTTGGTGCCATGGACGTCGAAGTCCTGGGTTCTGGTGGGGAATGAACTGATGACGAAACAGTGTGGGTACTGGGTATCGAGGTAGGCCTGGGCGGCCTTCTGGAAACTGGCCTCGCTGGTTTCGTCGCTGTTCGAGCAACCGGCCAGGGTTGCCAACAGCGCCAGCGGCACGATCTTCCTGTACATGGTGACACTTCCTTGGGTGACAAAGGCAAACGGGTCGTGCGCGATTAGAACCTACGGGCTAGAGCGGCGCAATCATGGCAAGACGGCATCTCTGCATGTGCTTCGCTGGCCTCTTCGCGGGTAAACCCGCACCCACAGGGTCACCACAGATCTTGCAAGCTGTGTAAGTACCTGTAGGGGCGGGTTTACCCGCGAAGAGGCCGGTGCAGGCGCTACAAGGCCTTGGCCAGAAACGCCGCAGTGCGGCTTTCAGCACACCCGGCCACCACCTGTGGCGTGCCGCTGACCACCACCTGGCCCCCGGTATCCCCGGCCCCAGGGCCGATGTCGATCACCCAGTCGCTCTGCGCGACCACTCGCATGTCATGCTCGACAACCACCACGCTGTGCCCGCCATCGACCAGGCGGTTGAGCTGCACCAGCAGCCGGTCGATGTCTTGCGGATGCAAACCGTTGGTAGGTTCGTCCAGTACATACAGCGTCGCCCCGCGGGCCATGCGCTGCAGCTCGGTGGCCAGCTTGATGCGCTGCGCCTCGCCGCCGGACAGTTCGGTGGCCGGCTGCCCCAGGCGCAAATAGCCCAGGCCGATGTCCTGCAGCACCTGCAGGCAGCGGCGCGCCGCTGGCTGCTCGGCGAACACTTGCAGGGCCTGGTCGACGGTCAATTGCAGCACCTGCGCGATGTTCATGCCTTGCCAGCTCACCGCCAGGGTTTCCGGGTTGTAGCGAGCGCCATGGCAGGTCGGGCAGGGCGCGTAGACGCTGGGCATGAACAGCAACTCGACACTGACGAAGCCTTCGCCCTCGCAGTTCTCGCAGCGCCCCTTGGCAACGTTGAAGGAGAAACGCCCGGCATCGAAGCCTTGTGCCTTGGCCTGTTCGGTGGCAGCGAACAGCTTGCGTACATGGTCGAACAGGCCGGTGTAGGTGGCCAGGTTGGAACGAGGCGTGCGGCCGATCGGTTTCTGGTCGACCTGCACCAGGCGCTTGATGCTGCCAAGGCCGGCGCTGACAAACCCGCCGCTGGCCTGTTCGGGTTCATCTTCCAGGCTCTGCTCCTCAGGCTCGCTGCGCAGGTCGGCCTGGCCCAGGTGCGCACCCACCAGCTCCAGCAGAGCCTGGCTGACCAGGCTCGACTTGCCCGAGCCGGAAATACCGGTGACGGCGGTAAAGCAACCCAGCGGGAATGCGGCACTGAGGTCGTGCAGATTGTTGCGGCTGATGCCTTCGAGCCTCAGCCAGTCGCGGGCCTGGCGTGGTGTGCGCGTGGCCTGGGCCGATGTACTGAACAGGTAGGCCCGGGTGCATGACTGCTCGACCCGGGCCAGGCCGGCGGGCGGCCCGCTGTAGAGAATGGTGCCGCCATGCTCGCCAGCGGCAGGCCCTACATCCACCAGCCAGTCGGCGCGACGCATGGTATCCAGGTCGTGCTCCACCACATACACCGAATTGCCAGCCTGCTTCAGGCGCTGCAGCGCTTGGAACAGGGCTTCGCTGTCGGCCGGGTGCAAGCCGGCCGACGGCTCGTCCAGCACGTAGATCACCCCGAACAATTGCGAGTTCAGCTGGGTGGCCAGGCGCAGGCGTTGCAGCTCCCCAGAGGAAAGGGTAGGGGTGCTGCGCTCCAGGGCCAGGTAGCCCAGGCCCAGGTCGAGCAGGGGGCCGATGCGTTCGAGCAGTTCGTTGGCGATGCGTTGCGCGGCGAGGCGTTTTTCCAGGGTCAGGTTGCCGTCGTGCTGCTCCAGATAGCCTGGCGCAGCAACCTGACGGAACACCTCGGCCAGCGCCTGCAACGACAACCGCGACAGCTCGCCTATGTCGCAGCCGGCGAAGGTTACGTCCAGCGCCTCACGCTTGAGGCGCTTGCCCTGGCACTGCGGGCATGGGCTGGGGCGCATGTACTGCGACACACGCTTGCGCATCTGCGCGCTCTGCGAGTGCATGAAGGTGTGCAGCACGTAGCGCCGGGCACCGCTGAAGGTGCCCTGGTAACTCGGCTCGAGCTTGCGCTTGAGCGCAGCGCGGGTCTGCGCCGGGGTCAGGCCGGCATACACCGGCACCGTGGGTGTTTCTTCGGTGTAGAGAATCCAGTCGCGTTGCTGCTGGGGCAGGTCGCGCCAAGGGGTATCGACGTCATAGCCCAGGGTCACCAGAATGTCCCGCAGGTTCTGCCCCTGCCAGGCCATCGGCCAGGCCGCTACGGCCCGTTCGCGGATGGTCAGCGACGGGTCGGGGACCATGGTCGCTTCACTCACTTCATAGACCCGCCCCAGCCCATGGCACTCCGGGCAGGCACCTTGCGGGGTGTTGGGCGAGAAGTCCTCGGCATGCAACATCGGTTGCCCGGCCGGGTAGCTGCCGGCGCGGGAGTAGAGCATGCGGATCGAACTGGACAGTGTAGTCACGCTGCCCACCGAGGAACGTGCACTCGGCGTGCCGCGTTGCTGCTGCAGGGCCACGGCCGGCGGCAGGCCTTCGATGGCGTCGACGTCCGGCACGCCGACCTGATCGATCAGGCGCCGGGCATAGGGCGCCACCGATTCGAAGTAGCGGCGCTGGGCTTCGGCGTAGAGGGTGGAGAAGGCCAGCGAGGACTTGCCCGAGCCGGACACCCCCGTGAATACCACCAGCGCGTCGCGAGGGATATCCACATCGATGTTCTTCAGGTTGTGCTCGCGGGCGCCACGAACGCGAATGAAGCCGGTGGGGGCGCGTGAACGTGGCGGCATCTGAGCGGTCCTTGGCGGTTGAGAGCACTCACGTTAGCAGTATTTGTGGTGGCTGTACCGGCCTCTTCGCAGGTAAGCCCGCTCCCAAAGGGACCGCGTACAGCCTGGGTGGGAGCGGGTTTACCCGCGAAGAGGCCGGTGTAGCCGATACAGCATCAGGATCTTGGCTCGCGGGTGCCCAGCACGTCGCGAATGTTGTCCACCACGTTGCTGTCCTTGATCACATCGCTCAGCCAGCCTTCCAGCGGCATGTTGCCCCACTTGATGGCGCGTTCGATCAGGTAAGGCACCGGGCTTTGCGGTTCGCTCTGCTTGAAGAACTGGGCGATACCCGCAAGCATGGTGAAGGCTTCGTCGCGGGTCAGTGGCGTCGTGCGCATCGGCGCAGGCGTGGTGGCCTGGACGGGTGTGTTCATCGGTTCACCTGCTTCGCTGGTGGGGGCAACAGTGGCTTCGGGTTCTGCCGCTGCCACAGTGGCGGGGTGCAGTTCGACACCGCGGTCCTTGAGCAGTTTTTCAGCCAGCTGGCTGGCGCGCGACAGCATGTCGGCAAGGCTGGCAAAGCTGGGCGCCTCATGGCCGAACAGGCGGTCGGCACTGGCTTGCAGGGCTTTGCAGGCCTCCAGGCTGGCGGCGATCTGCAGGGCCTTGGTGCGCAGGTGTTCGGTGTCGCTGAGCGCCACCGAGCGCTGGAAGATTTCGGCGTTGATCTTGCCTTCGTTCAGCGCGGTCTGCATTGCCTTGGGGTTCTGCAAGGCAAGGTTTTCTACGTAGCGTGATTCGTCATAGCGCAACACGCCAAAATTCTGCCCTTGGGTAATGGGCAAGCCACCGGCAATGTCGGTGAGCGTGGTCTTCAGCCAGGACAGCCGCGCAGCGCGTTCGTCCAGGCCATCTTCGAGTGTTGGGTACAGCGTGTCCCAGAATGCTTCCAGTACCTGTTCGGTCAGCCGAAGGCCAAAGGTGATGCCTTCGAAATGTTCACGCTGGGCCAACCCTTCGCTGAGCCAGGCTACCAGCATCAGGTCCTTGCTTTGCTGCGCCAGCCCTTGGGCTGACAGGTTGACCACCTGCTCCCAGTCGGCGGTCTTCAGGTCAGTTTGCCAGTCGCCCTGGGTCAGGTAGTCAGGGTCTGCCCGGCGCGCCTCCTTGATCTGGTCGAACAAGGCAGAGAAGCTCAAGTCTTCGCCACTGCCACCCTCGATGGGTGCGGTCAGCGTTGCCAGCGAAAGGTCATTGAGGATTTCAGGCATAAAACACTCTGGTCATGGCAGATGAACAGCGTGCCAGGTCACCTGGCACGCTGTGGGATGTGGGCCGCCGTAGCGGCCCCCGGGTACGCAGGTTATCAGGCAAACACTTTGTTCGCGGTGCGGTCCCAGCCGCCGACGATGTTGCCGCCAGCCTGGCCGTCGGTGCGGTTCTGCTGGGTGTAGGTGGTCTTGATGCGGGCGAAGTTGAAGCTGATTTCTTCGACCGGCAGGTCGCTCACAGCCTTGTCTTCACCGTTCTGGTTGCCACCGGCGATGAAGCGCACCGAGGACACCACGACTTCTTCCATGTCGATGGTCAGATAGGTGACCTTGTCACCACCGGCACGGTTCACGTTCAGCTTCAGCTTGGCGATGTGCTTGCCGGTGCAGCAGTGTTCGAACAGCTTGGCCGAAGCCTTGTCCACTGCCTTGCGGATCTTGAAGTCGCTCAGCGCAACACGCTCGGAAGATGCACCGCCCGAGGAGCTGGCAGTAGCCGAGGTGGCCTGGGTGGCGCCGTACTCGTAGCCCAGCACTTCGATCCAGTCCTTGTGCTTGTCATCCAGTACTTCGCCCGGGATACCGTCGATTTGGATATACGCGTCAAATGCCATTGTGAAACTCTCCATTAACAACATTTAAAGGGTTGCTCATGCGCCCCTTGGTTTTGACCTCGCCGAACCTGTCGGCAGAGGTAGCTTTCCGCTACCCGGGCCTCCTCCTGTGAGGCCCGGGTAGCCGGTTCTTGCAGCGGGCTTCAGTTGAGCCCGCGTACTTCGATTTCCACCCGGCGGTTGGGCTCCAGGCACTTGATCAGTTGCGCTCGCGGTTGCTGCAGGTCGCAGTTGACCAGCGGCTTGCGGCTGCCTTCGCCCTGGGCGACCACCAGTTCGGCAGGTACGCCCTTGCCGACCAGGTAGGTGCGAATGGTCTGCGCCCGCTGTTTGGAAACCTGCAGGTTGCCTTGGCTGTCGCCGAGCTGGTCGGCGTGGCCGGAAATGATGATCTTGCCGATGTTGGGCGTGTTCAGCAGTTTGCTGGCGATCGCGCTCAGCTGGCTCTGGCCTTCGCTCTTCAGGCTCTGGAAGTCTGCGCGGCCGAAGGCGAACAGGGTGTCGGACTCCAGCGTGATGGTCTCGATCGAACGCAGCGACTGGGCGCGCAGGCTGTCGATGTAATTGCGCGAACTGGACATCAGGAAGGCGTTGTCGAGGATACGCGGCACATCCGGCTCACGAATCTGGTCGCTGTAGAAGGTGATCTGGCGGCTGGCGTACAGGTAGTCCTGGTTGCCGCCGGCCTCGCTGGCGGCCGCGGCCATGCTCTTGCCGGTATGGCGAGCGATGGCCGGGTACCAGTAGTCGGGCAGGTGCGCCTTGAGAAACGCCGGGTCGGCGTTTTCGCGTCGGGCCGGCGAGAGCATCACGTAGGTATCCAGCGTCGCCTTGCCGAAGTCGGCGATCGACTGCGCGCGGTTGTCATGTGGCAGCGCCTCGGCCTCGACGCTGTCCACGCCGCTCACCGGCTGCAGTTCGCGGGTGTTGCGCTGGTACACCTTGATCGTGGTCAGCAGGTACAGGGTGCGGGTCAGGTTGTCTGCCGTGGGCTTGAGCATCACGTTCTGCAGCGTGGCGAAGTAACGGCTGCGCAGCAGCGGCTCGACCTCGTGGCCCTGGTACAGGCCCAGGCGCATGCCCAGCGGCACGCCCTGTTCGCGGTGCTGCTGATAGTAGTGCTCGGCCCAGAAGCGCAAGCGGTCAAGGCTATGCCAGGCGGCGTACTGGCCGCGGGCAGCCTGGTCGTCGGCCTTGGCCTGGGCCAGTTCGCCGGCGATGCTGGCCAGGGTGGCGCGGTTGTTCAGGTACGACCAGCCCCACAGGCTGCACAGCACCAGGGCTGCCAGGCCGGTGGCGGCAACCCAACCCGCCTTGCGCCGGCGCTCCCGCGTGTTGCTGGTGTACAGCGCCACCAGGTGCTGGTCGGGGATGATCACCTTGCGGAACAGGCTGTTGATGAACAGCGGCGCCGGCTGGCTGACGGCAGTGGCGGTGCCTTCGGCATGTTCGAGGGCGAAGCGTTCGGCCACATGCTGGCCGTGGCTGCCCCACAGGGCTTCGTCGGCCTGCAGTGCGGCAGTGAAATAGAAACCGCGCAGCATTTCGGCGTTCTGGTACGGGTTGGCGCGCAGCAGGCTGTCGACGAATTGTTGCAGGCGCGGCTTGAGTGCGGCCAGCTCCAGCGGGAAGCGATAGGCCGCATTGTTCTGCCGGGTTACCTGAATATCTTGCTGCACCAGTTGCTGGTTCGCCACTTGCTGCCAGTAACCGGTCAGCTCGTCCATCGCCTTGCCGAAACGCTGGCCCCAGTCGGCCTGTTCGTAACCCTTGTGCGAGAAGGTCTTGCCCATCACCTCGCCACGCGCGGCGTCGTCCAGCTGGCGATAGAACGGGGTGAAGCCGGGAATCAGGTCGCACTTGGTGAACACCAGGTAGATCGGCAGGCGCACTTCCAGCAGCGCGCAGCTTTCCTGGATCCGTTCACGCAGGCGCTTGGCCACGCGGTCCTGGTCCTCGGCCGAGCCATGCAGGATGTCGGCGATGCTGACGCTGACGATCAAGCCGTTGAGAGGGCGGCGTTGGCGATGCTGGCGCAACAGCTGCAGGAAGCCGCGCCACTTGCCGGCTTCTTCGGGGCTGTTCATGTAGCGCCCGGCGGTATCCAGCAGCACGGCTTCGGAGCTGAAGAACCAGTCGCAGTTGCGCGTGCCGCCAAGCCCCGCAACCCGTGCGCCTTCGCGTTCGGCATAGGGGAAGTTCAGGCCCGACTGCAGGATCATCGTGCTCTTGCCGGCGGCCGGCTGGCCGATCACCAGGTACCAGGGCAGAGCGTACAGCGCGTCCTTGGCCGAGGTGCCGCGAGGCGTGTTGCTGCGCAGGCGCTCGATGCTCTGCAGCAGGCGTTCGCGCAGCAGGCTTACTTCCTCGCGATCGGCGGGGGTGGCATTGAGTACCGCCTGGTCGGCATCGTCGCGCAGCAACCCTTCGAGGTTGTGGTGCTGGCCGGCGCCGCGGTACAGCAGCAGTACATAGCCCGCCGACAGCAGCAGAAACACGCCGATACCGGCCAGCAGGCTATGCAGCGAGGCAAAGCCCAGGGCGCAGCCGATGGCCCAGACCAGGAAGATCGCCAGGAAGAATGCTACCCCCAGCAGGTAGGGTTGGTAGCGCAGGCAGTAGTACTTGATCTTGTTCATACAGGCGTCGCATCCAGCGCATCGACGAACTGGTCGATGACATGTTCAAGAGATCGGTCGTAATCGTGCAGCCGTGGCGCTACCGTCAGCGGGTCGAGCGGCTCCAGATGCTGACCTGCTTCGGCGCAACCACTGAGCAGGCGGTAGGCACAGTTGGCGTGGCGCGACGGCAGGCAGTACAGCCGTGGTTTCATGAAGTCGTCGGCCAGCAGGCTCACCGCCGGCACGCCGGGCTGCCGGCTCATGCGGGTCAGCCAGGTCAGCCAGAGGTCGGCGGTAGGGTTTTTCAGCCCGCGTTCGGCCGGCAAGGGCAGCTCGATGCCGCCGGCGAAATCGTTGTGCAGCACGGCTCGGCTTGCCTGCAGTAGCGCAAGCGCCTTGTCACTTTTGAAGTCCGGCCAGGAGCGCAGCAGGGCGCGGGCGACATCGGCCAAGCTGAAATCCTTGAGGAACTTGGCGTGCACCTGGCGGAACAGGTCGAGGTCCTGGGCCTGCAGCGGCCGCAGGGCCTTGATGCGTTCGAACAGGCTGGCGCAGTCAGCACCCTGCACCGCCTGGTGCAGCATCGGCTTGATCTGCGCGCTGAACAGTTCGCCGAGGGTGAACGGGTTCACCAGCATCGTGGCTCCCTCGCCCTTGAGCAACTGGAAGATGAAGAACGGGTAGCGTCGCTGGCTGGCATCCCGCGAGCTGAGCAGGCCACCCAGCAGCCAGTTGCCGTTGCTCGCGCGGTAATTGAAGAAGCACATCGGCAGTGCGTCGAACAATGCCTGCCAGTCTTCGCGGTGGCGCATGGCCGCCAGCGCAGACTGCAGCCAGGCGTCGAACTCGCAGACTTCTTCCGCCGCGCCATGCAGGCTGACGAAGTCTGCGCTCGACGGCAGCTTGCCGAAGCAACCGATCATTGGGCGCCCCTGTCGTTGAGGGCGCTCAGCGCCTTGACATCACCCAGGTCGGTCAGTTTCACCCCACCGAAGTTGCGCACTACAAGGCTCACGCGGCCGCTGGCGGTGTTCCAGCTGAAGCGTTGCTGAATGCCGTCCAGGTCCTCGACCCGGGCGCTTTCGTTCATGCGCAGCAGGCCCCAGCGCCCGGGGAAGTCGAACACGGTGACCCGCGCGCCACTGAGGGTGACCACATCCAGTCGGGCCCCCGGAGCGTTGCTGGTGCCCGGCCAGGCGAAGCGGTTCCAGCTACTGCGGCCGTTGCGGTAGTGCTGTTCCTGGCCATCGAGGGTGAACACGATGTCGGTGAAGTTGGCAGAAGGTTCCAGCATGATTTCGAAGCCGTTGTCACGGTCCGACAGGCTGGCGATCACTTGGCCCACGGAGCTGGCCTTGTCGATGCTGTTGAGCATGCCTGGGTTGACCAGCGCCGGTGCCTTGCCGTCGCCAACACCCAGGCCTTCACCCCCGGCCAGGTTGCCGATTTCGTTGCGCTTGAAGGCCGGCAGCAGGCCGCTGTCGGGGTCGACGAAGCGCTGCAGGTCCTTTACCGACGCCTCGTTGCGGCTGCTGCCGGCAATCGGGTAGCGGTGCGCCATGACCTGTTCCCAAGGCTTGGCGATCTGCTGCGCCCAGGCCTTGGCGATCTGCTGGCCGGCCGGGTCGCGCAGGGTCGCCCAGGCATACTGGATAGGCAGGCTGAACAGCCCCTGCAGCGAGCGCGACAGGCCGTCCTGGCTGGTGTCGACGCTGCTCTCCACGTAGTTGCGCACGGTGGTGATCTCGCTCGGCTGGCCTTCCAGGGTCTCGCTGATCAGCTGCTTGCTGCTCTTGCCCACATCCTGCGAACGCTGGATGTTGTTCATGCGTACCTTGAGCTTGCGCAAGGCGGCCAAGTAGCGGTCCATGATGGTGCTGTCGGCGCCTTCGGCGTTGTTTACGGCAAATACCCGCGCCACCGGTTCGAAGCGCTTGGCCAGGCTGCCATCGTCCACCGCCGGCAGGGCCGGGGCGACGTTGGCGGGCAGGGCGTCCTTGGTGTCGAGCAGGCCGGAGACCTTGCTCCAGAAGCCGTCATCGCGGGTACTACCGGGGGCCGGGATGGCGTGCTTGACCGGCAGGTCCCACTGGGTGTTGTCATTGACCGCCGCCAGCAGGTTCTTCACCGGCGAGTTCTGCACATCGCTGAGCAGCCCCAGCTGCTGGGTGGCCGAGGCCAGGTCGGCGAAGTGGCGTACCCCCACGCTGCTGACCATCTTGTACCAGGCCTGGGTGTAGTCGCGTTTGTAGCGGGTCATGAACTCGCGCACGAAGTTGGCCTTTTGCACGATGGCATCGCCACCTTCACCGTCCAGCACCCAGTCCGACTCGTTGCGCAGGTTGCCCGACACCAGCTTGATCAGTTCCGGCTTGACGAAGGTGTCCCAGCCCTGGCGGGTATAGATTGCCGATACGCCAGCAGAGCCATACAGCAACGCGCGGCCCGGTTGCGGCACCAGGTCGTTCAGGCTCAGTGCCGGGAACTGGCGGCTCGACTCGAGTTGCAGGCGCAGGTACTCGCGATCGACCAGCGAGCTGGAGATCATGAACGACTTGAGATTCTGCCGGGTTTCGTTGATCAGCTGTTCGTTACGCGGCAACGACGGCGCCTGGCCTTGTTCCAGCAACTGTACGTAAAGCGGGGCATTTTCTGCGATCACGGCTGCGTCGGCCGGAGTGCCTTCGGTGGCGGCGCTGGCCCAGGCCTGGGGCAGGTTGGCAGCGACGAAGGCCGGGTCCGGATGGCCTTGGGGCTCGGTCAGCAACAGGTACAGCTTGAGGGTGTTGTAGGCATCGATGATCGAGGCCACCTGCTGTTCGTCGAGGCGCCCGAGCATTTCTTCGGACAGTGACAGGCCACCGGTGGTGGCAGACAGCTCGGCGGCATCGCTGGCGGTGGCCAGGTTGACCTTGGCGGCATAGGCACCGGCGCGGCTGTTGCCCAGCGCAGCCTGGGCCTTGGCTGCAATGGCCGGGGCCAGCGGCTTGCCGTTGCGTTTTTTCGGTGTCGGGGCCGGGGTGAATTCCAGCTCCTGGTTGATACCGTTGGCAAAGGTGTTGAAGGCCCGCATCTGTACTTGCAGGCTGCGTGCGATCGGCTCCAGCGCCTGGCTGCGCAGTTGCGCCAGGTAGGCGGTGCGAGTCACCTGGTGGATGGCTTCGCCATGGTACAGGCCACCCCCCAACTGCAGTGGTACACCCTGCAGGCGATGGGTTTCGACGCGGGCCATCTGTTCGCGCAGCACTTCCAGGCCCTTGCCTGCGGCCAACTGCTGCTCGCGGTCTTCTGCCTGCTCGATCTGCGCCAGCTGCCCGCGCAGGCTGTCCAGCCATTGGCGGTTATTGGTGAACGACAGTGCCTGCCAACCGATGAACAGCAACCCGGTCGCGGCGGCCAGGCCCAGCAGCAGCGGGCTGAACGCAGCCTGGCGGCCCAGGCGCGACTGGTACAGGGTCAGGTCGCGATCGGGGAAGATCACCTGGCGGAAGGTGTCGGTGATGAAGTAGCTGCGGTTGCCCGCGGCCTTGCCGACGCTCTCGGCGTGCTCATCGTAGGCGGCTTGCAGGGCGAATTCGTCGGCGATGACGTCTTCATATACCTGCCCCAGCTGCTGCCCGGTCTGCAGGGCGCTGGTGAAGTACAGGCCGCGCAGCAGCAGCGGGGCACCGCCGCGATGGCCGCGGGTGAAGTGCTCCAGGAACTGCTCGAGGACACCGCTGAGTGCGGCGAAGTATTGCGGGAAGTTCAGCAGGGTGCTGTCGGCTTCGGCACCGAGGGCGATCACCTGCGCGTCGACATGCTGGCGAATGTGGTTCTGCAGGTTGCCCAGGCGCGTCTGCAGCACGGCGTGCAGGCCGTTGTTGCGGATTTCCGACAGGCCGAAGGTCATGCCCAGCGGTTGCTGGCGTTCATGCAGGTCGAGGCCGTCGAACGCCTGGCTGAAGCCCGGCAACTGGTCGGTCTTGCTCAGCATCAGGTAGACCGGCGGGTTGGCGTCAAGGCACTCGGCGTACTCTTCCACCCGCGCCACCAGCTGGGCCGCCAGGGCATTGCGTTCGTCGCTGTTGGCCGCCAGCAGCTCGGGCAGGCTGACCACCATGACCAGGCCATTGATCGCCGCCTTGCCGCGCTGCTTGCGCAGCATGCGCAGGAAGGCCGAGAACTCGCTGGCCGACTGGTCATCACGCAAATAGCGGCCGGCGGTGTCGATCATTACCGCGTCGGGGCTGAAGTACCAGTCGCAGTGCTGGGTGCCGCTTTCGCTGTCGTTGGCCGTGGCAATGCTGGCCGACAGGCCGGAATGGGTCAGCAGCGAGGTCTTGCCGGCTGCCGACATGCCAACCACCAGGTACCAGGGCAAGTCGGACAGTGCCGCCTTGCCACCGCCTCCAGCGGAGCGGTCGGTGCGCAACATGGCAATGGCATGCTTGAGGCGTTCGCGCAGCACCTGCTGGTCACGGAACTCGCCAGTGGCATTCCACGAGCGATCAACCTCGATCTGCAGCAGGTTCTCCAGGTTGTGCTCGGCGCGAATGCGCTGGTATTGGCGCAGCACGATCACCAGCAGGAAGCAGGCGCTGATGATTGCCAGTGCTTCGGGCAGGTGCTGTTGCAGCCATGGCAGCAACGGGGCGACCAACCAGCAGGTCAACAGGCTCGCCAGCCACAGCAGCAGCAGGAGAAACCAGAAATTCTTCAAAAGGCGCAGTAATGTTTTCATGTCTTCCTGACTCGGCTACCTGACGTTTGCTCAGGCACTGAACAGCTGGCGGATTTGTTCGGAAAGGGCGGCGACGTCCTTGTCCAGCAACCAGTCCAGCGTCAGGTACACGGCGACGCAGACCAGCGCGATCAGCGCCAGGTAAACCCACAGCGGCACCTCGTGGCGCAGCATCTGCGACACCTGGTCGGGCAGTGCCCAGTCCGGTGACAGTGCTTTGGGCGCCTTGCGGTAGCGGGCTATATCCTGGCCCAGGGTATTGGCCAGGTAGCGCAGCTGGTCTTTCTGGCCGAGGCTGAACTTGCCCTCAAAGCCCAAGGCCAGGCACAGGTGGTAGACCTCGAGTACATCGATGTTCTGCTTGGCGTCGGCACGCAGCGCATCGACCTTCTCGAAGAAGCCTTCACCCGCCAGGTGCACGCCGAAGTAGCGGAACTGCAGCGGCTGCAGCTCGAAGTGCTGGCGCAGCTGGTTGTCGCTCGCGCGCAGCACGCTCTCGTCGAGGAAGGCACACAGCGCGTACTGGGTGTCCTTGACCTGTTCGGCGCTGTAGTTGGCGGCGCGGGCGTCGCGTTCCAGGTTGGCGAAGAACCGTTCCACGCTGGCTTCGAAGGCCGGCACCGAGGTGACCTGACGACCACGCCGCACGATCAGGGCCATGCTGATGAAGTCCTGGACCAGGTCCTTGAGCGTTGGTTTGTCGTTGGCGGCCGCGACGGCGCCCTGTTGCAATACGGCTTCGGTCATTTGAGCACCGCCATCAGTTCAAGCTTGAGGTTGGTAAAGGCGCTGGGCGCGTAGAAGCAGATGGTCTGGGCATTCATCATTCGCTCGTAGACATGGCCATGCGGCTCGATGGCGAAGTACTGGTTGTCCAGGCGCACCGGAATTGCGTTGGGCAGCCGTGCGGCATGGTTGAGCGTGACGCCGGGCATCGCGCTGTTGACCACCACCTCGATGTCTTCCGGCGAGCCGACCTTGAACGCCCGCGGTACCAGCTCCAGCAGGCTGGCGCCCGGCATGTCGGCGTGTACCGAGATATAGAAGTCGGCCTCGGTCAGGCGCGGGTCGCGCAGTTGGCCCTGCCAGTACGACGGTTTGCTCTGGGTGAGGTTGATGACGATGCACTGGTTGGGCACGACGTTGTCGAGCATCACCCGGATCATCTCGTCGAGCTTGACCAGCGACGCAGCCGGGTCGTGATGGTCGTACTCGGGGATGTCGCTGAGCTGGGTGTCCAGGGTGAAGGTCAGCAGGCCGCCCGCCAGGTCGGCAAGGAACAGGTACAGGCGTTCCGGGTGCAGGCGGGGGTGGGCCAGCAGATGGGCCAGCTGCGGGTGGGCGCGGTTGACGGTGTTCAGCAGCCAGAACAGGGTTACGTCGCTGGAGCCGAACTCGGCGATCTGGTCGGCGCGTTCGCGGCGTCGGCCGGACAGGGCCTTGCTCTTGGCCTGCAGGGCGCCGAGCAGGCGCTTGCCGATGCCGGCCAGGGTCTCGTGGCTGCCCAGATGCAGGGTCGGGTGGACGAAATGCGGGTCGAGATTGAAACCGCCCATGCTGTTGCGGGTCAGCCTGGCCAGCGGGCAGTGGCTGTAGCCGTCCAGGCTGTCACCGTCCACCAGCAGCACCACGTTCAGGCGCAGGCTGGTGATTTCGTTTTCCAGCTCGCCTTCATTGAGGTCGGGCAGGGTATCGAACTGCTTGCGGAAACGCCGCGCGGCCTTGTGTTCCTGGCCGTCCTCGACATAGTTCAGGCCGAATGGCTCGGGCAGTTTCAAGGCAGCATGGACCTTGAGGTCGTTGGCCTTGAGCAGGTCCTTGAGGTCGCGGGCAGCCGGCAGCGGGTCATGCTGCGGCGCGTCGTACAGGCTGCCATCGGGGAACACCAGCTTCAGGCGCTTGAGCTGCAGCGAACCGTTGGCCAGGGCGTCCTCATCCACCTGCAGTACCTGCACACCCCAATGGAATGGGGTGGTGCGCAGGGTCGCCTCGGCCAGCTGGTGCTGGTGGAACTCATCCTGGTACTGGAAGTGCTGGGGCAGCAGGAACATGCCTTCCGACCACATCACCCGGCTCTGCTTGCTCATTTGACGCTATCCACTAAAGAGTTGAAGGTTGAATCCATGGTGTTCTGTGCCGATTTGCCGGCGGCATCGCCGGCCTTGTCGAGCACGGCGTCCTGCACCTTGTCGGTGAGCGTCGGTGCGTTGTCCCGGGCCTTCTGCGCGGCTGCCAGCTGGTCGGCGGTCGGCGGTTTGTTCAGTACGTCGACGCCACGCATGGCGCTGATTTCGGTGTTGTCCACCAGCACCCGCAGGCCGTCGGAAGAGAACCAGATACCGTCCTTGCGCAGCGAGTTGGCGTCGAAGGCGACCTTCCAGCGCGCGTCCTGTTCGTTGCGGAAGAACGCTGCCACGCCGACGTAGCGAGCGCTCTTGGCCAGTGGCCACTGGTCGATCTGGCCGATGCCCGGCAGCAGGGTGATCTCGCGGGCTTCCACCAGGGTGTTGCCCAAGGCCTTTTCCGGGGTGTCCCACAGGGTCTCGGCATCGGTCGCGGCGAAGCGTTCGAGGTCGGTCAGCTGGTACACGCGCATCACCACCGACAGCGGCTTGCCCTCGGCATCGGGGTTGAGCTGGTTGCCGCCGTCGGAGGTCAGGATGACCTTTTCGCTGTCGGCCAGCATGTCGGCCGCCCAGCTGTCTTCCATGCGCTTGCCGATACGGTCGGTGACCCCGCAGCCGGCCAGCGCCACCAGCAAGGCAGCTGTGGTCAGGCGTTTGAGGGCGGTGTGCTTGTGTTGCATGACGGCAAAACCTCCGTGTACTGGTCAGGCCACGCGATAGGCGAAATCGCCATCGCTGCCCAGCTCGATCGCAAGACGCTGGATCGGCGTGTCCTGGGCCATGCGCTCGAGCACGCGCTGGGCGAGCTCGGGCATCAGGGTCTGGGACAGGATGTTGTCGATGTTGCGCGCACCGCTGTCGACCTCGGTGCAGCGCGCGGCGATGGCCTTGACCAACGCCTGGTCGTAGCTGAGCTCGGCCTGGTGGTTGCGGGCGAAGCGCTTGGCGATGCGTTCGAGCTTGAGGGCGACGATGCGCTCGAGGATCTGGTCCTGCACCGGGTAGAACGGCACGATGCTCAGGCGGCCGAGGAAGGCCGGCTTGAACACATGGTTGAGCTGGTCACGCAGGTCTTCGACGATCGCTGCGGGCGTCGGTAGCTCGGTGGCGTTCAGGCAGGTCTGCATGATGCGCTCGGTACCGGTATTGGAGGTGAGGATGATCACCGTGTTGCGGAAATTGATCTCGCGGCCTTCGCCATCGTCCAGCACGCCCTTGTCGAATACCTGGAAGAACAGTTCGAGCACGTCGGGGTGGGCTTTTTCCACCTCGTCGAGCAACACCACGCTGTATGGCTTGCGGCGCACCGCCTCGGTCAGCACGCCGCCTTCGCCATAGCCGACATAGCCGGGAGGCGAGCCCTTGAGGCTCGAAACGGTGTGGGCTTCCTGGTACTCGGACATGTTGATGGTGATGAGGTTGCGTTCACCGCCGTACAGGGTATCGGCCAGGGCCAGCGCGGTTTCGGTCTTGCCGACGCCGCTGGGGCCGAGCAGCAGGAACACACCGATCGGTTTGTTCGGGTCTTCCATGCGTGCGCGGGAAATCTTGATGCGCTTGCCGATCTCGTGCAGGGCGTGGTCCTGGCCCAGCACGCGCTCACCAAGCAGGGCCGGCAGGCGCTGCACGGTGTCGATCTCGTCACGCAGCATCTTGCCCAGCGGGATACCGGTCCAGCCGCTGATGACCTGGGCGATGGCGCCGCTGTCGACCAGGGCATGGACCAGGGGCTGGTCGCCTTGCACGCGGGCCAGTTCGGCACGCAGGGCGTTGAGCTGCTTGGCATCGGCCTCGCTGGCGGCGTCCAGCGCCTTGAGCTGTTCGACCAGTTCCAGCTCCTGTTGCCACTGCGTGTTCAGCTGCTGCTCCCGCTGCTGCTCGGCCTGCAGGGCAGCCTGCAGCTCGCCCAGGCGGCGAGTGTGGTCGTGGCCTTTGCCTGCTTCGTGGCCGAGCACGGCGATTTCGGCCTGCAGGTTGTCGATCTGGCGTCGGCAGTCTTCCAGCGCACCAGGTTGCGACGATTGCGCCAGGGCAATGCGTGCGCAGGCGGTGTCGAGCACGCTGACCGCCTTGTCGGGCAGCTGGCGGCCGGTGATGTAGCGGTTGGACAGGCGCACGGCCTGCACCAGCGCTTCGTCCATCACCGCTACCTTGTGGTGTTCGCGCATCTTGCCGAGCAGGCCGCGCAGCATGTGGATGGCCTTGTCTTCGTCGGGTTCCTCCACCTTGACCACCTGGAAGCGGCGGGCGAGGGCGGCGTCCTTCTCGAAGTACTTCTTGTATTCGGCCCAGGTAGTGGCGGCGATGGTGCGCAGCTCGCCACGGGCAAGGGCCGGCTTGAGCAGGTTGGCGGCATCGTTCTGCCCGGCCTGGCCACCGGAACCGATCAGGGTGTGGGCTTCGTCGATGAACAGGATGATCGGGTGCAGGCTGCGTTTGACCTCTTCGATCACTGCCTTGAGGCGGTTCTCGAACTCGCCCTTGACCCCGGCGCCGGCCTGCAGCAGGCCCAGGTCGAGGGTGTGCAGGGCCACATCCTTGAGCACCGCCGGCACGTCACCTTGGGCGATGCGCAGGGCCAGGCCTTCGACCACGGCGGTTTTGCCGACCCCGGCTTCGCCGGTGAGGATCGGGTTGTTCTGGCGGCGACGGGTGAGGATGTCGACCATCTGCCGTACTTCGAACTCGCGGCCCAGCACCGGGTCGATGCGGCCTTCGCGGGCGCTCTGGGTGAGGTTGACCGTGTACTGGTCCAGCGCCGGAGTCTTGCCGCCGGCCTTGCTCGCACTGTTCACTGGCGCCGCCGGGCTGGCCAGCGGGCTGGCCTGCCGGGACTCGGCGCTGCCTTCCACCAGCGCCGCAAGGTTCAGGCGCAGGTCATCGGCGTTGATTTTCTCCAGCTCCGGCGCCGAGGCGATCACCACGCGACGCAGTTCGGCATCATCGAGCAGGGCCTGCAGCAGGTGAGCGCTGCGCACCTGGCCGACGCCGTATTCGATCGACGCCAGCAACCAGGCCTGTTCGATCATGCGGGTGATGTGCGGCGACAGCGCCGGGGTGCGGGTATTACCTTTCTTGAAGGTGCCCAAGGCCGTGACCAACTGCGCCTGCAGGCGCTCGGCGACTACTTCGTAGTGGCGCAGGATTGGCGCCAGGTCGCTGTCGCTGTTGTCGAGCAACTGCAGCAGCAGGTGCTCCACCTCCACGTCGTAATGGTGCTCCGACAGGCACAGGGCCGCCGCGCTTTCCGTGGCCGTGCGGCTGGTTTCGTTGAGCTTGGCGAACAGAGACTTCAGGTTCACAAGGCGACCCCATCGTAAGGAATGTGGAAGACGGCGCAACGCGAAGGCTCCGCGTCACGACCAGGGCGTTTGAGCCAGCCCAGCCAGCCCAGGGCGACATTGCCACTGCGGCCCAGCTGGGCGCGTGGCACCGCCTCGCGCTTGAGGCGCGGGGCAATTTCGAAATCCAGTTCGGCGCCTATATAGAAGCGCACCAGCTCGACCAGCTTGCGGTAGCACGCGGTGCCCGGCTGGAAGCGCTGGTAATCGGCCAGGCTTAGCGGGCCCAGCTCGATGCGGATGCACGACTGGTAGTCCCAGACCCGGTTGCCGGCTACGGCGCTGTGGCCGAGCTGGGCATTGCGGCGGCCGAGCTGGGTGCATTGTTCGGGCTGCAGGTGCAGCCAGCGCCCGGCGAACTGGCGGACCTTGATCGGCAGCGAGAAATAGAAGCCGAGCATGCGTTCGAGGTTCAGCGCGTTGCGCGGCTTCTGGCTGAGCAGGCCGGCAAAGTAGCTGAACAGCTCGCGGCGCAGCGCGGTTGGTTGCTGCTCGAACTTGAGTTGCTGCGCGCGCGGGCCGAGGCCGACCAGGTTGAGCAGGTAGCCATCGAAGCCCGAAGTGCCATTGCGCTCGTGCTCGATATGAAATTTGTACTTCTGCCAGGCTTCGTAGAACAGCGTGGTCATGCGGTGCGAGAAGATGTCGAGAAACGCGTGGGCGGCATCGTCGCGATACTGCACGTGGCGCTCCAGCAGCAGCTCGGTATACGGGCGCGGCAGTACGCCTGACGGCCCGACCAGGCCCATGAAGGTGACCTGCACTTCCGACAGCGGCAAGCCGGCCGGCGACACCTTGCCTTCGCGCTCGAAGTGCAGGTCGCTGACCTCGCTGGCCGGGAACGCCAGCGACAGCTGGGTACGAAAACGCAGCGGGTCTTCGTGCGGCCGGGTTGCCAGGTCCATGCGCCCGGTACGGCTGTAGTGCAGGCGGAGCAGGCGCACCAATTGAAAGAATTCGAATCGGTGCGGCTCGGCTCGGGCCTGATCGATCAGACCAGGGGCTGATCGCCGGTGCGTGCTGGCCATTGGACGACTCTCTTTTCTCGTTGTTGGGTGCGCAGGGTCAGTTGGGTGAAGCTGTTCATCGAGCAGTACTGGCCGAAGAAGTGGTCCAGCACCATGCCGAACAGGTACACGCCACTGCCGATGAACTGGCTTTCATCCAGGGTCAGCGTGATGCCGACGCCACGTACGAAGTTCGGCCGCGGGTGGCCGATGCGTGCGACCACCGGCTCGCTGCTGATCGCCTTGATGCCGTTGATCTGTTTGCGAATGGCGGAAACATTGCGGTAGTTGTACAGCGACAACAGCTCCAGCAGCACTTCGCGGCCCTGGCTGACCAGCGACATATGGTTCAGCGACAGGTGGGCGATCAACCGCCAGATCAGGCCCTTGCCCAGGGGCACACGCACCGTGGCGGTGGGCTTGCGCAGGCAGCGGATATCCTTGATCACCGAGTTGGCGGGAATGTTGAAGTCACCACGTTCGCCCCCGAACGGCAGCATCAGCGGTACATCGCGGTTGCTGCAGGTAAGGCCGATGCTGAGGGTGTCGCTGCTGGCGTCGATCAGCTCCAGGTCGCGGTCGACCACGCGGATGCTCATGGCGGTGGCGTCACCCTGGATGCGCCGGCGCGCCACCCAGAAGCTGCTGTGCGGGTCCTGCTCGCCACGGGGTTCGAAAAACGGGTGGCAGGTGGCGACCTGGTCGATGCCGCCGAGTTTGCGCACCCGCCGTACGCGGTCGATCGAGACGACTTCGGCAGCGTTGTGCAGCCGTGTATCGGGAGTGACCGGGTATTCGTGCTGGGTGTGGGTCAGCTTGATCGGCTCGGCTTGCTGGCGGAACAGGTTGATGATCGGTGTGCAGTTGAGCTTGAAGTTGTTGCGCCCGATGTTCTGTGTCAGCCGCGCCAGGCGCTCGCTGAGGTCGTAGTCGGAGAAATAGAAGTTGATTTCGACCTGTTCGATGGCCTTGCCCTGCAGGATGCGGGCAAAGCCGTTCAGGTCGAAGAACATGAACTTGTCGGGGAAGGTGAAGTACTCGTGCAGCAGGCGGTAGCCCAGGAACGAGCGCTCGGAGTAGTCCACCAGGCCTTCGTCACGGGCGTAGCCCACGGCTTTCAGGGCATCGGCCGGCAAGGCCACTTCGCGGCTGCGGCCCTGGTCCTGGAAGCTCAGGGTGGCCTTGGCCAGGTTGTTGAACAGCAGCTCGTACAGCTGCAGCATCAGGGTCGCCTCGCCGTCGAGGAAGAACCGCAGGCGGTCCAGTTCCATCTGCCCGAACAGGGCATCGCCGGTGGCTGCCAGGCGGATGCGCAGGCGTGCGACCAGGTCGGCGCTGTGGCCGTTGAAGGCCGAACGCTCCAGTTCGGCGAACGAGGCCTGCTGCACGGCAATCGGCCACAGCTCAACCGGGTAGCAGGTGCGGAACTTGCACACCACACCTTCCACGGCATTGGCATGCATCTCGGTATGGCGCGCCACCCGGTAGGCTTCGGTGACTTTCTCGTGCTTGCCCAGGCTCAGCTCGGCAATCGACATCGATGGGGTAGGGCGCAGGTAGTGTGGGTACAGCACCTCGAGGAAGGATTCGACAATTTCCGGAAACTCGTCATCGAGCTTCTTGTGCACCCGCGCAGACAGGAACGAGAACGCTTCGATCAGGCGCTCGGTGTGCGGGTCTTCGCAGTTGTCGCCCTCGATCAACAGCCGCGAAGCGATTTTCGGGTACTGCGCGGCAAACTCCTGGCCGAGGAAGCGCAGGTGCGACAGTTCCTTTTCGTAGTAGGGCAGCAGTTCGTCGAGCATCAGTTGAGGTTCTGCACTTTGTATTCCTGGGTGTTGACCTGCAGCACGGCGTCGAATGACACCTGGCGGCTGATGTCCTGCAGACGCAACACGGCGTCCACGCGGAAGGTCAACATGCGGTGGCCGTTCTGCTGGGCCAGCAGCTGCACGCGGACACGGCGAAAGCGCCGGTCCCCTGTGCTGATCGCCCGCTCCAGTTGCTGCTGGATCAGGCGCCGATCATGCGGGTCGAGCACGCTGCGGCTGATGAAGTCGGGCATGCCGTATTCGAGGATGGAGCCACCGAGCTGGCTGTAGCCCTCCAGCTCTTCGGCGACCAGGCTCTGGCGAGTGTTCACCAGTACCTCCAGGTCACGCACGATGCTGGCCTTGTACTCGCTCAACGAGCAGGTGCGTTGCACGGCTGGCTCGGCCGACTGGTACGGACGGTCGTCCAGCAGTCGGTCGAGCAGCGAGGGCAGCAGGCGGGCCTGGTTACTCATGTGTCATCCCTGTACACACCGGCCTGTCAGCCGCGCGCGCCCTGTGGCAGCTCGGCAACCAGGCGCAGCGAAGCGGTCAGCTCATCCAGCTGGTAGTGCGGGCGCAGGTAGGTCACGGCCTTGTACACACCTGGCTTGCCCGGCACTTCGAACACCTCGGCGCGGGCTTCGCGCAGCGGGAACTTGGCCTTGGCTTCCTGGCTGGCGGTGTCGTCGAGCAGCACGTAGCTGGCCAGCCACTGGTTGAGGAAGCGCTCGACATCCATGCGCGAGGCGAAGCTACCGATCTTGTCGCGCATGATGGCCTTCATGTAGTGGGCGATGCGCGAAGTGGCGAAGATGTACTGCAGCTGGGCCGACAGGCGCGCGTTGGCGTTGGCGATGTCGGTGTTGTACTGCTTCTGCTTCTGCGCCGACTGGGTGCCGAAGAACGCGGCATAGTCGGTGCCCTTGCAGTGCACCAGGGGAATGAAGCCCAGGTCCGACAGCTCTTTTTCGCGGCGGTCGGTGATGGCGATTTCGGTCGGGCACTTGAGGGCGATTTCGCCGTCGTCGGTCTTGAAGGTATGGGTTGGCAAACCTTCGACCAGGCCGCCACCTTCGACGCCGCGGATGGCCACGCACCAGCCGTAGCGGGCGAAGGCATCGGTAACGCGGGTGCCGAGGGCGTAGGCAGCGTTCATCCACAGGTACTTGTTGTGGTCGCGGCCATCGACGCTTTCGACGAAGTTGAATTCTTCCACCGGGGTGGTATCGGGGCCATACGGCAGGCGACCGAGCACGTGCGGCAGGGTGAGGCCGACGTAGCGCGAGTCTTCCGAGGCGCGGAACGACTTCCACTTGGCGTATTCGACGGTGTCGAAGATCTTTGCCAGGTCACGCGGGCCGGACATCTCGGTGAAGGAGTCCCAGCCGAACAGCTCGGGGGAGGCGGCCGAAATGAACGGGGCATGGGCTGCTGCGGCGACATGCGAGATCTCCTCCAGCAGGTACATGTCTTCGGGGTTGCGGTTGAACTCGTAGTCACCGATCAGCATGCCGAAAGGCGCGCCGCCGAAGGTGCCGTACTCTTCTTCGTAGACCTTCTTGAACAGCGCGCTCTGGTCGAATTCGCTGGCGGCCTTCAGGTCGCGTACCAGGTCTTTCTTCGAGGCATTGAGCAGGTGGATCTTCAGCGTGGTGCTGGTCTCGGTCTGGTCTACCTGGTATTTCAGGCCGCGCCAGGAGGCTTCCAGCTGCTGGAACTCACGGGCGTGCATGATTTCGTTCATCTGCTCGGAAAGCATCGCGTCGATCTCGGCGATACGCGAATCGAGCACGGCGATCAGGTCCTTGCTCGGGGTCATCTCACCCTCGAGCACCTGGTTCACCAGTTCGCCAATCAGGTCGCGGGTGCGGTTGCGCTCGGTGTCGGAGCGGGCCACGCGGCTTTGCGAAATGATGCTGTCGAGCAACGATGCCTGTGGCGCGAAGTTTTCCACTTCGACCAGTTCGCCGGCCTGTTGCGGTGCGGTTTGCTTGTCGGTCATGTTCGGGCTCCTGCTCAGGCGCGATCGCTGCTGGATGGGTCTTTCACTTCGGCTTCACGGCCGAATTCCTTGCCCAGGGTCTTGAGCTTCTCGGTGTTCTGCAGCACGTCCATCAGCAGCTCTTCGAGCTTGTCGTTGCCGCCCATCTTGTTACGCAGGTCGGCCAGCTTGTTGCGCACTTCCAGCAGTTTGCGCAGCGGCTCCACCTGCTTGACCACGTTCTGTGGCTCGAAGTCTTCGAGGCTGTTGAAGTTCAGCTCCACGCCCAGCTGGGTGCCGTTCTTGGCCAGGGTGTTGTCGACGCGGTAGGTCAGGCGTGGCTTGATGCCCTTGAGCACGCCGTTGAAGTTGTCGCGGTCGATGAACACGAACTTGCGGTCCTTGAGCTTGGGCAGGGGCTCCAGCGGGTTGCCGGAGAAGTCGCCCAGTACGCCGACGACGAAGGGCAGCTCCTTTTTCTCGATGGCATCGCCGATGTCCACGTCGTAGGTGATATGGACCCGAGGCGCGCGAACGCGGTCGAGTTTGTGCTGAGTGCTTTCCTTCTTCGCCATCGTGTTCTCCAGTGCGAGCAATTCGCTGCGAATCATTGCGCGGCCCGTTGCCGGGCGCTGCGCGTTACAGTCCTTCGATCGTCAGCAGCAGGCGCTGACGGATTTCGTCGTTCATTTCCAGGATGTTGTCGCGGCCCACCAGTTCTTCGAAGCTGGTGTTGCCGGCAATCTGCGTGCTGCTGCGGATGACCGAGTCGTCGGGCAGTTCAGAGCGCACCGGCGAGCTGATGACGCAGAACGGCAGGTCGCCAAAGCCCTTCAGGCGTTCGAAGCTGAGGCTGTAGCGCAGGCCCTCGAACAGCCGGCCAAGGCCAGGCGACTTGCTCAGGCAGTAGAACAGCACCAGGTAGTGCACCACGAAGCGGTACAGCTCGGCGCTGCTGCGGTTGGGGTCTTTGATGACGTTGCGAAACCGCGCCAGGTCGAAGGCGTGGAAGCCCACCACCCAGCGGGTCGGGCTGGTGATGCGGATGACCTGGCCGCTGTGTTCCAGGGCCTTGTCGTATTCCAGCGGGAACAGTTCGGGGGTAGTGCTGATCAGGTTCAGCGGTACTTCCAGCTCGGTGACCAGCTGGAACGGCGCGGCCGAGCCGATACGTTCGTAGAGTTCGACCAGGGCCTGGAAGTGGCCCTGGGTTTCGCGCCCGCTGCTGCGCTGGGCGCCTTGCAGGTATTCGCCAAACAGGGTTTGCGGACGGATCAGCGGTGCCACCGTGGCGAGGTAATCCGCCGCCTGCGCCTTCAGCGCATCGGAGATCGCCCGCGTCTGGCTACGCAGCTTGATCAGTGCTTCGACATCAAATGTCTGTGTCATCGGTGCATCGTCCATGTGCCTGCTTGATCGTCCTGAAACGCCAATGGCGTGGACCTGAAATTGCGCCTCTCGACGGCGGCAAACTTGAGTGCTGGCACATGAATATCGTGTTGCCAGCAATGCCGAGTAGGGCACCTCGCGGTGGAAGAAGTTCCCGCGAGGGGGGCGATTTTTTCCCTGTTTTGTGATGTGACGCAATGATGGCGCCATGCCATTGGTAAAGGGTTTCGAGTACGGGAAATGGGGCTTTGGCCCCTAAAGTCAGGGGGCGGAAGTACTAAAAGGTCGGTAAAAACTGGCGTAAAAAGTTTTTTTCAAAAAGTGAAGCGGGTCTCATTTCTTGGCTTCGAGCTGATGGCATTCGACTGTCATCGCGACACGTTTCAATGATGGCAATGCGACGGAATATGCCGCGCCAAAGCGGTTTGGCATGGGTTGCTACAGCGGCTTTGCAGCGGCCATGCGACCCTCGATTCCCCACTCCCGCAACCACCCGAGCAAGGCGTGTAATTCATCGGTGGCCTCGATCAAAAGCGAGCCGTTTTCATACAGGACGGCATCGCTGAGCGTGCCCATGCCGTAGGGCATTTCGAGAACGCTCAAACGAACCTGCTCGGGGTCGCTGTGCACCCGTGAGTGGTAGCCTAGGAGCGTGTTGGCCCAGCTTGAGTAACCACCATCGCGCAGCAGCAAGGTTGCTGCTCGTGCCAGTACCGCCGAGATTTCGGTCAGATCCCAGGTGCAGGGGGCAGCCGTGCCTCGCTGGGTGCCAGGTTGCATCATCAAGAGGTGGTCCAGTTCGCGGCGGCGGCATCGGACGACCATGGGCAGTGCAGCCGATGGATCCTGTAGCCATGCCGTGTATCGGGCCTTGTCGATACAGTAATACTCTTCGTAATCGGCCAGTGCGTTGCTGACCGGGATCGACAGATAGCACTGCTGTGAAGTCAGTTCTATCCCTAGCGAAAAGCGGTGCTCGCGGCTGGTGTAGGTGTCGTTGAATTTCATACTGGGAAGCGCCTTCGAGTTAAGCAGCTAGCGGCCATCCACCTGGACGCAGATGTTCTGCTTGCCCACGATCTTGCATGGCCAGTTATCGTTGATGTAGCTGTCTGGCGTGAAGCACATGCGCTCATCGTTAACCCAGAACATTTGCCATCCAGAACCCGAGATGCGCAGCTTGGGGCACGACCAGTAGCCTTTGGCGGAGAGTGTGGCAGTGGTCAGCGCGATCATGACAGGCGCTACGACCATGAGTGCAACCGTCAATTGCATAGAGCGTAGTTGGAACGCGTAGAGCCAGGACTTTTTGGGCGGGTCGAATTTCTGACCGGTCCAGGCGGCGATCAAGCATCCCGCCACCAATATCGGCGTGAACGGCAATGCCGCGATCGAGAAGAATGACATCAGGGGCGTTTCCACGACCGGTGCATGCCTCCAGATACGACCGTAAAGCGGGACGATTTCAGTCCAGAGCACGTAGACGCCAAGTGCCCCTACGGCCAGTAGGCAAAGGGCCAGGCCAATGCCCGCCAGTTTGGCTGAATGCTTTTGGCGGTCCGCGTCCCCTCGGTAGTTATTTTTCTCCAGGCAGGCGAATCTTCAGGCCGTTGGCGGATTGCTCTGCAATGTAATAAACATGAAGCAATGCCTCGGCGAGGGCTTCGTCCGTGGGTTCAAATTCTTTAGCCGCGATAGCACCAATCGTCAGTCTGTGCAGCTTCGATTTATCCTTCTCCGTACCGTCGAACACGGCCCTGATGTACTTTAACTGATCGATGACGGTGGCGTAGACAGGAAAGCCAGGGATGCGATTTTGGCGGTCAATGGCGAGTGCGAGCGCTTTGTCTACATACTCGAGTGGTGTAGTAGGTTTCATGTTAATCACCTGGGCTTACCAACTTGAATGTAGTGATCCGGCTTGAAGCACACCCGGTCATCATTGACCCAGAACAACTGCAGCCTGGGGCGCTTGGCCAGGTAGGAGAGTACCACATGCTTTGCCGGCCGCCGGGCACCTGGAATTGCCAAAGTGTCTTGCCCCGGTTGCGCTTACGGTAAATTCAGATCTCCAGGCGGGCAACTTCGCAACGCCCAGAACTTGGCCCGCTTTTGATCGATAGGTCGCTTTAAAAATCGGTAGGGGTAGATGTCGGCCAGCAATTCATCACTACTTCAGATCCTCCTTGGAAAAATTTATTCATTCATATTTATACATAACTTTTTGCCGTCTGTCCTCTTGCAAGGCCAGTTGTTTTCTGTATAGCTGTCAGGTGTGAAGCAGAAGCCAGGGTGGCTTACCCAATAGGTCTGCCATGCCGAGCCTGACTTTTTCAGTTGAGGGCAGATCGTATAATCTAGCGTGTTGAGCGCTACCGTGGTGATGATGGCGGCCACAGGAGCAAGTATAATCAATGAGTAGACAGAGGCTTTCATCATTCCGGTCTGAAATTGCGCAAGGCCGGATTTGCTGGAGGGGGCAAATTTTTTACCTGTCCATATTGCGAATGCGCTGGCGACGGTGCAGGCGAGCATGACAGGGGGCGCCATGAGCAAGCCAAAAGCCATATAAGGAACTTCAATGGCAGAAGCTCGGCGCCACAGTTGTCCGTAAATTGGCAGTACGTGTGCAATCAGCCAATAGGCGGAGAATATGCCAACGCTAGCGCAAATCAGAAAAGTTAATGAAGCGAGTAACCTGAATTTTATGGATGCAAAAAATGGAGGGTTGGTTGTCATGATTGCAGGCTCAAAACTTAGGAAAATTGAAGTTCGGAAGACGAGGGAGGTTGGGCGCTTTTGGCCAGTTAAAGTCTGGACTGTTTGGGATAAAGTGGGTTGGCACTTTCTTTAGTAGCCATGATTTCGCTTCGTCGAAGGCCGTGTCAATAACGGCGTCGGCTACGCTATTGATGAATTCGTTTTTATAACGCTCAAGGGCATGTCTATCTATTGGCTGAATTTTTTCAGTCATTAGTCGAACATTATCAATGGCGTAATTTAAGCTGGCTTTAACAGTCGCTTTTATCTCAAGGTCGTTGTCTATCGCATTGAGGGCAATGCCTACAGCGAAAATCACTGCTGCCCCGGCAACCAAAGGCATCGCTGCGCTGGCTGTAACGCCGGCAACAAGCGTAGCAACCGCATAGCCAATGACAGATCCTATGCCTGCTTTTACTAGCTCGACAAAAACGCCACCTAAAAGATCTGCCACCGTAGCCTCGTCGCTAAACACCCACTCAAGCACCTCGATGCCGACGGCCACGTAACACGAGAGCCTAAATCCGGCAAGGGAAGATCCTCGGATACCGTATTGCCCAATACCGAATTCAACAAGTTGTGCATTGCGAATACCGTATCGAGTACCCCTTAGAATTTGCCGAAGGCCCGGCCGTCCTGTTAGTATGACATACCGTTGGCCTCTGTAAGTACTGTATCGGATCTCAGTTCCGAAACCCCCGATGTTTCTTAATAGCGATGTAAGGTCATGGGCATCATTTACTGCTAAGAGTACGGGTGAACCCCAACTGGTATTTACCAAGCGATGAATGCTATCGTTGTACAGCGGTTGGGTTGCCCCCCGTAAACCATCCAAAATCGCATTTTGTGAGCGGGAGCACACTTTTAGAGGTGTGCATGGACCCTGCCGCTTCTCATTAGAGGATACTAGGTGAATGGCATCTTCGCGGCTCATGATCACCATTTCTGTACGATTTTCATCGATTTGCTTGTCCAGCTGAGTTAGTTGGGTGCTATTCAAACCCATTGTCCACTCCCTGTGTCGTTTGCGATGTTGGCATGTATTTCCGGAGGATAAGGTGCCTCCGGCGAAGCTGAAAGTCAAAGAGGCATATTGCCATCATTTGCGTTGCGTTACCTATGCTTCCAACGCCGGAAATCTCCGGTGAATCTCAACATAGCGGTCCAATCCCCCGATATGTAAGATCTTGTGACAGCAGTTGAGATTTTCTGCTTCTCATGCCATGGTGCGACACGCAGCAGGGTGGCTCAGTGCCACCATTTGACAGCCGAACCTTGTAGCGTTTTGATGGGAAGATTTTCAGCTTAGTGCAGGAAGCAAGAACATGATGACGGACGCCCTCGAGCAGATGCTTTCTCAGCATCGACGCCTGATTACTTTTGACTCTCCTCTTCCAGTCGACCAGGAGCTACAGCTCCTCAGTTTCACAGGCCATGAGGCGATGTCGGAGCTCTTCTATTTCAATGTTGAGCTCATTTCCCAAGATGCTCGGATCGAGCTGAAAAAGCTCATAGGCAAGAAAGTGACAATGGGTATCGAGCTGGCGGATGGGAGCACCAAGTACATCAGCGCCCATGTGTCGGACTTCGTTCATACTGGCGCCGATGCTGGAGTGGCCAACTACAGTGCGGAGCTTGTCCCTTGGCTGTGGATCCTCAGTCGACGTCGCGATTCGCGTATTTTTCAGGACAAGACAACTGAGCAAATCGTCAAGGAAGTCTTCGCTTACTACCTGACGTTGGCTGATCACGAGTTTCGATTGAGTAAACCACTCAAGCCTATCAGCTTCTGCACCCAGTATCAGGAGTCGGACCTTAACTTCGTCTTGCGCTTGCTTGAGCAAGAAGGGCTGTACTTCACCTTTCAGCACAGTCAGGAAGGGCATCGGATGATCATCAGCGACGACAGCAGCGTTCTGACGCAGCTCCCTGGTCAGCCTGTCATCCGTTATCACCGTGCGTCGGTCACCGAGACAGAAGACTCCATTACCGCCTGGTCGTCCAGTCGTCGCTTCCAGCCGACACAGCTCACCCTCAAGTCCTTCGACTACAAGCAACCCGGTAATCCACATCTGGTTAAGCTCGAATCAATAAACCAGCAGGGCGAGGTTGGCCGGTTGGAGGTCTTTGAGTACGAAGGTCTTTATGGGTATGCCGATGCTGATGAGGGTATGCGCAAGGCACGTCATCGTCTCGAGGCAATGGAAGTCCAAGGCAAAATCTTCAGCGGCAAGAGCAATTGTCGCGCATTGGAGCCTGGGTATTACTTCGAGCTTTCGCAGCACTACGACCATGACAACGATCCCCAAGATGAACGTCAGTTTCTCATACTCTCGGTCAAACACTGGGGTCAGAATAACTACAGCAGTAATGGCCAAGCCGGTTATCAGAACAGTTTCACCTGCATTCGCCGGAAAATCCCGTTCAGGCCAAGCCTAAACACCCCTCGCGGCTTAATCAGTGGCCCGCAAACAGCCATCGTCGTCGGCCCCCCCGGCGAAGAGATCTACACCGATGAACTGGGTCGGGTGAAATTGCAGTTCCACTGGGACCGCAACGGCGAGTTCAACGACCAGAGTTCCTGCTGGGTACGCGTCGCCCAATCTGGTGCCAGCGGTGGCTTCGGCAGCATCCAGATCCCACGCGTCGGCGACGAAGTGGTGGTGGTGTTCCTCGACGGCAACCCCGACCGGCCGCTGATCATGGGCAGCCTGTACAACAGCACCAACACCCCGCCATGGTCGCTGCCAGCGAACAAGACCCAGAGTGGCTTCCTGACCCGGTCGATGAAGGGCGACGGCGGTACCGCCAACTTCTTCCGCTTCGAGGACAAGGCCGGCGCCGAGCAGATCATCATGCATGCCGAGCGCAACATGGATACCGAGATCGAGCTGGATGAGACCCATGATGTGGGGAACAACCGCACGATTACAGTAGGTGGCACGCACACCGAAACGGTCAAGAAAGACACCGTGGTGCAAGTGACCGAAGGTTCCTACACCCTGCAGGTCGACAACCAGTTCATACAGGTGGCCGCCAAGCAGCACATCATTCTGCAGGTGGGCGACAGCAGCATCACGCTGACCCCGGAAGGTATCGAGATCAAAGGTAAGGTCATCGTGACCACCAGCACAGACACCACCCAGATCACTGGTGCCGCGGTGCGGATCAACGACTGAGGCAAGGTTCATGTACAAGCCCTCGATCTACGATCGCATCTCTGCCAGGCGCGAAGCGCAAGAGGAGGCTGCGCGGCTGGCCAGGTTGGCGGAAGCCGCTCATGTGCCTGAGCCTGTGCCCGAGCCGGAACCGGTGCCAGCCGCGTTGCAGGATGTGGGCAGCGGTTTCACCTTCGCAGGTTTCACTTTGCAGTTTCCGATCGGTTTTCGCTTTCGCGACATCCAGACCACCATCGAGCATGAAGGCGAGCCGATCAGCCTCAGCATCCGCCGCCGTGATGTACGCGCCAGGCAACCGCTGGAGCAATTGTTCGAGGGCGCGATCCAGGCCTTGCGCGAATTGAACCCGCAACTGCGCGTGATTCGTCAACGTGATTGCCTCCTGGCTGGCAACCCGGCCAAGGTCCTGGATTTCCACTTCAATGCTGGCCACGAGCCCCGGCACGGTCGCCTGGTCGGCGCGCTGGTGCCCATCGCCGGCAGCGAGTCGCTGCAATGGCTGGATATTTCCAGCGTGATCGACCCAAGCAAGCCGGGCCTGAGCCAGTGGCTGGCCGAGTTCGACCGCATGCTCGATGGCTTCGCGCAGGGCTGAACCCCGATTTTTTCGCTATCAGGAATTTTCATCGCATGGATTACGAGTTGCAGGAAGGCGGCATCGCGCTGCCGGCAGGTTTCGAGGACCGCACGGTCAACATGTTCGTCTTGGGTGCCAGTGTTCCAGCACCGTTGAGCATCACCATCTCGCGTGACACCTTGCTGCCGGACGAAGCGCTGCAGGCCTATGTCGATCGCCAGGTGAAGATGCTCACCTCCAAGCTGCGTGGTTACACCCGCATGGGCAACAAGGCCGTCTCGCTCTCGGCTACCGCACCCATTGCCGGCATCCAGATCGACGCCTACTACATGAACCAGGGCCGCCCGCTGTATCAGCGCCAGGCCGCTTTCATCATCAGCCCCGGGCGTGCCCTGATCTTTTCCACCACCGCACAGGCCGACTTCAGTGCCCAGCAGAACCAGGACTGGGACAACTTGCTGGCCAGCTTCACGCCGCGAGCCCCGTCCGTAACCAGCGCCGAGTCCGGCGAACAGGAGTAACCCCTCATGTTCGAAGCGGCCAGGTTCGGCGACGAGATATCGCACACCAGCGCGCTGGGGGGCTTCCTGATCGGGGCAGCCCTGGGCATCGCGCTGGTGGCCACGGTGGCCATCGCCACCTTCACCTGTGGGTTCGGCGTGGCCTTGCTGGCCGGCCTCGCAGCCGGCATCGGAGGCAGCTTGCTGACCGCCGCCGGAGAGGCGATAGGCAGTATGTTCTCGTCCCCCTCAGGGACGATAACCACTGCCTCACCCAACGTTTTCATCAACAGCCGCAAGGCCGCCCGCGTCGAAAAAAGCATCGGTGCCTGCGACAAGCACCCAGGGCCGGTGCAGATTGCCGAAGGCTCGACCAACGTCTTCATCAACAGCGTCGCGGCTGCACGCAAGGGCGACAAGCTGACCTGCGGCGCGACCATTTCCGGTGGGTCGGACAACGTCATCATCGGCGGTGGCACCTACCGCTATCTGCCAGTGGATGACGAGATCCCGGAGTGGCTGCGCACCACCGTGGATGTGCTGATGGCCATTGCCGGTGCCGCTGGCGGTATTGCGCAGCTGATCAAGGCGGGTACCCAGGCCGGCATGAAAGCCATAATGCCTTGCGCCCTGAAGTTCACCGCCGGCTTCGTCGCCGGCGAGGTGGCCAGCCGCTACGTGGTCGAACCCGTCGCCCGCAGGGCCATCGGCGGCCTGGTCGGCAACCCGGTCGACCTCACCACCGGCCGCAAACTCATCCCCGACGAAATCGACTTCAGCCTGCCTGGCCTGATGCCGATCGAGTGGTCGCGCTTCTACGCCAGCGACCTGACTGTCGACAGCGTGCTGGGCCGCGGCTGGGTACTGCCCTGGGAGCAGAGCCTGCGCCGCCAGGGCTCGTTCATCTACCTCACCGACAACCAGGGCCGCGAAATTCCGTTCGTGACCTTGCAACCGGGCCAGCGCATCTACAACCCGCACGAACAGGTGTACCTGGTATGCACCGAGGGCGGCCACTACATCCTGCAAACCCTCGACAACCTGTTCTTCTATTTCGGCGAAGTGCCAGACACCAACAGCGAAGTGCCGCTGCAACGCATCGAGAACGCCCTCGGCCACTTCCTGCATTTCACGCGCACGCCCGACGGTACGCTGACCGACATCAGCGCCACCGGCGGTACCCGCGTGCACCTGCACTACGACAACCCGCTGGGTCGCCTGACCGACATCAAGCGCGTGGTGAACAACCAGGCGGTGGAAACGCTCACCCAGTACCGCTACGACGAACACGGCCAACTGAGCGCGGTGATCAACCGCAACGGCGACACGGTGCGCAGCTTCAGCTACGCCGAAGGCCTGATGGTGACCCACAGCAACGCGCTGGGCCTGGGCTGCCACTACCGTTGGGAAACCCTCGGCGACAAGCCGCGCGTGGTCGAGCACTGGACCAGCGATGGCGAGCACTACCACTTCCGCTACGACCTAGACGCCCGCACCAGCTGGGCCACCGACGTGCTCGGCCGCGAGCTGGAAGTGCAGTACAACGCCGACCACCGCGTGCTCGCCAGCCGTGACTACGGTGGTGAACGCTACGCCATCGAGCTGGACGAGCAGGGCAACATGGTTGGCCTGGATTTGCCGGACGGCAACCGGCTCGCCTTCAAGTACGATGAATACGCCCGCCTGCTGGAAGAAACCGACCCGCTGGGCCGCAAGACCACCTACGAATATCACCACCTGACCACGCTGGTGACCCAGGTCAGCTATCCGGACGGCAGCACCTGGCGAGCGCGCTACGACGACAAGGGCAACCTGCTCGCCGAATACGATACCCTCGGCCAGATGACCGAGTACCTGAACAGCGATGACGGCCTGCCGCATACCATCATCGATGCAACTTACAAGTCCAAGTACCTGTGGTGGAACACCCTGGCCCAGGTCGAGCGTTATCAGGACTGCTCGGGCAAGAGCACCTGGTACCGCTACGACGAGCGCCAGCACCTGGTGGCGGTGACCGATGCGCTGAACCAGACCACCACGCTGGAGCGCAAGCCCGACGGTGAGGTGCTGCGCATCAGCCATCCGGACGGTACTGCGGAAACCTTCACCTACAACGTCTATGGCCAGGTAATCAGCCACACCGACGGCAAGGGCCAGACCACACGCCTGATGCGTACGGCGCGTGGCCTGCCGAGCAGCCGCCAGGATGCCAAGGGCCAGCGGGTACGCTACGAGTACGACAAGGCCATTCGCCTGACCGCGCTGGTCAACGAGAACAACGCCACGTACAGCTTTGCCTACGACGCCTCGGACCGGCTGACTGAAGAAGTGCGGGTGGATAACCTGACCCGGCGTTTCAGCTACAACGTCGGAGGCCATCTCACGCGACTGGATGAGATTGGCTACGGTGAAAACGCCGAACGCCCGGAACGTCATACGCTGTTCGAGCGCGATGCCATTGGCCGGTTGGTCGCCAAGATCAACCGCGATGCGAGCCAGACCTTCGCGTACGACGGCGGAGACCGGTTGCTGAGCATCGAGCGGCAGCCGACCGGGATCGGCAAGCAGCTTGGGATCAGCGAAGAAAAGCTGGAGTACGCCTACGATCTGCTGGGACGGCTGACCAAAGAAGTCACCCCTGACGGCACGCTCGGCTACGAGTACGACCCGCTCGGCAACCTGACCACCCTGAGCCTGCCGGACGGTCGCAAGGTCAACCACCTGTACTACGGCAGTGGCCACCTGCACCAGCTGAACCTGGATGGCCAGGTTATCAGCGATATGGAGCGTGATGACCTGCACCGCGAGGTGTACCGGACTCAGGGCAAGCTCACCAGCTGCTTTGGCTATGACGCCATGGGGCGCAAGGCTTGGCAGTTTGCCTCGAACTTGCCGGCCGACAAACTCTCGCAGGTGCACAACACCGGTATCAATACCTCGTTGCTGGTGGAGCATGCGTACAACCCGATCCACCGTCGCTATCAGTACGACCCGGCGGGTGAACTGGTGCGCACGCTGGACAAGCTGCGTGGCGAGATGAAGTACGAGTACGAAGCTAACGGCCAGTTGCGCAGCCGCGATACCGGCTCACTGGTGGGTAGCGAGGAATTCCGCTACGACCCGGCAGCCAACCGCCTGGACTTCAATGCGCGGCAGTTCGACAAGGTCAAGGACAACCGGATCAAACAGTGGCGGGATCAGGAGTACCGCTACGATCCGTGGGGCAACCTGGTCGAGAAGCGCTCGGGGCACAGCAAGCTGCAGAGCTTTGCCTATGACTGCGAGAACCGGCTGGTGCGGGCTGAGACATTGGTCAATGGCAAGCTCGAGAGTACCGGGCACTACCGTTACGACAGCCTGGGGCGACGGGTTGCCAAGCAGTCGGAAATCAACGGCGAAGTCGAGCAGAAGCGCTTCCTCTGGCAAGGGTTGAGGATGCTACGGGAGGAGACGCCGAGGCAGAGCATTCTGTACCTGTATGAGCCGGGTAGCTATGCGCCGTTGGCGCGGGTTGATCAGGCAGAAGGGGAAGAGCAGCAGGTTTACTACTTCCATACTGACCAGATTGGTACGCCGCTGGAACTGACGGATAGCGACGGGCAGATTGTTTGGCAGGCGACTTATCGTTCATGGGGCGAAATAGAAACTTTAAGTGTCAATGACATTGAACAGAATCTGAGGTTTCAGGGGCAGTACTTCGATAGTGAAGTTGGACTTCACTACAATACCTTCCGGTATTACGATTCTGAGGCGGGAAGGTATATCAGTCAGGATCCAATTGGGGTTGATGGCGGTTTTAATCTTTATTTTTATGCCGACAATCCTGTCTCATGGGTTGATCCGTTGGGGTGGGTGGCTGAGACTGCTCCTGGTTATTTTGTTTATGCACTGTATGACAAGGGTGTAAAAGATCCATATTATATTGGCATAACGGATAATGTTACTAGGCGCCGTGGTGAGCATGTGGCGAGCGGGCGACTCAATGGAGGAAAAATGAAAGTACTCGATCGTAATGTTACTTACGGTCAGGCCCGAGGCTATGAGCAAGCTTATATTGAGCACCACGGAACTAAAACCGGCATCGTAGGGGAGCAGATTTCGGATACAAACAGGGGTAATAAAATCAATTCCTATGACCATCAAAGCAAGACGAGAGCTGCAGGGCGACAGCAGTACTTTGAAAATAGCTTTAATGAAAAATCTGCTAGTCTTAACGGGCGGAAATCAACACCTAATGCAACGGCCTGTTGAGGAGTTTAGTTATGGGGTGGTGGAGCGCGCCGGGACATGATGAGATCGTTGTCGGAGATATACCTCTAGACCTAGTTGGCAAACTTCTAGAGGAACTGCAGGTGCTCTATATTGAGTCTCTGGGCAGAAGGCCTAAGCTCGAAGAAATAAGGTATTTGATTGATTTGTCAATTAAGGTAAATGGCCCCAGCTTGTTTTGTGGGGAGGATTTGAAAAGTCATTCGGAGGATGTTGGAATGGGCAAAGGCAAAACTAAAAAATATACGGCTGGCGATGTTCTTTCGTTTAAAATCGCTGACGGCTTATACGGCTTTGCAAGGCTAATTAAGCAAATAGAGCTGGGCTACGTTTCTGAAATTTTTGCCGAAACATCTTCCTCGCCGAGAGAAGAGTTGGGTAAGTTACAAACCATTAAGCAGTTTCCGGTCATTCTCGATACATTTTCCTTGCTGGAGATGGGCGAGGGTGAGTGGGAAGTGGTTGGACATCTGGAATTGGGTGAAGATGACAGGGTTGAAGGGTTGAGGTTTGTGTTTGGTACACCTCCTTATGATTTGAAAAGCATTGATGTTAATGAGAATGAGAAAAAGATCTCGGAGCAAGAGGCAATGGGGTTGTTCCCTTACGAGCAGATGGGGGATGAAGATGTAAAAGAGTTGTTCTGAGGTCGGCGAGATTGGGGCGGGGTGAGGTTTACTTAGGTTCTTTAACAATACACGCTTTCGAAGTGGCTGCCAACTTTGTTTCGGTCACTTCGCTTTCAGTGTTTTCTCCAGGTTCGATCAGTCATAAGGTATGCTTAAGCTTCACTGTGATGTCTTTGATCTTTGTAGCTATAATTGTGATCGGCAGCACAGTAGGTTACGACATCTAATCATGGGCGCTAAGTCCCGCACACTAATCCCGAGGTTTAGTTACAGCGCTTCCAGAACGCCGTCAGCCACTTCCTACACTACCATCTCCGTTACAACTTCGACGCCCGCAGCAGCTAGGCCACCGACGTGCTCGGTCGCGAACTGGAAGTGCAGTACAACGCCGACCACCGCGTGCTCGCCAGCCCGATCACATGGGTTGACCCCCTTGGATTCGCTGCATGCCCTATGCGAGAGGTTAATGGAGCAAAAATATTCGGCAAAGGTCAAAAAGATGGGACTCTGGGGCATGATCAGTTCTCCGAGGCCATTGCTAATAAGCTGGCAATGAGCGGTAAGTTCAAAGAGATATTTTTGAATAGGTCGTACAGTTTCGCTAATGGTAAAGGGGTAACAGGGCGGCGCCCAGATATTATGGCTATTGATAAGTCTGGAAAAGTTCATGCAATCGAACTGGCCTCTAAGATTGACATGGGGAAAAGTTACCTTCATTGACGGTGCGGAATCAGACTGGGATGGGTAAACTGCCGAGTTCCGGCAAGGAAACATTATTGTGTTGAATCATCCTTATAATACTTCAAAGATAAAAAGTGTTCTAGGCAACTTAATTGATAGTATATAGGTGCGATGATATGTGTGCGGCCAATGCGATGGCAATTTACGGTATCGAAAAGATCACTCCCGAATTCGTATATGAATTGGGCGTGCGTTTCTTTAAAATTATAGGGTTGGACATTACGACATCAGGATATTATAAATATCGAAAAGATAGATCGGGAGAAGATATTGACTTTGTGGAAGTTTCTTTGGCTGATTTGAGCAGGGAGGTTAAGTCCGGGAGGGCTACATCGTTCAGGCTCTATTGCGAAAGTGAAAATGGTTTTCTTTGGGATGCATCTTTTGGATATTCGACAACGGACTTTGGGGGCTTTTACCATATTGATGCACAGGGCTTGCCCTCAAGCTTTGGGGAGGAGGAGTTTTTAGAGTTTATTGATGGTGTTTGTTTGTTCGGCTCGTTGGATTATGCAATATTTTATTCTGTGGATGATGTTTCTGAGGGGCTTTATTACGCAGGCGGCGAAAACTTAATCAGTGTCTATAACTATGAGAATCTTACTCTGTTTAGCAGGGGGACAGGTGGCAGATTCAAGGGGGTGGAGCGATATAAGAATGAAATGCTAAGAATGGTATATCCCATAAATGTGGTAAATGAGGGGCATCTGAAATTGCAGGTGGGCCCCTATAGTCTCCGAGATTGGATTTTAAGCGATAGTCGGCATGGCGTTCTGAAATTAAGTGCAAATGATATGTGGGTTTGGATGGTTGAGGGTAAGAATCTGGAGCATGTTAATAAAGAGCTTGGTGGAGAAAGTGTTTTGATCTCTTGGAAATCTTCACGCTCCTCAAGGAGGGCTAAGTTATTGCCATGAATTTTCTATGATTTGATGTCGGTTGGGTTTGAAAAAAAGTGAAGAGGTGGCTGATTAAATGTGCGCCCATGTCTCTGATTAATTGCCTATTTTTTATTGTTTGACTGCATTTGGATATGCGCCGGACAAGGAAAGCTAACTAACTGCTTTGGTTATACCCGATGGGGCGTAATGCTTGGAAATACGCCTCGATGCTGCCCGCCGACAAGCTCTCTCAGGTGCCCAACACCGGGATCAATACCTCGCTGCTGGTGGAGCATGCCTACAACCCGATCCACCGCCGTTATCAGTACGACCCGGCCGGTGAACTGGTGCGCACGCTGGACAAGCTGCGTGGCAAGATCAAGTACGAGTGCGAAGCTAACGGCCAATTGCGCAGCCGCGGAGGGCGTGAGGTATAGGCAGGACGTAGGGCCTGATTATGAATGAGGTTGGTATGTTCTCTAAAGATGACTTATTGCAGTCCTTTGCTTGCGTGGATGAATACGCTGGTTGCTATTTTTTTCAGCACAAGCTTCCAAAAGTGGTTTATGAATATTGTTTAAAAAGTTCAGATAGGAAAGATTTGTTGGTTATATCTGAGGGCGTAAGTGACAGGGCGTTCTCTGTGGAAGTTGTTGAGCAGGCGCCTGACTCTTTGAGCCAGGATAAGACTACAATATTCGATATTGCTCCGAATAAGTATGGCTTTACTCATGTGTTGATTGTGCCCAATACTTATCACGGAAGCTTGAAAGGACGGCTGGACGGTAAGCGAGAGAACTTGTATCTTTGTATTCCTATACATCGGTGTGAGTTTTCGGGAGGCGAATCTGAGGGTGAGTTTAAAGAAATTATTCAGCGTATGGTTCCTATTTTTCGTTGGAATAGGAGTGTTTGTCCTAAGATTAAAGTTTATTTTGATAATCCGGGGACTGAAGCCGGCACTGATGAAGTTGGCGTATTGATGAAGTACCCTACACTCTTATCAGAGATCGAGGATCTCAATGGTGTAGTTAGTGGGTTCGTTGAGATTACAAACTATAAGGGCGAGGTGGTAGAAGTCCTTTCTCCAAAAAAAGAGGTGTTTACTCTGGTTCGTAACCGGAAAGATGAAGAAGTGCTCACGCATTCTAAATTGGTCGAGGCTTTGAATGGTTTTGTTCTTGCTGGATGATGGGGTTTACTAGGCAGAAGGTTCTGGGCTTGGCGGTCATTAAAATGTAAATTCTAGGTGACGACCGCTGGCTTTGAGGCGGTCGTATGTTTTGCTTTCTATTTTAATACTGGCCCTGGCGAAATTGCCGATACGATTACAAAATACAGATCCTAGGCCAAAAGGCACCTGCTCGACATGCTAGGAGGAAAGTCGGTTTCTGTGATTTAGGATAAAAAGGTTCACGCTCTTAAGTCTGATTTTTTCTTGACAACTTCCGGTGCTTTTTTTTGTATCTCAGGAGTTTAAGGTTGTTCTTGGGGGCTAAATACTAACCTGCAGTTTTCCCCTGCGGATGTAAAGCACTCTAATGGAAAACCTACGGTCAAAACGTATTATTTTATTCACGTTAATGACAGGTGCGCATGCTTTGACTACGGGCTTTCGGAGTACTCTGGCAAGTCTTTGGTTATGAGTAAGATTCAGGCCGGTGAGCTGGCGGCTGATTACAAGGTCCGAGGCGTAAAGAAGATGTGTATTGATGAGACAAAGACTGGTTCGCTGGACCTTTTCTTTGTGGCAGGTGTGATCTGGATCGACCCTATTGTCTCAGAGATATTGGTGCGTAAAATTGAAAGCAATAAATTGCTGGTCAGATTCAGCGCTATTGGGTAATTGAAAGCTGATAAGTTACTTGTGCGTGATTTTCTATATGAGTCGTTTATAGTTGGGTGGAATAACGTACAGTTCGGGATGACTGAGTAGAAGCCAGAGTACGCCTACGACCTGCTGGGGCGGCTGCCAAAGGAGTTACCTCGGCTGTACGGCTATCACAAAATTCACGATGACCTGCGACTGTGGGCGAAATCGGGTGGAGCGCTTGACAACGCTGTAGCCGAGAGCTTTTTCCAGCTTTTGAAGCGGGAGCGAATCCGACGAAAGATCTACGGAACGCGAGACAAAGCCCGAAGTGATATTTTCGATTTTATCGAAATGTTCTATAACCCTAAACGCCGACACAGCAGTGCTATGCAGCTGTCTCTAGTAGAGTACGAGAAACGATATTTTTTGAGCTTGGAGATTGTCTGAGAAAGCAGGGGGGATTCAGCTCCCTCAAAAGAGTATGTTAAAAATTTCTCATGCCGGACAAGGCTTGGGAAAGATGTAACTATTGGTGAGGTCCTAACTAAGTCGCTTGGCAAAGACAGTGGTAACAATACTGCAGGAGGATGCGAGTAATGAAGCGGAGTGCGTTGATAGAGCTGTATGCTCCAGGTATAGTATTGTTTGATCCGGTACAGTTTGCAGTTTTCATAAAAAGCAAAGGGTTAACAGATACAAATATCTTTAATGCTTTTTTGAAAGACGAAGCACTTGGGCGGCAGGCGGTTGAACAGGGGGTGGTTTTTCCTATATACCAAGTTTCGGAGCAAGAATACTCTGTTTTTACAGAGTGTCAAAATGTGGGGGTGGATTATTTGCCTGAGCCGGTATTCGTGTATTCAGGACTTCCTTTGGTAATAGTTTCTGGTGTCCTGATTGTTTCGGATCTCAATGCGCTATTTGACTGGGATGAAGATTTTTTCCTAAATTACAAAGCCGAGTATGCTTCGCGACTTCCGAGTAATGATTATATTGATGTTGAGTCTGGTATTTATAGTTTGTCCATCAAGGGATATGCAGGGCTTCGTGAATATGGTTCGGAATACGGATATGGACTCGAGTTTGTCTCTGTCCCAGTTCTGCCAGTAGTTGCTGATGGTTCCGATGTGAGTCATCTTGATTTTGAACTGGTTGCTCGTTGAGTTTTAAAATGTGATTGAGCTGCTTGAGCTGGGCTGTGGTCGTTATTTTTCCTGATGATTTAATGCTTCGAGGGCGTAGATCTTTAAAAACATGATCGATTCAGTGGGGCTGATTTAGCCCCATTTCTTTTTAGTTATAAAGGCAAATGACCTGGGGCATTGGGTTTGTCCGATCTATTGACCGAGCCATAACAGCGATGACGGCCTGCCGCATACCATCATCGACGCGACCTACCAGTCCAAGTACCTACGGTGGAGCACCCTGGCACAGGTCGAGCGTTATCAGGACTGCTCGGGCAAGGGCACCTGGTACCGCTACGACGAACGCCAGCACCTGATCGCGGTGACCGATGCACTGAACCAGACCACTTCGCTGGAACGCAAACCCGACGGTGAAGTGCTGCGCATCCATCACCCGGATGGCACTGCCGAACGCTTCACCTACAACACCCTCGGCCAGGTGCTGACGCACACCGATGGCAAAGGCCAGACCACCTGCCTGCAGCGCACCTCTCGCGGCTTGCCGAGCAGCCGCCAGGATGCCAAGGGCGAGTGGGTCCGTTACGAGTACGACAAGGCCTTGCGCCTGACCGCACTGGTCAACGAGAACGGTGAAGCCTACCGCTTTGCCTACGACGCTTCGGACCGGCTGAGCGAAGAAGTGCGGGTCGACAACCTGACCCGGCGCTTTGGCTACGACGCTGGCGGCCATCTGGTGCGCATGGACGAGATTGGCTACGGCGACAACGGCGAGCGGCCAGAGCGCAACACGCTGTTCGAACGTGATGCCATTGGCCGGCTGATGGCCAAGGTCAACCGCGATGCCCGACAGGATTTCGAATACGACGATGCCGATCGGCTGCTGAGCATTCAGCGCCAGCCGAGCAGTGCGGGCAAGCAGTTGGGCATCACCGAAGAGACATTGAGCTACAGCTACGACCTGCTCGGACGACTGACGCAGGAGCTGACCCCGGGTGGTGCACTGAACTATGAATACGACCCGCTCAGTAACCTGACCACATTGACCCTGCCGGATGGCCGCAAGGTCAACCACCTGTACTACGGCAGCGGGCACCTGCACCAACTGAACCTGGACGGCCAGGTGATCAGCGACATGGAGCGTGATGACCTGCACCGCGAGGTGTACCGGACCCAGGGCAAGCTCACCAGTTGCTTTGGCTATGACGCCATGGGGCGCAAGGCTTGGCAGTTTGCCTCGAACTTGCCGGCCGACAAGCTCTCGCAGGTGCACAACACCGGGATCAATACCTCGTTGCTGGTCGAGCATGCCTACAACCCGATTCACCGCCGTTACCAGTACGACCCGGCGGGTGAGCTGGTGCGCACGCTGGACAAGCTGCGTGGCGAGATCAAGTACGAGTACGAAGCCAACGGGCAGTTGCGCAGCCGCGATACCGGTTCACTGGTGGGCAGCGAGGAATTCCGCTACGACGCGGCGGCCAACCGGCTGGACTTTAATGCGCGACAGTTCGCCAAGGTCAAGGACAACCGGATCAGGCAGTGGCGGGATCAGGAGTACCGTTACGACCCGTGGGGTAACCTGATCGAGAAGCGCTCGGGGCACAGCAAGGTGCAGAACTTTAGCTATGACTGCGAGAACCGGCTGGTGCGGGCTGAGACATTGGTCAATGGCAAGCTGGAGAGTACCGGGCACTACCGTTACGACAGCCTGGGGCGGCGAATAGCCAAGCAGGCGGAAATCAACGGCGAAGTCGAGCAGAAGCGCTTCCTCTGGCAAGGCTTGCGGATGCTGCGTGAGGAGACGCCGGGGCAGAGCATCCTGTACCTGTATGAGCCGGGCAGCTATGCGCCGTTGGCGCGGGTCGATCAGGTGGAGGGTGAAGAACAGAGTGTTTACTACTTCCATACTGACCAGATTGGTACGCCGCTGGAGCTGACGGACAGTGATGGCAAGATCGTTTGGCAGGCGACGTATCGTTCTTGGGGTGCAATAGATAGTCTGCCGGTCAAGAATGTCGAGCAAAACCTACGGTTCCAAGGTCAGTATTTTGATGGTGAGACGGGGCTGCACTACAATACTTTCAGATACTACGATCCAGAGGTCGGGCGATTTGTAAGCCAAGATCCGATTGGTTTACTTGGTGGTTTTAATTTCTACCAGTACGCTAACAACCCCATTGTTTGGACTGATGCATGGGGGCTATGTGCTGGTAAAGATTGGGGGGCTTACTATGCTCGTCAAACGGGGACTCGCCCTCCTGCTACAATGGAGCGACCGCATGCTCACCATATCGTTTTCAAGGGAGACTTCGCGCGTTCCCCAGGCATGCAAAAAGCACTCGAACGTAGTAGGGCCGTGCTGGACAAGTACAAAATTGATCCTGTGCATGATACGTCTGCGATGATGTGGGCGGAGAACCAAGGACACACAATTGCGAATGCAAAATTAGTTGCTAGTAAGCTTGAAGCTGCAGACAGAGCTATTATGGCGCAAGATTTACCCTTCAATAAGGCGGTTTCAGCAATGAAGGGTGAGTTACAAAAAATCGGCTTTGAAGTATTCGGTGGGTAATAAGGGGTTGATAATGAACTGGAATGGGTTTGAGGCGGAAGTTTTTAAGCTTGTAGTTCAGGCGCTCGAAGCTTTGCAAGCTGAGCATTCAGACGAAAGGTTTTATGCTTTTTCGTTATATACCGATAGTAGTGCCATGACTATCGCCTTCGCTGCTAACTCTCACGAGGCGCTGGAGCGTAAACTCTTGGAGGAAGATGAGGAGGATCGGGACGATTCTCGTCAGTATTACACATGGGCGACTTCAGAGTGGAAGTATGAGGCTTGGCACGGCGAGTTATTCAAGAGCGCCTGTAAAGCGCTAAGGGAAGATGTGGAGCGTTCTAATATTGCGGATTTCAGGAAAAAACTTTATGCAGCAATGACGAATGTTCTGCGTGCTTTGCGGCAAAGTGATTATTTTAAGTCATTTGCTGTGCAAGAGCCGGTTTTATTTGTCACCGTTACAGATGATGAGACGGCTGAGCATGTTGAAAACGAAACGGCTAGAGTGATTAACTCCCAGTCGACATATGAAAGCTTTGTGAATAGATTTGAGGTTTAAATGTAGGTTCTTATGTGAGGAGTTTATTGAATTTGATTGTGTGAGCTGATCTTTTTCAGAAATCCCGGTTGTATGTATCTCAACTGGGTTTTCGATAACTGATCTACGTTGAATTATTGATAATCTTATGCCATTGGCCGGCTGATGGCCAAGGTCAACCGCGATGCCTGACAGGATTTCGAATACGACGATGCCGATCGGCTGCTGAGCATTCAGCGCCAGCCGAGCAGTGCGGGCAAGCAGTTGGGCATCACCGAAGAGACATTGAGCTACAGCTACGACCTGCTCGGACGACTGACGCAGGAGCTGACCCCGGGTGGTGCACTGAACTATGAATACGACCCGCTCAGCAACCTGACCACATTGACCCTGCCGGATGGCCGCAGGGTCAACCACCTGTACTACGGCAGCGGGCACCTGCACCAGCTGAACCTGGACGGCCAGGTGATCAGCGACATGGAGCGTGATGACCTGCACCGCGAGGTGTACCGGACCCAGGGCAAGCTCACCAGTTGCTTTGGCTATGACGCCATGGGGCGCAAGGCTTGGCAGTTTGCCTCGAACTTGCCGGCCGACAAGCTCTCGCAGGTGCACAACACCGGGATCAATACCTCGTTGCTGGTCGAGCATGCCTACAACCCGATTCACCGCCGTTACCAGTACGACCCGGCGGGTGAGCTGGTGCGCACGCTGGACAAGCTGCGTGGCGAGATCAAGTACGAGTACGAAGCCAACGGGCAGTTGCGCAGCCGCGATACCGGTTCACTGGTGGGCAGCGAGGAATTCCGCTACGACGCGGCGGCCAACCGCCTGGACTTCAACGCGCGGCAGTTCGACAAGGTCAAGGACAACCGGATCAGGCAGTGGCGGGATCAGGAGTACCGCTACGATCCGTGGGGCAACCTGATCGAGAAGCGCTCGGGGCATAGCAAGCTGCAGAGCTTTAGCTATGACTGCGAGAACCGGCTGGTGCGGGCGGAGACGCTGGTCAATGGCAAGCTGGAGAGTACCGGGCACTACCGTTACGACAGCCTGGGGCGACGGGTTGCCAAGCAAGCGGAAATCAACGGCGAAGTCGAACAGAAGCGCTTCCTCTGGCAAGGCTTGCGGATGCTGCGCGAAGAGACGCCGGGGCAGAGCATCCTGTACCTGTATGAGCCGGGTAGCTATGCGCCATTGGCGCGGGTCGATCAGGCGGAAGGGGAAGAGCAGAAGGTCTATTACTTCCATACTGACCAGATCGGCACGCCGCTAGAACTGACGAACAGCGATGGCAAGATCGTTTGGCAGGCGACGTATCGCTCGTGGGGGGCGGTTGAGCATCTAACCGTTAATGAGGTCAAGCAGAATCTTCGTTTCCAAGGCCAATACTTTGATGACGAAACTGGACTTCATTACAACACATTTAGATTCTATGACTGTGAGATCGGGCGATTCCTCTCGCAGGATCCAATAGGACTGGCAGGCGGAATAAATATCTACTCGTACACTATTAATCCTGTTCAGGAAATTGACCCGCTGGGATGGTGTTCGACGAAACTGGGTAATAATATGGGGGCGAGGAAAGGAGATGGAATGGCGAACCATCATCTTATTCCAGAGGAGGTTCTTAGTAATCCACAATATGCTAGGATGTTTGACAGGCTTAAGTCTATGGGTTTCAATGGGGACGGGGCATCGAATGGGATCTTTTTGCCTGGTAGCAAAAATCTAACTCAGCGTATAGATCTTCCTGGTCATTGGTCAAACCATGGGCAGTATACCGCAGCGATTGAGTCTAAAGTTTCTAGATTGAATGATTTCTTTGAGGCCGGAGTTCTGTCCGATACTCAGTTGGCTCTAGGCATTGGGAAGATACAAAATTTTGCCAGAGAAGGGCTTGAAGCTAATAAGTTCGTTGTGGATGCGGTTACGGGGCGATTGCTATGAGTCTGAATGAAAAAAAATATTATGTAATGCACTATGACTCGTCAGATGACGGATGTCCAATTAGTTTGGCTGGCTTCTTTAATTGCGAAAGGTTTGAGTGGTCTCCGTACGAACTAGATCCTGAAAGGCTGGAGATAAGAAATAAGTATCGCCTTAGCCTTTCAGGATTGGAAATGGACGTCGATTCATTGGATTTCGATTTCTATCAGGTCGGTGCGACGTATGTTTCACGCAAGTTTTTAGATGTTTGCGACTTGTTTGGTTCCAAGTATAGAGCCATTCCGCTTGAGATCTCGCTTGGCGATAAAATTAGAAAGGACGATTTTTTTATATTTCTTCCCGGGGAAAGTTTGCCGGCTCTCGATAAGTATTGCTCCGTATATGAATTGGCGAAGGATCTAGAGACAGGGGAAGTTGTCAATAGTCCATTGTTCCCGGGCGAGGTGAGTGTTAGCAGGATTGATTCATTTGTAATTTCCGCTGGTGTTAAAAGTGATGTTTTTCGCTGTCAGGAAACGCTGCAGCTGTTTTGTAGTGACCGATTTAAAGCAGCAGCGACCCTTCTTAAAGGGATCTCATTTGCTCCGGTGGATGAAACCTATAGGTATGATCCTTGGGCGGAATTTGATGACCTTTAGTAAGTTTGAGGGATAAGTAGGCTCCGATTGCTTACGGATTCCGGTGCTCAGCGACATGGAATGTGACGACCTGCACCGTGAGGTCTACCGCACCTAGGGCAAGCTCACCAGCTGCTTCGGTTATGACGCGATGGAGCGCAAGGCCTGGCAGTTTGCCTCGAATTTGCCGGCCGACAAGCTCTCGTAGGTGCACAACACCGGTATCAATACCTCGTTGCTGGTGAAGCATGCCTACAACCCGATTCACCGCCGTTACCAGTACGACCCGGCGGGTGAACTGATATCGCACACCAGCGCGCTGGGGGGCTTCCTGATCGGGGCCGCCCTGGGCATCGCGCTGGTGGCCACGGTGGCCATCGCCACCTTCACCTGTGGGTTCGGCGTGGCCTTGCTGGCCGGCCTCGCAGCCGGCATCGGAGGCAGCTTGCTGACCGCCGCCGGAGAGGCGATAGGCAGTATGTTCTCGTCCCCCTCAGGGACGATAACCACTGCCTCACCCAACGTTTTCATCAACAGCCGCAAGGCCGCCCGCGTCGAAAAAAGCATCGGTGCCTGCGACAAGCACCCGGGCCCGGTGCAGATTGCAGAAGGCTCGACCAACGTCTTCATCAACAGCGTCGCGGCTGCACGCAAGGGCGACAAGCTGACCTGCGGCGCGACCATTTCCGGTGGCTCGGACAACGTCATCATCGGCGGTGGCACCTACCGCTACCTGCCAGTGGATGACGAGATCCCGGAGTGGCTGCGCACCACCGTGGATGTGCTGATGGCCATCGCCGGTGCCGCGGGTGGTATCGCGCAGTTGATCAAGGCGGGCACGCAAGCCGGCATGAAAGCCATAATGCCTTGCGCCCTTAAGTTCACCGCCGGCTTCGTCGCCGGCGAGGTGGCCAGCCGCTACGTGGTCGAACCCGTCGCCCGCAGGGCCATCGGCGGCCTGGTCGGCAACCCGGTCGACCTCACCACCGGCCGCAAACTGATCCCCGACGAAATCGACTTCAGCCTGCCTGGCCTGATGCCGATCGAGTGGTCGCGCTTCTACGCCAGCGACCTGACTGTCGATAGCGTGCTCGGTCGCGGCTGGGTGCTGCCTTGGGAGCAGAGCCTGCGCCGCCAGGGCTCGTTCATCTACCTCACCGACAACCAGGGGCGCGAAATCCCGTTCGTGACCTTGCAACCGGGCCAGCGCATCTACAACCCGCACGAACAGGTGTACCTGGTATGCACTGAGGGCGGCCACTACATCCTGCAAACCCTCGACAACCTGTTCTTCTATTTCGGCGAAGTGCCAGACACCAACAGCGAAGTGCCGCTGCAACGCATCGAGAACGCCCTCGGCCACTTCCTGCATTTCACGCGCACGCCCGACGGTACGCTGACCGACATCAGCGCCACCGGCGGTACCCGCGTGCACCTGCACTACGACAACCCGCTGGGTCGCCTGACCGACATCAAGCGCGTGGTGAACAACCAGGCGGTGGAAACGCTCACCCAGTACCGCTACGACGAACACGGCCAACTGAGCGCGGTGATCAACCGCAACGGCGACACGGTGCGCAGCTTCAGCTACGCCGAAGGCCTGATGGTGACCCACAGCAACGCGCTGGGCCTGGGCTGCCACTACCGTTGGGAAACCCTCGGCGACAAGCCGCGCGTGGTCGAGCACTGGACCAGCGATGGCGAGCACTACCACTTCCGCTACGACCTAGACGCCCGCACCAGCTGGGCCACCGACGTGCTCGGCCGCGAGCTGGAAGTGCAGTACAACGCCGACCACCGCGTACTCGCCAGCCGTGACTACGGTGGTGAACGCTACGCCATCGAGTTGGACGAGCAGGGCAACATGGTTGGCCTGGATTTGCCGGACGGCAACCGGCTCGCCTTCAAGTACGATGAATACGCCCGCCTGCTGGAAGAAACCGACCCGCTGGGCCGCAAGACCACCTACGAATATCACCACCTGACCACGCTGGTGACCCAGGTCAGCTATCCGGACGGCAGCACCTGGCGAGCGCGCTACGACGACAAGGGCAACCTGCTCGCCGAATTCGATGCCCTCGGCCAGATGACCGAGTACCTGAACAGCGATGACGGCCTGCCGCATACCATCATCGATGCGACCTACAAGTCCAAGTACCTGTGGTGGAACACCCTGGCACAGGTCGAGCGTTATCAGGACTGCTCGGGCAAGAGCACCTGGTACCGCTACGACGAGCGTCAGCACCTTGTTGCGGTGACCGATGCGCTGAACCAGACCACCACGCTGGAGCGCAAGCCCGACGGCGAAGTGCTGCGCATCAGTCACCCGGACGGTAGCGCGGAAACCTTCACCTACAACGTCTACGGCCAGGTGCTCAGCCACACCGACGGCAAAGGCCAGACCACACGCCTGATGCGCACGGCCCGTGGCCTGCCGAGCAGCCGCCAGGATGCCAAGGGCCAGCGGGTACGCTACGAGTAAGACAAGGTCGTGCGCCTGATCGCGCTGGTCAATGAGAACAACGCCACGTACAGCTTTGCCTACGACGCTTCGGACCGGTTGAGCGAAGAAGTGCGGGTGGATAACCTGACTCGGCGTTTCAGCTACAACGTCGGTGGTCATCTCACGCGACTGGATGAGATTGGTTAGTCAAAAATGCATATCGGCGGAAGGCATCGCAGGCTAGAATTGCTCGGTGGTGAAGGTGTTGTGACGGCATTCAATGTACTTAAGTATCGGTGATTTATGAATTCCGAGAGTCGATTGCATTTTGAGTCGGAGTTGTTAAAAGAGCTAAACAATGTTGCCTCGAGGTTTGAGGGTGTAGTGGCATCAAGGAATAAGTTGAAGTTTAGATATAATAAAAAATATGTGGCTGAGATTTTCTTTGATCACATTGCCCGCATCGATTCCTATGTGCTCTGCGGGATGGTATATGGAGGGGAAATTCAAGAGTTCGCCTCGATCTTTGAGCCTCCTTATAAGAGTAATCTATTTAACAAGGGTTGCTTTTCTTTTGTTTCGTCAGGTGAACAAAGCAAGCTGTTTAGTGGGGACTTCGGCGGTGCGATTAAAACTCCAACGCCTGGTATGGTGGGGGAAGTCTGTGCACATATTCGGTCAGTGCTGGAAGATTTCTATATTCCGAAAATTCTTGCTTGCATTAAACCTGAAAAGCGGACGATAAGTGATGTTCTGTCCTCGCCTGATCAGTATGCCTATCCTGCCGTGTTCATACATTGTGCGGCGAAATTAGGCAGCGCGGGTGAAACAAGGGATCAGATTGAGAAGGCCATAAAATCAAGGAGTATTGTCAAGGATAAATCTTACGATACCCCACTGCTCGTTGAGTTTTTATAATTTCTTTTGTCCGGTCTATTTGGTTTCTGATAAGTTTTTTGGGACAGCTAAGGAATGGTTGTGAATAAGTACGAAATCGAGCGATACAATAAGGTTCATCTCTGGCTTGGCGTAAATCTAATGGGCGAAGATGAGTATTTTAAATATTTTGAAATCGACTATTCCAGTGAGTTTGAAATCGACGACCCTCGATATCCTGCATGTCAGTTCTGTTTAGATGTCGGGGAGCGCTGGTACGATGAAGACTTCATTGGCATCATTCCTCGCAAGCCCGATCTGGTTGGCGTTGACGATATGCTAGGGCAGTCCCCTATAGATGTAGGCGAGTGGGGCAGGGTTAAATCGATTTGTACAAGTCTCGCAATTGTGGAAGTTAATGCAATGTTCTGGTATTCCGATGGCGGTTTGCAAATCCCCACTCCGCTGAAGGAAAGTTATAATGGTCTTCGCTATATTGGGTTGTTTGAGGGCGAATGACAAATTTTCATACACGAGGTTGTGGTGCCCGCAAGGACGACCCCATTCAAAAAAAACACAGTACCCGGCGGTGAAGTGCACGGCTACCTGTTTACACTGGCGCTCCTAGCGTTTTTTTTGCCGGTCTCAATGCCGTGGTAATAGCCATATTCATCTAACCCGTGATCAGCATCATCTATTTCATCTACCACCACCGTTTTTTGAAAAGCGTGCCGCCAGAGCGGCTGGTACATGTGGTGTCCTAGAACCACATCTATGAAGGGCTGAGCATATCTATGTTCATTTTGAGCGCCTGGGTATTGGCGTGCGGGTACACGCTTTACAATCACTTTCGGTAGAGTGGTTCCACACCGTGGAACCACATTCGTTTGTTATCCCTCGTCACTCGCGCTTATCTGTCAGCCAAGCACGACCTGCCTCACCCGTCGTGACCTCAAGGCGAACAACAAGAACGGGAAACCACCCGCGCGAGGAGACTCTACATGTCCCGACATCAGCACATCCTGGCCTGGCTGAACGATGTGGCCAGCGACCTGCACGCAATCCGTCACGATATCCACGCTCACCCGGAGCTGGGTTTTGAAGAAAGCCGCACTTCGGCGCTGGTTGCCCAGCTGCTCGAAGAATGGGGCTATGAAGTGCACACCGGTATCGGCAAGACCGGCGTGGTCGGCGTACTGCGCAATGGCAGCAGCCCACGCCGCCTGGGCCTGCGCGCCGACATGGACGCGTTGCCCATCCACGAGGCCACCGGCGCCGCGTACAGCAGCCAGCACCAGGGCTGCATGCACGCCTGCGGCCATGACGGGCATACCACCATGCTGCTTGGCGCCGCGCGCTACCTGGCGGCGACCCGGCAGTTCGACGGGACGCTGACGCTGATCTTCCAGCCGGCCGAGGAGGGCCAGGGTGGCGCCGAGGCGATGCTGGCCGATGGTTTGCTGGAGCGCTTCCCTTGCGATGCACTGTTCGGCATGCACAACATGCCCGGGCTGCCGGCCGGGCACCTGGGCTTTCGCGAGGGGCCGATGATGGCCTCGCAAGACCTGCTCACGGTGACCCTCGACGGGGTTGGCGGCCATGGCTCGATGCCGCACCTGACCGTCGACCCGCTGGTGGCGGCGGCCAGTGTGGTGATGGCCCTGCAAACCGTGGTGGCGCGCAATATCGATGCGCAGCAGGCGGCTGTGGTTACCGTCGGCGCCTTGCAGGCCGGCGAAGCGGCCAACGTGATCCCGCAGCAGGCGCTGCTGCGCCTGAGCCTGCGCGCGCTGAACGCCGAGGTGCGGGCGCAGACCCTGGAGCGGGTGCGGGCGATCATCGTCAGCCAGGCCGAGAGCTTTGGCTGCCGCGCCACCATCGAACACCGCCCGGCCTACCCGGTGTTGGTCAACCACGCCGCGGAAAACGCCTTCGCCCGGCAGGTGGGGGTGGAATTGCTCGGTGCCGAGGCCGTGGATGGCAACACCCGCAAGCTGATGGGCAGCGAAGACTTCGCCTGGATGCTGCAACGCTGCCCGGGCGCCTACCTGTTCATCGGCAATGGCGTATCGCGGCCGATGGTGCACAACCCGGCCTACGACTTCAACGACGACATCCTGCTGACCGGCGCCGCCTACTGGGGTGCGCTGGCAGAGCGCTGGCTCGCGCCCGCCTGACCTTTCCTTTTTGACGACTGCCGCTGGAACCCGGGCGCGACCGCGCCTGGGCGATCACCCAATCATTGTGTGGAGTGTTTCCTATGCAGACTTCGAGCACCGGCGTGTCGCGTACCCGGCAAGTGGTCGCCGCCGTCATCGGCAACGCCCTGGAGTGGTATGACTTTATCGTGTACGGCTTTCTGGCCAGCATCATCGCCCGGCAGTTCTTCCCCTCCGACGACGAATACGCCTCGCTGCTGATGGCCCTGGCCACCTTCGGCGTCGGCTTTTTCATGCGCCCGGTGGGCGGCGTGCTGCTGGGCATGTATTCCGACCGCAAGGGCCGCAAGGCGGCGATGCAGATGATCATCCGGCTGATGACCGTGTCCATTGCCATGATCGCCTTTGCCCCCGACTACCTGGCCATCGGCATGGCCGCGCCGCTGCTGATCGTGGTGGCGCGCATGCTGCAGGGTTTTGCCACCGGCGGCGAGTACGCCAGCGCCACGGCCTTCCTGGTGGAGAGCGCGCCGGCCCACCGCAAGGGCCTGTATGGCTCGTGGCAGTTGGTGGGGCAGTGCCTGGCGGTGTTCTCCGGGGCGGCGATGGTGGCCTTGGTCACCCACCTGTGCACGCCAGCGGCGCTGGACAGCTGGGGCTGGCGTATCCCGTTCGTGCTCGGCCTGCTGATTGGCCCGGTGGGGCTGTGGATTCGCAAGCACATGGAGGAGCCCGAGGAATTCATCGAGGCGCGCCGCCAGGCCAAGGGCCAGTCGCCCAGCCTGTGGCAGGTGCTGCGTGAGCATCGGCGCAGCCTGTTGGTATCGATGGGCCTGGCCTGTGGCGCGACGGTGTCGTTCTACGTGGTGCTGGTGAACATGCCGACCTTCGCCCACAAGAACCTCGGGCTGCCGCTGGACCAGGTGCTGCTGGTGCAGATGCTTGCGGTTGGGCTGATGACCGTGGTGATCCCGCTGTCCGGGGCGTTGTCTGACCGGCTGGGGCGGCGCCCGGTGCTGATGGCCTTCACCCTGGCGTTCTTCGTCATGGTCTACCCGTTGTATGTGTGGGTGGCTGCCGCGCCGTCGCTGGAGCGCCTGCTGGTGATGCAACTGCTGCTGTGCACTGCCATCGGTGGCTTCTTCGGGCCGGCGCCCACGGCCCTGGCCGAGCAGTTCCCGGTCGAGGTGCGTTCTACCGGTGTGTCGGTGGCCTATAACGTGGCGGTGATGGTGTTCGGCGGCTTCGCCCCGTTGATCGTTACCTGGCTGAGCAAGGTGCTCGGTACCCCGGTGGCGCCGTCGTTCTACGTGCTGTTCGCCTGCCTGCTGACACTGCTGGGCACCTATTGCCTGAAGGAAGCCCCACGCGCGGGCAAGCCTGCCGCTTTCAACCTTGGAGTGAAACCGTGATGCCGCTAGCCATCGACCCCATCGTTGCCCTCGATGCCGAGGCATTGTCCCGGGCCATCCATGCCCGCCAGATGTCGTGCCGGGAGGTGATGCAGGCTTATCTGGCGCACATCGAACGCTTCAACCCGCAGGTAAACGCGCTGGTGTCGCTGCGCCCGGCCGAAGCGCTGCTGGCCGAGGCCGATGAGCGTGACCGCGAACTGGCCCGTGGCCATTCGCGCGGCTGGATGCATGGCATGCCCCAGGCGATCAAGGACCTGGCTGCCACTGCCGGGCTGCGCACCACGTTGGGCTCGCCGCTGTTCGCCGAGCAGGTGCCCGAGCAGGACGCGATCAGCGTGGCGCGGGTGCGGGCCAGTGGTGCGCTGATCGTGGGCAAGAGCAATGTGCCGGAATTCGGCCTTGGTTCGCAGACCTACAACACCCTGTTCGGCACCACCACCAACGCCTACGACCCGGGCAAGGTGGCCGGGGGTAGCAGCGGTGGGGCGGCGGCGGCGCTGGCCATGCGCCTGCTGCCGGTCGCCGATGGCAGCGACATGATGGGCTCGCTGCGCAACCCGGCGGCGTTCAACAACGTGTATGGCCTGCGCCCGTCGCAGGGCCGCGTACCCCACGGGCCGGCGCCGGAACTGTTCGTGCAGCAGCTGGCCACCGAGGGGCCGATGGGCCGCAGCGTGGTGGATGTGGCACGGCTGTTGTCGACCCAGGCGGGCTTCGATGCGCGGGCGCCGTTGTCGCTGGGCGATGGCCGGCACGATTTTGCCGCCGGGTTGCAGCGCGATTTCCGCGGCGTGCGGGTTGGCTGGCTGGGCGACTACGACGGTTACCTGGCGATGGATGACGGGGTGCTCAGCCTGTGCGAAGCGGCCCTGGCAGACTTCGCCGAACTGGGCTGCCGGGTCGAGGCCTGCCAGCCGGCGTTCGACATGGCGCGTTTGTGGCAGTGCTGGCTGACCCATCGCCACTTCCTGGTGCACGGCAACCTCGCTGCGGCCTATGCCGACCCGGGCAAGCGCGCGTTGCTCAAGCCCGAGGCGCAGTGGGAGGTGGAGGGTGGCCTGCAACTGAGCGCGGCGGCGGTGTACCAGGCTTCGGTGGCCCGCAGCGACTGGTACCGCGCGCTGGGCAAGCTGTTCGAGCGTTACGATTACCTGCTGTTGCCATCGGCCCAGGTGTTCCCATTCGATGCACGGCAACCGTGGCCAACGGTGGTCGGAGGTCGGGCGATGGACACCTATCACCGCTGGATGGAAGTGGTGATTGGGCCGACCCTGGCCGGTTTGCCGAGCATCAGCGTACCGGTCGGTTTCAACGCTGCCGGGTTGCCCATGGGCCTGCAGGTCATCGGCCCGGCCCAGGCCGACCATGCGGTGTTGCAGCTGGCCCATGCCCATGAACAGCTCACCCGTTGGGTAGCGCGGCGCCCACCCCGGAGCCTGCAAGCGCCATGAAACCGCTGGGCAGGCGCGGATCTTGCTGGCTATCCTGACCATCCAGTTACAGGGAGGTCACACTCATGGGCATCACGGCAGACAGTGGCGGCGTGCGTTCGGTGGAGCGGGCGCTGGCCATCGTCGACCTGCTTGGCGAACACCAGGCGCTGGGCCTGGAAGAACTGCATTACCTGACGGCGCTGCCCAAGGCCACGGTGTCGCGCATGCTCGCCACCTTGCAGGAGCAAGGCTGGGTTTACCGCGGCCTCAGCGACAGGCGTTACCGGCTGTGCGCGCGGCGCCTGTTCGGTGACCGCCAGCTGCGTTTCAAGCGGCGCCTGGTGGAACACGCCGCGCCCATGCTGCTGGAATTGAGCGAGCGCACCGGGCTGGTGGCCGACCTGTCGTGTTTCGACGGCGAGCGGCTGGAGGTGATGGAAAGCGCTGTGCCCCAGGTATTGCGCAAGCGTTACCCGCACACCTGCCAGATCGTCGGCCATCATGCCAGCCTGTTTCACTCGGCGATGGGGCGGGCATGCCTGGGTGAGTTGGCGGTCGATGAAGTGCAGCGCCTGGCGGCCCATGAGCGGGTGGGCGACGAGACGGTGCTGCGCGACATCGAGGAGGAAGCGAACAAGGGGTTCGGCCAGCGCACCGAAGGGCACTGGGAGTACCCGGTGCGCTTGCCGTTCCTGATCCGCGCCATTGCCCTGCCGGTGCATGCCGAAGGGCGCCTGGCCGGGAGCATTGCCTTGCATTGGCCGCTGGACCAGGCGCCGGTGGAGCGGGTGTTGAACCTGCACCTGAACAGCCTGGCTACAACGGTGGGCGAGGTGCAGCGGGCCCTGATTGTTTGAGTCAGCCTGTACCGGCCTCTTCGCGGGTAAACCCGCTCCCACAGGGAAAGTGCATTGCCCGAGGCTTGCTCGGTACTTGTGGGAGCGGGTTTACCCGCGAAGAGGCCAGTACAGCAAACAACAAAACCACAGGGAATGTGCATTGCCCGAGGCCTGCTCGGTACCTGTGGGAGCGGGCGAGCCCGCGAAGAGGCCAGTGCAGCAAACAACAAAAGAAGCTGTGTCCGCAGCCCTTCAGCGCTCCAGGCTGTACATCCGGCACTCCGCCAGCAACGCCAGCAGGTTCGGCTCCCGCTCCCGCGCCTTGAGGAACACCACGCCAATATGCTGCTGCAAGCGATATTGCGGCTTCAGGGCAATCAACCTGACCCGGTTTTCGTACACCGCCGCGATCCGCCCGGGCAGCAGGGCAAAGCCCACGCCCGAGCTGACCATGCTCAGCAGGGTGAAGATATCGTTCACCTGCATGGCTACCTTGGGTTCGAAGCCGGCCTGCTGGAACACCCGGGCGCCATCGCGGTGGGTGGCAAAGCCCTGGGTCAGGGTGATGAAGGTGGAGTCGGCCAGGTCGGCCAGGTCCACCTCGGCCTGCTCGGCGAAGGGTGATTCGATGGGCACGGCAAGGAAGATGTCGTCGGAGAACAGCGGCAACTGCTCGCAGGCCGGGTCGCTGACGCTTTCGTCGAGCGACACGAGGATGGCCTCCAGCTCGTGGTTCTTCAGGCGCTGCAGCAGGTCGACGTTGGAGCCCAGGGTCAGGTCGATGTTGAGTTCGCTGCGGCGCAGCTTGAGGCCCATTACTAGCTTGGGTACGGTTTTCACCGTCAGCGAGTACAGCGCACCCAGGCGGAAGCGCTCGGCGTAGAAGCCGGCGGCCTCGCGGGTAAGGCGAACCATCTGCTCGGCGTCCTGGATCAGCTGGCGGGCTTTCTTTTCCAGCACGTAGGCGCTTTCCAGCGGGATCAGCTGGCGGCCTTCATGCTTGAACAACGGGCAGCGCAGTGCGCTTTCCAGCGAGTGGATGGCACGGTGCACGCTGACGGCGCTGGTGGCCAGCTCTGCGGCGGCGCGGCCGAGGTTGCCGGTGCGCATGAAGGCGAGGAAGGTTTCCAGCTTCTTGAGGGTCAGTTCTTCGTCGATCAGCATGGGTTGACCTGGGTGTGCACAATGGCTGGGGCATGCATATTGCCTTGAAATTTTGGGGCCGCTTCGCAGCCCATCGCCGGCAAGCCAGCTCCCACAGGGACAGCGCACGGCTTGAGGCCGATGCGGTCGAGGTGGGAGCTGGCTTGCCGGCGATGGGGCGCGAAGCGGCCCCGTATGCTCATTGCATGGATCCGATCAAGGTCCACAACGCTGGGTCGTTGAAGTCACGGACAACCAGCTTCGCCCCCGCCGCCAGCAACCGCTCCGGCGTCTGCGTAGTGGCCACGCCCACGGTAAAGATCCCAGCGCCACTCGCGGCTGCCACCCCCGGCAGCGAATCCTCGAAGGCCAGTGCCTGCCCGGCCTCGGCACCCAGCCGCTGCAACCCGGTCAGGTAAGGCAGCGGGTCCGGCTTGGGCCGTGCCAGTTCCTCGGCCACCAGCACGTGCGCGAAACGCTGGCCCAGGCCCATGGCGTTCAACATGTGCTCGGCGTTCAGCCGCGGTGCATTGGTCACCACGCACATGCCGATGTCACGAGCCTGGGCATGTTCCAGCAGGCGCACTAGGCCCGGCATCGGCTCAAGAGCCGGCGACATGTCGCGGAACAGCGCCTCCTTGCGGTCGGCCAGCACCTGGCACTGCTCGGCACTGGCACCGGCAAACAGCTCGGCGAACAGCTCGCCGTTGGCGCGGCCGCTGACCTGGGCATCGAACTGCGCCTGGCTCAGCTCGCGGCCGTCATGCTCGCGCAGCAGTTGGCGAAAGGCCTGCAGATGCAAGGTGTCAGTGTCGGTGAGGGTTCCGTCGAGGTCGAACAGCAGGGCAGTCAGCATTGGGTATCCAGGTCCAAAATCATGGGCGGGCCAGAAGGGAGATTCTTTGCCTTTGGAGTCACGGCAACTACGCGACTTCCTGAGTGTACTGGAGTACGGCAGCCTTGGCAGAGCTGTGCTCGAATGCGAGGTTGACGCCTGCGCGTCGAGTCAGCAACTGCCAAAGCTGGAAAGCCAACCGAGTAACCGGCCGTTGGCACGCTCCGGTTTTCGAAGCTTTGTCATCAGTTCTGGTTGGCGGAGGTGGCTGGGCGCAGGTAGCTGATCTTCTGCACCTTGCCGTCGCTGTCACGGTAGGTGAGGGTGGCGGTATCGGCGTGGTCGGTGGCGTGGCCCGAGGCCTCCACCGCGATCACTTGGGCGATGTCCAGGTTCATGCCGTACTGGTACGGGGAGGCGGTCTGGGCGAAGGCGCCGACGCTGCTGCCGAAGGTCAGGGTGGTGATGGCGATTGCTTTGATGATAGTCATGATCATGCTCCGTTAGCTTGGGTAGTGGGATCAGCAACTGCTTGCTGCCTGGGTTGGATATTGCGCGCTAATAGTTGGCGCACAAAATATATTTCCACTATCCGGTCTATTGGAGCGCTGCATCGCCGCAAATATTGTGTGGATCGCCGCGAGGGCTGATATGTTTGCCGCGCACCGATCAAGGAAGCGCACAGGTGTCATGCTGGAGCCGAGAGAGCATCCAGTCGATAAATACCTGGGTCTCGGCGACCGCATCTTTCGATACCCCATAGTAGTAGCGAGTCAGGGGCAGTCGTAGATGAGGCAGCGGGTTGTGCAGTCGGCCGGTGGCAAGATCCTTGCCCAGCAGCGTGGCCGGGCACAGCGCCAGGCCAAGGCCGTCGACGGCAGCTTGCAGCACCAGGTGCATGTGATCGAACTGCAACGCTGGCCGTTGTCTTGCCTGGCTGACACCAGCCAGCTTGCACCAGGCCTGCCAATCCCCACTGCGTGTCCTGCCCGAGAGCAGGGTATGGCGCAGCACATCCGACGGCGCCTGAACCGGTATCGCTTCCAGAAGAGAAGGCGCGGCAACCAGCAGCAGCTCGTCCTCGAACAGCATGTTCGGTTCCAGATTGGCCGCCCAGCCTGCACTGCCACGGCGCACCACCAGATCGAAGGCATCACGCGAGGGGTCGGGGGCCAGGATGCTGGTCACAATCTCGGGCTGAATCTCTGGAAACTGCGTCATGAATTCGGGTAACCGAGGGATCAGCCAGCGCACGGCAAAGGACGGGCGCACATTGATGATCACCTTGCGCGATGCACTGCTTCGGGCCAGGGCCTGAGTGGCGTTGGCGATTTGCGCCAGGCCCAGGCTGATCTGTTCATAGTAAGCCTGGCCGCTCGGGGTGAGTACCGACTGCCGATTTCGGCGTTCGAACAACATTATGCCCAGGTGCTCTTCGAGCAGGCGTATATGGCGGCTGACAGCACTGTGGGTGACGTGCAGCTCCTCGGCGGCACGGCTGAAGCTCTGGTGTCGCGCGGCCGAGGCAAAGGCCCGGAGGGCATTCAAGGGTGGGAGGTCGCTGATCATATGTCTAATTTTGTCACATCAGGGTCGCAAATAAAGCGTTTGTCAGCGATGGTGTTTCACGCCACTCTGACGCCGCTCTGTTCTGGTCTTCGTCCATGTGCGCAACAAGTATCCGCTTCTTGCTGATCGGACTTCGCTGTGTGCGGCATTGATCCTCGGGTGCCGTTGGCGGGCCTAACGCTCTTCAGTTCAATGCCAGGAGGCATTTTGCATGGCCAGCTATGGATTGTTCCTTGTCCTCGCGACTTTCACCGTGTTAAGCCCCGGTCCCGGGGTAGTGCTGACCCTCTCCAACGCCCTGCGCCACGGCTGGGGCGGAGCGCTGCCGGGGATCTTTGGCATCGCTTTGGGCGCTTTCATCGTCGCCGGGCTCTCGGCCAGCAGCGTGGGGTTGGTCCTGGCGACCTCGGCAACGGCGTTCAACGTGCTCAAGTATGTCGGCGCGTTGTACCTGTTGTACTTGGGGGGAAAAATGTGGCGCACCCAGCGTTTTATTCCGGAGTTTACCGTGACCGCCACGCAACCCTGGCGGCGCCTGGTCGAAGCGTTGTCGATCCAACTGCTGAATCCCAAGGCTGGTTTCTTCTTCCTGGCGGTGTTTCCACAATTCATCAGTCCCCAGGACAACTACTACCGCCAGTTCTTCCTGCTGGTTTCATCCTACGCGTTGCTGGTCGTGCTGGTACACACCGGTTATGCGCTGATGGCCAATAGCGCCAGGGGCTGGCTGTCGAGCGACCGCGGTGCGCGAATTGTCGGCAAACTCTCCGGCATCACCTTTTTCTGTTTTGGTGTTCTGATGGCCTCGGCCAGCAAATGAACTGCTGCCCGTCACAATTGCATCGCAGCCGCCAAGCCGTCGACGAAGGGGGCTGTTCAGCGTGCTCCGAAAAGAGTACAAATGTGCTCCATGGACAATCTTACCCCAAAACGCCGCGCCATCTTCGAGTTCATCCGTGAGCGCATCGCCGACCACGGCCAGCCGCCGAGCCTGGCCGATATCGCCACGCGCTTCGGTTTTGCCTCGCGCAGCGTGGCGCGCAAGCACATCACCGCCCTGTGCCAGGCCGGCTACATCGACGTCACGCCGAACCAGGCGCGGGGCATACGCCTGGCCGAACGGCTGCGCCGCCCGGAAATCCTCGAAGTGCCGGTGCTGGGCCAGGTGGCGGCAGGCGCCCCCATCGGCCCGGACCTCGACATTCACGAGCAGTTGCTGCTCGACCCCAGCCTGTTCCGCCGTACCCCCGACTACCTGCTGAAGGTGCGTGGCGACTCGATGATCGACGACGGCATTTTCGATGGCGATCTGGTCGGCATCCTCCAGCAGGCCGACGCCCGCGATGGCCAGATCGTGGTCGCGCGCCTGGACGGCGAGGTGACCATCAAGCGCCTGCAACGCCAGGGTGGCAATTACCGGCTGTTGCCACGCAACCCGGCCTATGCGCCCATCGATGTGCGGCCTGAACAGGAGTTCTTCATCGAAGGCGTGTTCTGCGGCTTGCTGAGGCGTGGTTGATGGGCGCGGTGGTCGACCTCGACAGGTTGCTCGACCAGCGCCGGGTATGGCGCGGTCGGCAGGCCCAGGCGCGGCCGCTCGGTCTGCAGCCCACGGGCCATGTCGCCCTTGACCAATGCCTACCGGAAGGTGGCTGGCCGGCGGCTGCGCTCAGCGAACTGTTGCTGGCCAGCCCCGGCTGCGGCGAATTGCAGCTGCTGTGGCCGACCCTGGCCCGCTTGAGCGCTGAAGCCAGCCGAATCGTGCTGGTGGCACCGCCATTCATTCCTTACGCCCCGGCCTGGCAGGCCGCGGGGGTGGACCTGCGCTGGCTGGTACAGGTGGACGCCGCACCTGCCGATGCCCTGTGGGCCGCCGAGCAATGTCTGCGCTCCGGCAGTTGCGCGGCGGTGCTGTGCTGGCCGGAACGTGCCGATGACCGCGCCCTGCGGCGCTTGCAGGTGGCTGCCGAAACCGGGCAGGCGCTGGCCTTCGCCTGCCGGCCGCAACAGGCGGCGCACAACCCTTCACCCGCGGCGCTGCGCATTGCCGTCGACACCCGCCCGGCACAATGGCGCGTGCTGAAAAGCCGTGGCGGCATGCCACCGGCGCTGCCCATCGCCTGCCCGGGGCGGGGCTGATGCAACATGCTCTGGGCCTGCATCCTGCTTCCGCAGCTGGCGCTGGACACGGTCCTGCGTGAGCGTGACGACCCCGATACCCCCCTGGTGCTGCTTGGCGGGCCGACCCAGCGACGCGTGCTGCAGGCGGTCAACCCGGCGGCGGCGGCGCTCGGCCTGCGGGCCGGGCAAACCCTGACGGCGGCGCGTGCGCTGGCCGATGGCTTCAGCTGCGTCGAAGCCGACCCCAGGCGCATCGACCAGGTGCAGCAGTTGCTGGCAGCCTGGGCCTACCGCTTCAGTGCCCAGGTCAGCCTGCACTACCCACGGGCGCTGTTGCTGGAGGTGGGCTCCAGCCTGCAGCTGTTCGGCCCCTGGCCGCTGTTCGAGGCCCGTCTGCGCCAGGAGCTGGCGGAGCTGGGCTTGCGCCAACGCATCGTCCTGGCCAGCAACCCGGTGGCGGCGCGCATGCTTGCCAATGCTCACGATGGCCTGGCCGTGATGGATGCCGATGCCACCCGTGCGGCGCTGCTGGGCATGCCCATCGAGCGTATCGGCCTGCCTGCGCAGGCTGCCGAGGCCTTTGCCCGCATGGGCCTGCGCCAGTTGAGCCAGGTGCTGGCCTTGCCCCGCGACAGCCTGGCCAGGCGCTTTCCGGCCCAGGTGCAGCTGCACCTTGACCAGTTGCTCGGCCTGCGCAACCTGGGGCTGGGCTTTTACCAGCCCCCGGACCGTTTCGAGACCCGGCTGGAGCTGAACTTCGACGTCGAATCACACCAGGCCCTGCTGTTCCCGCTGCGGCGCATGCTCAACGACCTTGCCGCGTTCCTCGCCGGGCGTGACTGTGGCGTGCAGCGTTTCTGCCTGCACCTGGAGCATGCCGAAGGGCCGGATACCTTGCTGAAGGTAGGCCTGCTGGCCGCCGAACGCGATGCTGCGATGCTGTTCGAACTGGCGCGCGGGCGCCTGGAGCCGCTACGCATTCCCGCACCTGTGCGCAACCTGCGGCTGGTTGCCGAGGACCTGCCACCCTTCGTGCCGCAACACCAGGCATTGTTCGACCCGCGTGCGCAGCAGGCGCAACCTTGGGAACAATTGCGCGAACGGCTACGCGCCCGCCTGGGGGATGAGGCGGTCAAGGGCCTGAGCGCGGCAGCCGATCATCGCCCCGAATGCGCCTGGCAAGCGGTAGAGCAGGGTGCCCAGGGCAGCATGCCGGTCGTTCCTGGCAGCCGCCCTGGCTGGCTGCTGTCGGCCCCCATGGCGCTGGACGAAGGCGGCTATCGCCTGCAAGGCCATGCCGAGCGCATCGAATCGGGCTGGTGGGATGGCGGCGATGTGCGCCGCGACTATTACCGTATCGAAACCCGAGACGGCCTGCGCGGCTGGGCCTACCGCGACCTGGGCAAGGCCGGCCCGTTGTGGCTGCAGGGCTGGTTCGCATGAACACCCCGGGTTATGCCGAGCTGCACTGCCTGTCCAACTTCAGCTTCCAGCGCGGCGCGTCGAGCGCCGACGAGCTGTTCCGGCGCGCGCGTGAACAGGGCTACCAGGCGCTGGCGATCACCGACGAATGCACCCTGGCCGGCATCGTCCGTGCCTGGCAGGCGGCCAAGGAGCACCAGCTGCGGCTGATCGTGGGCAGTGAAGTGCAGTTGCAGGACGGCCCCAGGCTGGTACTGCTGGTGCAGGACCTGGCCGGCTACCAGAACCTGTGCGCGCTGATCACCCGGGCCCGGCGGCGGGCGCAGAAGGGCGAGTACCAACTGTTTCGCGATGACCTGCAGCAGCACCATCAGGGCCTGCTGGCATTGTGGGTAGCCGATGACAGCGGCGATGCCACCCCCGGGCAGTGGCTGCACGGCGTGTTCGGTGAGCGCCTGTGGCTGGCCGTGCACCTGCACCGCGGCAGTGACGATACCTTGCGCCTTGAACGCTTGCGTAGCCTGGCGGCCAGGGTCGGCATCCGCGCCGTGGCCTGTGGCGACGTGCACATGCACGTGCGCGGTCGTCGCGCCCTGCAGGATTGCATGACCGCCATTCGCCAGCATTGCCTGGTGGCCGAGGCCGGGCGCTTCCTGTTTGCCAATGGCGAGCGGCACCTGCGCAGCCAGGCGCAACTGGGCGAACTCTATCCCGCCGACTTGCTGGCCGAGACCCTGGCCATCGCTGCGCGCTGCCAGTTCGAGCTGAGCGAATTGAAATACCAGTACCCCTGCGAACTAGTGCCCCAGGGGCATACCCCGGCGAGCTGGTTGCGCGAGTTGTGCCAGCAGGGTTTGCCGTCGCGCTGGCCAAACGGGCCGAGCAGCAAGGTGCGGGATGTGCTGGCCAAGGAGCTGGCGCTGATCGAGGAGCTGGGCTACGAAAGCTACTTCCTGACTGTGCACGACATCGTCGCCTTCGCCCGCAGCCAGCGCATTCTGTGCCAGGGGCGGGGCTCGGCAGCCAACTCGGTGGTGTGCTTCGTGCTGGGCATCACCGAGCTCGACCCCATGCAACACCACCTGTTGTTCGAGCGCTTCCTGTCGCGCGAGCGCAACGAGCCGCCGGACATCGACGTGGACTTCGAGCACGACCGGCGCGAGGAGGTGATCCAGTATGTGTTCCGCCGCTATGGCCGGCACCGGGCGGCGCTCACTGCGGTGGTCAACACCTACCATGCCGCCGGTGCGGTGCGGGATGTGGCGCGGGTGCTGGGGCTGCCCGCCGACCAGGTGGACGCCCTGGCCAAATGCTGTGGCCGCTGGAGCGATCGCATACCCGACGACCAGCGCCTGGCCGAGGCCGGCTTCGAGGCGGGCAGCCCTTCACTGCGCCGGGTGCTGGTGCTGGCCGGCGAACTGATCGGCTTCCCTCGGCACCTGTCACAGCACCCGGGCGGCTTCGTCATCTCGCAGCAACCCTTGGACGAGCTGGTGCCGGTGGAGAATGCCGCGATGCCGGAGCGCACGGTGATCCAGTGGGACAAGGACGACCTGGACATGGTGGGCCTGCTCAAGGTCGACGTGCTGGCGCTGGGCATGCTCAGCGCCTTGCGCCGTTGCTTCGACCTGCTGCAACGCCACCGTGGCCGGCACCTGACCCTGGCGACCATCCCCGCCGAAGACCCGGCCACCTACGCGATGATCAGCCGTGCCGAGACCATGGGCGTGTTCCAGATCGAATCGCGCGCGCAAATGGCCATGTTGCCGCGGCTTCGGCCGGAAAAGTTCTACGACCTGGTCATCGAGGTGGCCATCGTCCGCCCCGGGCCGATCCAGGGCGACATGGTCCACCCTTACCTGCGCCGGCGCCTGAAGCAGGAACCGGTGACCTATCCCTCGCCGCAACTGAAGGCAGTGTTCGAGCGCACCCTGGGTGTGCCGCTGTTCCAGGAGCAGGTGATGGAGCTGGCGATGGTCGCGGCCGACTACACCCCGGGCGAGGCCGACCAGTTGCGCCGCAGCATGGCCGCCTGGAAGCGTCACGGCGGCCTGGAACCGCACCGCGAGCGGCTGGTGCAGGGCATGTTGCGCAATGGTTATGACCTGGCGTTTGCCGAGCGCATCTTCGAGCAGATCAAGGGCTTTGGCAGTTATGGCTTTCCGGAATCGCACGCGGCCAGTTTTGCCTTGTTGTGCTATGCCAGCAGTTGGCTCAAGTGCCATGAACCGGCGATTTTCACCTGCGCGCTGGTCAACAGCTGGCCCATGGGTTTCTACAGCCCCGACCAGTTGCTGCAAGAGGCCCGGCGCCAGGGTATCGAGGTCAGGCCGGTGGATGTGTGCCACAGTGACTGGGATTGCACGCTCGAGCCTGAACCTGGCGAGGTGCTGGCCATTCGCATGGGCTTGCGCCTGGTACGCGGCCTTGCCGAGGCTGATGCCAGGCGCCTGGAGCAGGCGAGAGCGCAGCGGCCATGGCGCGATGTCGAAGACCTGTGCCTGCGTGCCGGGCTCGATTCGCGTGCCCGGGCCCAGTTGGCCGATGCCGGCGCGTTGCGCGCCTTGGCCAGCGACCGGCACCAGGCGCGCTGGCAGGTGGCGGCGGTGCAGCCGCAGCTGCCTTTGTTCGCCGATATCGAAGCCTTGCCGGAACGTACCGTCGAACTGCCCGTCCCCAGTGTGGCAGAAGACCTGATGGCCGATTACCAGACCCTGGGTACCACGCTTGGGCCGCATCCCCTGACCTTGTTGCGCTCACGCCTGCGGGCCCTGGGCTGTCGCAGTTCGCGCGAGCTGCAAGATGTCGGGCATGGTGACAACATTGCCGTGGCCGGGCTGGTGGTGGGCCGCCAGCGGCCACAGACCGCCAGCGGCGTGACCTTCGTCACCCTTGAGGACGAGCACGGCATGGTCAATGTGGTGGTGTGGCGGGCGCTTGCCGAACGGCAGCGGCGGGCACTGGTGGGGGCGCAGTTGCTCAAGGTCAGCGGGCGGCTGGAGCGGGAGAATGGCGTGCGCCACCTGATAGCACGGCGGTTGGAGGATGTGAGCCCGTTGTTGCAAGGGCTGGATGTACGCAGCCGGGACTTCCATTGATCCTCGGCACCTCACGCAAAACCCTGATTTTTGCGCGGTCCCTGTGGGAGCGGCTTTAGCCGCGAACACCGGCGCAGCCGGTGCCATGCACCGCGTTGAATTCTTCGCGGCTAAAGCCGCTCCCACAGGGTACGAGGATTGCTTGCGAATTCAGTTCTCTTCGCTACACCATCGCCAACCGCTGCTTGCGCGTCGGTGCCGGGAACGCCCGGTCGATCGCCCGCAGGTCTTCGCCGGTCAGGGTCAGCGCACCCGCAGCGGCATTCAACCGCACATGCTCGGGCGTCACGGCCTTGGGGATGGCTATCACCCCGTCATTGCGTGTCACCCACGCCAGGCTGACCTGGGCCACCGTGGCCCCATGGTGCTCGGCGATTTCCGCCAGCACCGGGTGCTGCAGCAGGCGCCCGGCCTGGGCCAGCGGGCAGTAGGCCATGGTCGGCAGCGCACGCTTTTCGCACCACGGCAACAGGTCGAACTCGATGCCACGCTGGGCCGGGTTGTACAGCACCTGGTTGGTGGCGCAATCGGGGTTGTGCAGTTCGCGCAGGTCGTCGACATCGAAATTGGAAACACCCCAGCGCTTGATCTTGCCTTGCTCGCGCAAGCGCTCGAACGCTTCGACGGTTTCTTCCAGTGGGTGCTGGCCGCGCCAGTGCAGCAGGTACAGGTCGATGCAGTCGGTGCCCAGGCGGGTGAGGCTGCGTTCGCAGGCGGCGGCCATGGCGCGCAGGCTGGCATTGTGCGGATACACCTTGCTGACCAGGAACACCTGGTCGCGGCGCCCGGCAATGGCCTGGCCAACCACTTCTTCCGCGCCACCTTCGGCATACATCTCGGCGGTATCGATCAGGCTCAGCCCAAGTTCGATACCCTGTTGCAGGGCCGCCACCTCGGCCGCCTTGCGAGCAGGATCTTCACCCATGTACCAGGTGCCCTGGCCGATGGCCGGAACGCTCGAACCTGCCAGTTTCACGTAACGCATTTCACCTCCGGGATGCGGGTATTGGAAAGCAGTACCTCGAGCAGCGCTTGCGCTGCCGTGGAAAGCTTGTGTTCGCTAAGAGCAATCACACCGATGCGGCGCTCGACCGTGGGCTCGACCAAGGGCACGCAGCGGGCGCCAAGCTCCTGCATCTGATTGATGCAAAGTGCCGGCACGGCACTGACCCCCAGCCCACTGGCGACCATGCGCCCGACGGTAGACAACTGATGGCTCTCGAAAGCCACCGCGAGTTTGCCGTGGCGGGCGGCCACGTTCTGCTCCATCAGCAGGCGCACCGCCGAAGGGCGTTGCAGGGCCACGAAGTCTTCGGCCAGCAATTGTGCCCAGCTGACCTGGGGCAGCTGCGCCAAGGGCGAATCGGCGGGCACCACGGCGACGAAACGGTCCATGTACAACGGGTGGAAATCCAGGCCATCGATGTTATCCGGTTCGAAGCCGATGCCCAGTTCGACGCGGCGATGGCGCACCAGTTCCTGCACCTGTTCGTTGATCACATCGTGCACCGTGACGTTGACCTTCGGGTAACGCTGGCGAAATACCTTCAGCGAGTGGGGCAGCAGGTTGCCGGCAAAGGCCGGCATGGCCGCCACCGAAACCCGGCCCAGTTGCAGGGTGAAACGCTGGCGCAGCATTTCTTCGGTGTCGTCCCAGTCGGCCAGCAGGCGCCGTGCCAGCGGCAGCAGCACCTCGCCCTCGGCAGTCAGGCTGACGCTGCGCGTGGTGCGGCTGAGCAGGGCGCCGCCAAGGTTTTCTTCCAGGGCCTTGATGGTCAGGCTCAGTGCCGGTTGCGAGACATGCAGGTGTTCACCGGCCTGGGCGAAGCTCTGGTACTTGGCCACAGCGACAAAGGCGCGCAGTTGCTTGACGTTCATGACAGGCCTGTTGGTTGTTTTGCAAAAGTTATCAATCGATGATGAAAACAAAATTAACAAATCAGTCGCTTGCGGTGAAGATGTCCCCACACGCTCACCGACAGCCTCGTCGGTTCAACAACTACAAAAGGCGGATCAGCATGGCCGGACTGGACAAGCGCGTTGCAACCTATGAACAGGCCCTCGAAGGCCTGACCGACAACATGACGGTACTGGCTGGTGGTTTCGGCCTGTGCGGTATCCCTGAAAACCTTATCAGCGAAATCAAGCGCCGTGGCGTCAAGGGCCTGACCGTAGTCTCCAACAACTGCGGTGTCGACGGCTTTGGCCTGGGCGTGCTGCTGGAAGACCGGCAGATCCGCAAGATGGTCGCTTCCTACGTAGGCGAGAACGCCGAGTTCGAACGCCAGCTGCTGAGCGGCGAGCTGGAAGTGGAACTGACCCCGCAAGGCACTCTCGCCGAGAAAATGCGCGCCGGTGGCGCCGGCATCCCGGCCTTCTACACCGCCACCGGCTACGGCACCCCGGTTGCCGACGGCAAGGAAGTGCGCGAATTCAACGGCCGCAAGTACATCCTCGAAGAATCCATCACCGGCGACTTCGCCATCGTCAAGGGCTGGAAGGCCGACCACTACGGCAACGTGGTGTACCGCAACACCGCGCAAAACTTCAACCCGCTGGCGGCCACCGCCGGCAAGATCACCGTGGTCGAAGTGGAAGAGATCGTCGAACCTGGCGTGCTGCTGCCCAGCGAGATCCACACCCCGGGCATCTACGTGGACCGCGTCATCGTCGGCACCTTCGAAAAGCGTATCGAAAAGCGCACCGTCAAGGCCTGAGCGCCATCCACCAGAACAACAAAGAGATCCTGACCATGGCACTGACCCGCGAACAGATGGCGCAACGCGTCGCCCGTGAACTGAAGGACGGCTACTACGTAAACCTGGGCATCGGCATTCCGACCCTGGTGGCCAACTACGTACCCGCCGACATGGATGTGATGCTGCAATCGGAAAACGGCCTGCTCGGCATGGGCGAATTCCCCACCGAAGGCACCATCGATGCCGACATGATCAACGCCGGCAAGCAGACCGTCACCGCCCGCCGCGGTGCCTCGATCTTCGATTCGGCGCAGTCGTTCGCCATGATCCGTGGCGGCCACGTCGACCTGACGGTGCTCGGCGCTTTCGAAGTGGATGTGCAAGGCAACATCGCTTCGTGGATGATCCCGGGCAAGCTGGTGAAGGGCATGGGCGGCGCCATGGACCTGGTGGCCGGTGCCGAGAACATCATCGTCACCATGACCCACGCTTCCAAGGACGGCGAGTCCAAGCTGCTGCCGCAGTGCAGCCTGCCATTGACCGGTGCTGGCTGCATTCGCAAGGTGCTGACCGACCTGGCCTACCTGGAAATCGAAGACGGCGCCTTCATCCTGCGCGAGACCGCGCCTGGGGTGAGCATCGAGGAAATCATCGAGAAAACCGCCGGCAAGCTGATCGTGCCGGATGATGTGAAGGAAATGACCTTCTAACGCATCATGTGATCCTACCCTGTGGGAGCGGGCGTGCCCGCGAATGCTGCGGTGAATTTACCGACGCATTCGCGGGCACGCCCGCTCCCACAGGGTTTTTGCGTTGTCTGGCAATACTGCTTTACCTCATAAAACCAATAAAAGGAATTGAACTGTGGCCGCTGAAATCCAAGACAGCCGTTCCGCGCGCTTTGCCTTGCGCTGCTCCAACTGGGCCGAACGCTGGTTCCCCGATTCCTGGGTGTTTGCCGCCCTGGCAGTACTGCTGGTGTGCATCGGCGCCCTGGCCATGGGCGCCAAGCCGACCGACACTGCCAAGGCCTTTGGCGATGGCTTCTGGAGCCTGATCCCCTTCACCATGCAGATGGCCTTCGTGGTCATCGGCGGCTATGTGGTGGCCAGCTCGCCGCCCGCCGCGCGCCTGATCGACCGCCTGGCGCGCATCCCCGGCAATGGCCGTTCGGCCGTGTGCTGGGTGGCGCTGATCTCGATGCTGGCATCGCTGCTCAACTGGGGCCTGTCGCTGGTGTTCGGCGGCCTGCTGGTGCGCGCCCTGGCCCGACGCACCGAACTGAAGATGGACTACCGCGCCGCCGGCGCCGCCGCCTACCTGGGCCTGGGCGCCGTGTGGGCGCTGGGCCTGTCTTCGTCGGCGGCGCAACTGCAGGCCAACCCGGCCAGCCTGCCACCGTCGATCCTGTCGATTACCGGGGTGATCCCGTTCACCGAAACCATCTTCCTCTGGCAGTCCGGCGTGATGCTGGCGGCATTGGTAGTGGTCTCGCTGGTGATCGCCTACGCCACGGCGCCGGGCCCGAACAGCGCGCGCAGCGCCCAGGACTGCGGGGTCGACCCCAGCTTCACCGCGCCACCGGCACCCCAGCGCACCCGCCCGGGCGAGTGGCTGGAACACAGCCCCATCCTGATCCTGTTGCTGGTGGCCCTGGCCGCCGGCTGGCTGTACCAGGAGTTCGCCACCAAACCGGCGATTACCGCCATTTCCGGGCTGAACACCTACAACCTGTTGTTCATCATGCTCGGTGCCTTGCTGCACTGGCGCCCGCGCAGCTTCCTCGATGCGGTGGCGCGTGCGGTTCCGACCACCACCGGGGTGCTGATCCAGTTCCCGCTGTATGGTTCGATCGCTGCCATTCTCACCCAGGTGAAGGGCGTCGACGAGCAGACTTTGGCCCACCACATTTCACTGTTCTTCACCCAGATCGCCACGCATGACACCTATGCCGTGCTGATGGGCGTCTACTCGGCGGTGCTGGGCTTCTTCATCCCATCGGGTGGTGGCAAGTGGATCATCGAGGCCCCGTACGTGATGCTGGTGGCCAATGACCTGCAGTACCACCTGGGCTGGGCAGTGCAGATCTACAACGCCGCCGAAGCCTTGCCGAACCTGATCAACCCGTTCTACATGCTGCCGCTGCTGGGGGTACTGGGGCTCAAGGCTCGCGACCTGATCGGCTTCTCGTTCGTGCAGTTGCTGGTGCACGTGCCGCTGGTGCTGGTGTTGCTGTGGGCATTGGGTACGACGTTGCAGTACGTGCCGCCGGTGATGCCGTAAAGTCGGGGGCTGCACAGCAGCCCCAGCATTTCCCTGGCAGTCCACGTATGATGGCCGGGCTGCCTTCGCCTGGGAAATCCGCGTCACATGTCTATCCGATTGAAACTGCTGCGAAAGAAACTGGGGATGACCCTGGAGCTGCTGGCCGACAAGACCGGCATGACCAAGAGCTACCTGTCCAAGGTCGAACGTGGCCTGAACACCCCCTCGATCGCCGCCGCGCTGAAGCTGGCGCGGGCACTGAATGTCAATGTCGAAGAACTGTTCGCCGAAGAGCAGACCGGCCAGAACCGCTACAGCCTGGTACGCCATGGCGAGCGCCAGGCATTGGTGGGTGACGGGGCAGGGCCGGGTTACTCGGCCCTCACCAGCCAGGTCGGGCAGCGCAGCCTGCTGCCGTTCCTGATCCAGCCGCCGACCGAGTTCAGCGACCCTACGTTCAAGGAGCACCTGGGCGAAGAATTCCTGTTCGTCCACGCCGGCCAGGTGGAAGTGGACTTCATGAGCGAGCGGGTACTGCTGGAGCAAGGCGATGCCCTGCATTTCAATGCCCAGACACCACACCGGCTAAGGTCGGTCGGGCCGCTGCCGGCGCAGTTGCTGGTCGTGGTGCATCACGCAGACGAATAACATGCCGGGGCGCCAAACCGCCCCACGGCCTTGCCTTTCTCAGCGATGAAACTATGGCGCCACCCAAGCAGCGCCCTGTGCTCAATTTGCGCGTCGATATTTTGACTATATTGTCCGGCGCCCATTGAATTTTATTATAGTGTCGAATCGTTGACGCAATGTCATTGTGTTCATAAGCTCATCTCAACGGTGAAACAACTCCCGAACACCTCGCCAACAAACAGTTGATTTTCCTCTTCAGGAGGGGCGTATGCGCACGGCTCTGATTATCAAATCGATGTCTTTGCTGGCGCTGTTAAGTGGCGCAGCGCGTGCGGCGGATATGTATATCAATCAGAACAGTATCGTCCCTGTATCAACGGCAGGGTGGTTCTTTGCATTTGCTGTCGTTGGCTTTGTAGCTGTCGCCAACAGGAGAAAGATCTGAATCCGCCAGCCTGGGTTCTACCCTTGACGCCAGCGGCCCGGGGCCTAGCTTGTCAATTCCCCAGCCGTTGCTATATTGCCAGTAGCCCGTGCAGGTCCACGGTTGCAGGCAGCAAAGCCCAGGCTGCACAGCGTCAAGGCAAGGCCTCGTAAAGATCGAGGTCATCGCGGTTGGCGTATGCCGCGAAGCGGAGCGAGAGTTGGTGTGCTGTTCTCATTCAGTGCTCTTTGTCGGGCCTTTTTCGGCCGGAGGGACCCTCATGGTGCGTTCAATGTTTGCCGCGTTCTGCATGCTGATGGTGTGGTCTGGTGCCGGTAAGGCCGACCCGAGCAGTGCTACCTACCTGCTCAGCCCCGGCGATGTGGTGATGGTTTCAGTGTGGCAGGAAGATAGCCTGCGCCAGGAAGCCACCGTACTTCCCGATGGCAGTATCACGTTCCCCCTGGCAGGTCGCATCGATGTTGCCGGGCTGGATGTGACGACCGTTGAAAAACAAGTGGCTGCCAAACTCGAGAAATTCCTCCCCGACCCGAACGTCAGCGTTGTCGTCAAGAGCATCGCCGGCAACCTGGTCTATGTACAAGGCAAAGTGATCAAGCCCGGGCCGGTACAGATGGCTGGCCCTACCGCAGTGTTGCAGGCCCTGAGCATGTCCGGCGGCCTGGACAAGTTTGCAGATGAAAGCGAAATCAAAGTGGTGCGCGGCACTGGCGCTTCCCAAAAAATCCTGCCCGTGCGATATAGAGACCTGGTGTCTGGCCGGGATATGTCCACCAACATCCAACTTCAGGCTGGCGATACGCTGGTCGTCCCTTGATCATGCCTTTAATAAGAACACTTAATGCCTCTTCTCAGAACAACTAGTATTGCAACGGCAATCTTGGTGTTGCCGTTTACGAACACGGTCTTGGCAGCAAATTGGCAGTCTACGGTAGTGGTACCGACATCCGTCGAACATGACAGCAACCCCTTGCTGCTGTCGTCGGGTGAAAAGGGCATAACGCGCACGATCATCGCGCCGGATTACACCCTGATCGGTACCTTCGACCGTGACGAACTGAGGTTGGGGCTGGGCATGAATGTATTGCGCTCGTCCGACACGGCGGTGGTCGACAACCGTGAGGACCCTGACGTGAGCCTGGGCTGGCAGCGTCAGACCGAGCGCGGGCGGTTTGGCCTGCTGGCGCGTTACAACGAAAGTTCGACGCTGTCGGGAACGGTGCTGGATACCGGTGTGGTCACCACCGATGGCACGCAAAAGCTGTATACGCTGACCGGCAACTGGAGCCAGGCGGTTACCGAGCGTAGCACCTTGAGCAACGAAACCACGTACAACCGTGCCCGTTATGACATCAGTACGCTGACGGGTTACGAAGAACTGGGCAACGTGTTCACCTGGACCTACGCCTGGAGCGAGCGGGCCGATCTGTACAGCCGCTTTGGTGCCCGGCGTTATGAGCCCGAGGAGGATCAGACGGCGACGGCTTCCAACAGCTACAGCCCCGCGGTCGGGGTCAAGTACCAGTTTTCCGAAAGCCTCAGCGCCGATGCGCATGTGGGTGTCACCGAGGTTTCCGGTGACGAAGGTGGCCGACGCGGGGAGGGTGGGGTTGCGCTGCTGTACACCGCTGCGCGCGCCGTCGCCAGCTTCACCGCCGAACGCAGCACGGTAGCCAGCGCCGAAGGCGGCTTCGCCGAGCTGGACCAGGTGCGCGGTGTGTGGAGTTACGCCGTCAGCGAATTGACCCGGGTGGGCGCGGACGCTGCCTGGCAAGACAGCAAAGGGCAGACCCCAAACACCCTGCAGACTTACAGCGTGTGGGCCAGCCGCGAGTTTTCGCCGTACTGGGACCTGCGCCTGTCGCTGATGTACAAGGAACGGCAGCAGGATAACGAAGCCGATGCGAACGCTACGATCGTGGGTTTGACGTTGACGTACAGGTACCCCGACATCTGAACTTCAGGCAGGTGGCCCCATGAAGTCTGACTACGAGCTCTCCCTCAGAGATTACATTGCCATAATCAAGGACAGGGCCCTGTTATTGGGGGTGAGCATCGTAGTCATCCTGGCCGCGACCGTCGCAGTCGCGGTGATGGTGCCGCCGATCTACCAATCGACCGGCACCATCCTGGTGGAGTCGCAGCAGATTTCCCCTGAGCTGGTGTCGACCAACAACACCAGCTTTGCCGATGAACGCATCGAAGTGATTCGCCAGCGGGTGATGACCCGCGAGAACCTGCTGCGCATCATCGACAAGTACAACCTGTTTCCCGACAAGCGCTTCAGCGATAGCGACAAGATCGACCACATGCGCAGCGCCATCGTCGTCGAAACCCTTACCACATACGTGCGCGGGCGGGGTGAAGCGACCGTGGCGTTCAATGTGTCCTTCGAGCACAAGCAGCCCGAGGTGGCCAAGGACGTCGCCGACGAGTTGGTGACGCTGTTCCTCAACGAGAACCTCAAGCAGCGTACCGAGCGGGCCAACGAAACCACCGAGTTCCTCACCCAGGAGGCGAACAAACTGGGTGCCGAACTGGCCAACCTGGAAAACCAGCTGGCGGATTTCAAGCAGGCCCACGCCAACGCCTTGCCCGAGCACCAGACCTTGCGCATGAACATGCTGTCACGGTCGGAGCTGGAGTTCCGCGAGGTCGACCGTGATTACAAGGCCGCCCAGGAAGAACTGCGTTACCTTGAGCTGGAACTGTCCGCGGCCAATGCCGGGCTGGCAACCAAGGCCGGCGAAGGCCCCAGGGCGGCCGGTGCCGAGCAGCCCCAGGACCTGCCCAGCCTGAAGGCCGAATATGCCCGGCTGCTGAGCCGCTACAAGGAAGCCCACCCCGATGTGGTGGCGGTCAAGCGCAGGATCCAGGCGCTCGAAGCCAGTGGCAATCGCACGGCGGCGGCCTCCACGGTCGGCCTCGATGTCGCCCGCGTGCGCGCCAAGATGAGCGCGACACAGGAGCGCATTGCTTCGCTGGCCGAGCAAAAGCGCGAGTTGACCCGCAAGATGGAAGGCTACGAGGCCGAGATCCTCGAGGCGCCGCAGGTCGAGCGTGGCCTGGTGACCTTGATGCGTGACCACGACAACGCGCGCAAGAAGTACGAGGAAATCCGCGCCAAGGAAATGGGCGCGAAGATTACCGAAAGCCTGGAGCAGGAGAACAAGGCCGAGCGCTTTGTACTGCTTGAGCCACCACTGATGCCCGAGAAACCGATCAAGCCCAACCGCAAGAAGATCGCTGCGCTGGGCCTGGTGCTGGCACCGGCAGGTGGCGGTGCGCTGGTGATGGTGCTGGAGATGTTCAACCAGCGCATTCGCGGCGTCGGTGCACTGGAGAACCTGCTGGGCAGGCGGGTGCTGGTGGCGCTGCCATACATCGATACCAAGGCCGATGTGGCCAGGCGCAAGCGTTGGCGCAACTGGCTGATCGTGGCGGCACTGGCGCTGGCGGCTATCATGGTAGTGCTGGTGCACGTGTTCTACATGCCACTGGATGTGCTGTTGTTCAAAGTCATGTCTCGGTTTGCATAGGGAAGCAGTGATGGACAGGACCAAGCAGGCTGTCGGCAATAATCTTCACCAGGTTACCCCGGGTACCCCGCAGGCCTTGTCACCCGCCCCTGGTACGGCACTGGCGGAAGTGCCTGGCCAGTTCGATTACGTGAACACCAAGGTGGTGCCGCTGCGCGCGGAGCACCTGGAGCGTCACCGTATCGTCGCCTACAACAAGAACTCCAACATGAACGGGCCGATCGACCTGCTGCGCACGCAAGTGCTCAGGACCATGGACGAGAATGGCTGGCGAACCCTGGCCATCACCTCGCCAACCCCTGAAGCGGGCAAGACGGTGCTGGCGATCAACCTGGCCATGAGCATCGCCCACCACACCACCAAGACCGCTTTGCTGGTGGACTTCGACCTGCGTCGACCCAAGGTCGGCAGCAGCTTGGGCCTGCCCATGGACCAGGCGTTGAACGAGTTTCTGACGGACAAGGCCGAGTTGCAGGACTGTCTGGTCAACCCGACCTTGCCTCGGTTCGTGGTGCTGCCCACGCGGGTGCCGGTGCCGTTGTCCACCGAAATGCTGTCGTCGCCCAAAGTGAGCAACCTGATCAGCGAACTACGCAACCGCTACGAGTCGCGCATCTGCATTTTCGATTTGCCGCCATTGCTCAGTTCTGACGATGCGATCACCGTGATACCCAAGTTCGACTGTGTGCTGCTGGTGGTGGCCAACGGTATGAACAACAGGAAGGAGATCGAGGATTGCCTGCATCACCTGGCAAGGGTGAACCTGGTGGGAACGGTATTGAACAAAGCTGACGAGCAGCCTCGAACCTATTATTGAGTCTCGGTATTCTGGGGCTGCTTCGCAGCCCATCGCGACACAAGGCCGCTCCTACAGGTACAGCGCATACCCTCAGTTGACGGGGTTTCCTGTGGGAGCGGGCATGCCCGCGAAGCAGGCGACGCGGTGGATGGCACCGGCTGCGCCGGTGTTCGCGGGCGCGCCCGCTCCCACAGGTACAGCACATTCCTTCAGCTGGTGGGGGCTCTGTGGGAGCGGGTTTACCCGCGAAGCAGGCGACGCGGTGGATGGCACCGGCTGCGCCGGTGTTCGCGGTCGCGCCCGCTGCCACAGGTATGGCGCACTCTTTCAGCGGGTGGGGTAGCGAGCCCAGGGGTACTGCAACTCCCACTGCCACGCATGCCGCACAATCGACTCCAGCGTGGCAAACTCCGGCCGCCAGCCCAGCATGTGCATGGCCTTGCCAGCATCCGCCACCAACCGGGGCGGGTCGCCGGGGCGGCGGGGTGCGTCGAGGGTACGGATCTGCCGGCCAGTCACCGCCCGGGCCGTATCGATCACCTGCTGCACCGAAAAGCCCAGCCCGTTGCCCAGGTTGAACGCGGTTCGCTCGCCACCCGCCAGCAGGTAATCCACCGCCAGTGCATGAGCCGCCGCCAGGTCGGCCACATGCACATAGTCGCGTATGCAGGTGCCATCCGGCGTGTCGTAGTCGCGGCCAAACACCGTTACTGCATCACGCCGGCCCGAAGCGGCCTGCAGGATCAGCGGGATCAGGTGGGTTTCGGGGTCATGACGCTCTCCCAGCTGGCCCTCCGGGTCTGCACCCGCTGCGTTGAAGTAACGCAGGCATACCGACTTCAAGCCATAGGCCCGGTCGAAGTCCTCGAGAATCTGCTCGACCATCCATTTGCTCAACCCATACGGGTTGATCGGCCCCTTGGCATGCGCTTCGTCGATCGGCACGTACTGCGGGTTGCCGTAGACGGCTGCGCTGGAAGAAAAAACCAGGTGCCTGATACCGGCATTCACCATGGCCTGCAGGAGGGAAAGGGTGGCCGCGACATTGTTCTGGTAGTACTTGCCGGGCACGCTGACCGACTCGCCCACCTGGATGAACGAGGCAAAGTGGAACACGGCATCGAAGCGGCAAACACCGAACAGCACATCCAGGGCGGGCTCGTCGGCGATGTCCAGTTTCGCCCACTGGACGCCGGGGCCGGGCGAGACGAGGTCCGCCACCACCACCTCATGGCCCGTACCGAGCAGGTGCTTGACCATGTGCGAGCCAATGTAGCCTGCGCCACCGACAACCAGAAACTTCATCCATGCCTCCTGGACTCTGCTGTTGTACAGCTGCGCTTTTCAGCTACAGGACTGTTGTGAGGGTAGATGGCCATATGCCCTATTTCAAGAACAGCCAGTTGGACATGTACTTGCCGTCGAACGTGATGCTGTAGCGTCCATCCTGGTAAGCCATCGGCAAGGGTTTCAACTGGGCCTGTGCATCCCGGGCGAACAGCTTCAGGCCAGCAGGCGCCTTGATGTTCAAGGTGCCGGCAAACGGCTCTACGTTGAACGGTGTCTTGTCATCGGCCTTCGGCACGGCCCGGGTACCCAGCGACAGCAGCAGTTCACGCGACTGGCCCAGAGGGTTGCCGTCCAGGCTTTGCACCACGACGCTGGCGTACGGCGTTCGTGCTTGCACCTGGATGGCGCCCAGGCTGATCAAGCGACCTCCCAGCCATCCGGTGGCGGCCTGGGTCAGCGGTGTATCGATGGTATAGATGCCCTGTTGCCAGTTGCGCTTGAGTTCGCCCGTATCGCTGACCGCTTCCGTGGCGTCGGCCGGCAGCAAGGACTGCTCCGGGTCCTGCAGTACCTGAGCACCGGCAGGGATGGCGGCGGGTTTCAGCCAGGGTAACTCCGGTGTCTGTGGCAGGGCGATCTGCAGTTGGCCCTTTTCCATGGCCGTGCGCAGCAGTGGCGAGTTGCGCGGGGTGATCTCCTGGTTGTACAGGGTGGCGGGCGTCGGCGCGAACACGTATCGGGTAGTGGCCGGTTTCACATCCGCACGGCGATAGAGCAGGGCGGCAGCGGGCAGGGTGGCGATCATCGCCGGGTCGTTGTACGCGTGCCAGTTATCCGCCGTGCGCCAGCCAGGGTTGAAGGCCTGCTGGCTGTAAGCGTACTGCATCATGGCGTCCCAGCCCTGGTGGGCGGCGGTGCCGGCCACGTACAGCGGCAGCGAGTGGCGGTCGGGCAGCGGGAAGGGTTCGGCGTTCCACTCGGTGACAGTCAGCGGCTTGCCGACTACCTGGGCGGCAGCGAGCCAGTCGATCACGCCGTCGCTGGTCAACGGGTTCTTCTCCAGTTGGCCATTGGCACCGTAGCCATGGGCATCGATGACATCGCCTGTGGTCAGTGCCGGCAGCGCGCTCAGGCCATTGCCGCCCCAGGTACTGGTGGTGGCGATCGGCACTTTCACGCCGAGGCCGCGCAGGTGAGTGATCATGTCGGTGTTGAAGCGCTGTTCCAGGTCGTTGAGAAACAGCTTCGAAGGGCCATGCTCCCAGGCGCGCCAGGTGAGGTCGGTGGGCAGGTCATATTGTTTGGCGAAGGCTTTGGCCGCTTCCATGTAGCGCTCGCTATGGCGCGGCACGTCCTTGTTCGGCATCAGGGCGTTACCGTAATGCTGGGTGAGGTCGTTCTCATTGGTGAGCAGCACGGCAGCGATGGCGGGGTCGTCCTTGTAAGCCAGGCCGGTGTATTCATTCACATGAGTCAGGTACTGCTCGGCAAAGCGTTTCATCGCCTGTTGGATGCTTCGGTTCACATAGGCGTAACCCTTCAGGTCGACATGGCTCTCACCCTTGGCCAGCTCCTTGAAGTCATCGATATTGTCATTGGCAGTAAGCGCCCGCTGCACGTGAAGGTCCAGCCAGATATAGATGCCCTCGTCCTTGAGCGCCTTGATCCACAAGTCGAGCTTGCGCAGCGATTCGGCACTGAGCTGCTGGGTATCGCGCACCAGGGTGCCGTCGCCGAACACGTTCGGGCTGACCCAGGGCGAGTCGTGGTGATGCAAACGCACCAGGTTGAACCCCAGTGCCGACAGGCGCTTGGCCTGTTGGCGGATTTCTTCGTCGGGGCTCTTGAACAGCGAATAGGCGGACAGGTTGGTGCCCCAGAAGCGCACTGGGGTGTTGTTTTCGAACATCAGCTGCTCGCCGACAGCCTTGACGAAGCCATGCTTGCCGGCAGGCTTTTCCGGGGCGTTGAGGAATGACAGGTCCACGGGCGAGGTGCGCCAGTCCAGTTGGTCGTCGGGCCAACCGGCGGGGTCGGCCAGGCCGAAGCGTTCGCTGGGCGTGGGCCCCAGGTCGATGTCGCCGGTGATGTTCAGCACCGCCTTGATCTGCTGCCGACCAGCGTTGATCGGGTCGCTGTAAATGAACGCACGCAGTTCGGACGGGTTGCCGCGCTCGAAATACACCTTGGCCAGCGGCGGGTCGAAGCGCATTTCGATGCGTCGGCCCTGGTCAGCCTTGCCCCATGACCAGCCGCGGTTGCCGGGCAGCAGCTGCGGTGCACCCATGCCCCCGGCGATTTGCGCAGGGTCAAACTCGAACACCATGCCACCGCCCATTACTCCGGCCTGGCGGCTGTGGGCCTCGAGGTCGAAGGCCCAGCCCAGGGTTTGCGCCTGCTCCTTGCGGATATCCGCCGCCAGATCGAAGTCCAGTTCCTTGTTCTTGCCCTGCAGCATGTAGTGGTCGGGGCCAACTACCTTGAACGTGGTGGAAAAACCGGTCCAGCTCCAGTTGGCCGCCCAGAAGTCGAACTTGGCTTTCATCACTGGCCCACCACCGCGGGTCACCAAGGGCAGGCCGTTCTGTTCATCGACACTGACTTGCCACGCTGAGGCCCAGCCGGCGAGCGGCAGTGAGGCCAGCCCGGCGATGGCCGAAACCCGCAGCAGGGTTTGAAAACCCCAGCGGCGCAGGGGGAGCAGGTTCATAGGTGTCACCTGGGTTGAAGGGCGGGGTCGGCCAGCGCGATGGCCTGGCTGTTGTGCAGCTTGCGAACCATCTGGACATAGGCCACGCCCAGTCCGGCGACAGTCCAGTACACCACCGGGATGAAGGTGATGCTGCTGACGGTGAAGATGATCACCAGGATGCCGATCAGTGTCGCCAGCAATGCCCGGCCGAGCTGGCGTCGCTCGTCGTCCTTGTCGGGGAAACTGCGCATGGCCTTGCGGATACCGTGCAGTACGGCAGCGAAGAACGCCACGAACAGGCCCAGCCCGACCAGCCCGACCCGCAGTGCCAGGTTTATATAGGTGTTGACGATGTCGATGATGCCGTCACCCTGGATCATCGATTGCATTTCCGGGGTGTTGCGGAAGTCGAACGAGCCGAACAGTGGGTTGCGCTGGATGACGATCCACGAGTTGTCCATCAGCCGTTCGCGGTAAGTGATGTTCTCTTTCTCGAGGTTGCCAATGAACGGCAGCATGTCCAGTACCTTGTCGCCACCGGGCACGATGGTCAGCAAGGGCAGGGCCAGCATGCCGGCCGCAGCGAGCAGCGCCAGGCGCCTGACCGCACCTTTGCCCAGGGCGATGAACACCACCACGATGACCACGGCACCGATCCACGGGCCGCGGGACAGTGGCGCGAACAGCCCTGCGGCCAGCAGCAGGGCGCCCAGGGCCCGCTGCAGGGGGCGGCGCACGTAACCCTGGACGAACAGGAACAGGCCGATGGCCACGCTCATCACATAGCCCAAGGCAATCGCCTGCCCGGTGGTGACGCTGGCGCGCAGCGAACCGCCACGGCTCAGGTAGCCGGACATGCTCCACGGCACGCCCATGGCGTCGACCAGGGCACTGTACAGCAGCCAGTGGCGCACGTACTCGGCCACGCCGATCAGGGCCAGAACGAATGAGGCAAGCACGAAGGCCAGCAGGGTGTCCTTGAAATCGCTGATCTGGCGCAGGCCACGGCTGGCCACGTAATACGGCAGTAACACGTCGACAAACAGGTACAGCGTCTGGCGCAGGGTGTCGGTCAGGGTGGTCTCGCGCAGGTACAGCACGCTCATCAGCAGCAGGCCGGCCGCCAACAGCCTGTCGGGCCAGGTGCGGCCGAAGCGCAGGGTGTCGCCTTGCCGGCGCAGGGCCAGCGCCGCCGGCAACAGCACGCACAGGGCCAGCAGGCGGATATGATTGATGTCTACCAGGTAATTGACCACGCCAAACCCGGGCACCTGCACCGAAGCCGGCGGGATCAGGAACAGCAGCATGTAGAACAGCGCCATGGGGTTGTGTTCGCGGCGCCCGGCGATGTACAGGATGACGGCGCCAGCACCCAGGTACAGCCAGAAGCTGTGCGAGAAGAAGGCCAGCAGGGTAAGCAGGAACCACAGGTTGCGTCGGCGCTTGAAGTCGCTCAGCGGAATCAGGTCGGTGGCAGGCCGCCGCGCCAGCAGGAAGACCACGCTCGCCAGAAAAAGGATGACGATCAACGCACGAAAATGTTCAGGCATTGGCTATGTGCACCTTTGCATCGGTGGGCAACGGCTAGCGTCGTGGCTGATTGAAACTATAGTGACCTTTTAGCCAGTCAGTCAGAGATTGCTCTCATGCCGTCGATTGATGTGTCTGCCACCGCGAGCCTGCGCAAGCGGGCCCTGAGGGCCGGGTCATGGAACCTGGTTGCACAAGTGGCGTCACAGGTGATGCGCCTTGGCGGCAACCTGATCATGGCCCGCTTGCTGCTGCCGGAAATGTTCGGGGTGATGGTCATCGCCACCACCGTTTCGGTACTCCTGCATCTACTGTCCGATGTCGGCCTGCGGCAGAACATCATCCAGAGCCATCGCGGTGACGACCCGGATTTTCTCAATACTGCATGGACCGTGCAGATCATCCGCGGCTTCGTGCTGTTCGCCCTGACCTTGCTGCTGGCCTTGGGGGCCTGGTTCGCCCAGCTCGCCGAGCTGTGGCCGGCGGACTCCACCTATGCCGCACCGGTGTTGCCGATGGTGCTGGCGGCAACCGGGCTGTCGGCGGTGATCTGGGGCTTTCAGTCCACCAAGATAGATGTCGCGGTACGGACTTTCCAACAGAAGCGCGTGGTGCTGGTGGACCTGGCCTCGCAGGCGGTCGGCCTGGTGGTGATGCTGGTGCTGGGCTACCTGACCCATTCAGTGTGGGCACTGGTGATCGCCGGCCTGGTGTCTGCCGGGGCCTGGACCCTGCTCGGTCACACCGCCCTGGAGGGGCATGACAACCGCCTGCAGTGGGACCGCAGCGCGCTGACCGAACTGATCGTGTTCGGCCGCTGGATCCTGTTGTCGTCGATGGTCGGCGTGCTGGCCATGTACGGTGACCGCATGTGGTTTGGCGCCAGCATGACGGCGGCACAACTGGGTGTGTATTCGATTGCCGTGTTGATCCTGGGTGCCGTGCAGACCGCGCTGATGAAGGTTTTCGGCGCGGTGGCGCTGCCCGCCTTCAGCGAAGCGGCACGGGCCGATGACAAGGAGCGCCTCAAGGCGCTGTATTACCGCTTCCGCCTGCTGGTCGACCTGCTGGTGCTGTTCATCTGTGGCGGCTTCCTGACCGCCAGCCCGTTGCTGATCGGTTGGCTGTACGACGATCGCTACCGTGAAGCTGGCCCGATGATGGCCATTCTTTCGCTGTCGTTCCTCACATTGCGCTATACCTTGGCTCATCAGGTGTGGATTGCCCTGGGCCTGACCAGGTACCAGGCCATGGATAACATCATCCGCCTGGTCTCGTTGTGGGGGGGGCTGCCACTGTTGCTGGCGATCGGTGGCGTTGACTGGGCGATCTGGGGGGTTGCCCTGCATACCGTGCCAACCCTTGTGTTGATCGTGTACGTGAATCGCAAGCTGGATATGTTCAGCCTGAGGCGTGAGCTGGTGGTACTGCCGATGCTACTGGTCGGGGCGCTTTGCGGGGCGCTGCTGACAGCCTTTTTCAACTGGCTGTAATTCGGCTTGTCGGGTGAAACTTTCTAAGGTGCAGGTCATTGGATCATGGGGAAACTTACGTTTTGTACTGCGCAATTGGGTCGTAGGGGGTTTCTCCAGAGTTGTGTCTTGCTGGGTGTAGGTGGTGTGGTGTTCGCTGCTACGCCAGCCGTCGCCAGCCAACCTGCTGGCAAGCCTGGGTTCGTGGTGATCAACGGCTGGGTACTGCCGTCCCGTTACTTCCGGAACGAGCACGCATGATCAGGGACTATCAGCAGCAGAAGGCGCTGCGCGACAGTTACGATGTCTGCATCATCGGCGCCGGCCCGGCCGGTATCACCCTGGGCCTGCGCCTGGCCGCCGCCGGCTGGAGCGTCCTGCTTGCCGAAGGTGGCGGGCGCGAGTACTCGGCGAACTCGCAAGCCTTGTACGCCTGTGCATCCACTGGCCTGGAGCTGTATGCCGGGGAAGCTCGCCTGCGTTACCTGGGCGGCACATCCAACCATTGGGCCGGCCGCTGCCGGCCGTTCAGCCCCTCGGACTTCGCAGTTCCCCCCATTGGCGACTTGCCTGGCTGGCCCATTCCTTATTCGGAGATCGCAGGCTACCTGCCTGCTGCCATGGATATCGTCGACCTGCCGCCAGGGGCGGACTTTCACGCGTTGAATGATGGCCTCGACGGCGGTGACTTCGAACCGGACCGCTTTCTGCTCAGCCCGCCAACGCGCTTTGCGCAGAAGTACGCCACGGCCCTGGAGCAGACCCAGGGCCTGGATGTATTCATCAACTGCAATTGCGTGAACCTGGAGTTCGACCAGGCCTCCGGTCACCTGGCTGCAGTCGTGCTTTCCGATTACGAGTGCAATCGCCAGCGCCTGGTTGCAAGAAACTTCGTACTCGCTACAGGTGCCATCGAGAATGCCCGGCAACTGCTCAACAGCGAGTCGTTGGCGGCGGCGGGGATCGTGAGCAAGGACGGGCTGGTCGGCGGGTGCTTCATGGAGCATCTGAACATTGATCTTGGCACCTTCATCCTCAATTCGAGGCTGGCCCCTGACCCGCGTGAGTACTACACCACCGATGCTTTCGTTGAGGAGTACAAGGCAGGCAAGGGCAACGTCAGGGCTGCCTTGCTGGCTGATGTGCAAACCTATGGTCGTACTGCCGAGGTGAAGCATTTTCTGGAGAACCTGGCCTGCGACATGGGAGTAGCCAGCAAGATCGCCTTCGTGGCCAAGTTCAACTGCCCCGGTGATGGCGTCATCAGCACCATGATCGAGCAGTTTCCCAACCTGCACAGCCGCGTTTCGCTGCTGGAGGAGAAGGACGCACTGGGCGTGGCCAAGGTCAATATCAACTGGGCCCTGACCGCTGATGACCGGCACACCATCAAGTGCATCGGAAGCGAGCTGGCCAAGCAGTGGGCTGCCATGGACCTGGGCTACATCAAGCTCAATGACTTCGTTTACGACACCTCGATACCGCTGAAGTTGTCGCCACATGCCCATCACATGGGTACCACGCGCATGGCGTCTTCGGCGCAGTTTGGTGTTGTCGATACCAACTGCAAGGTGTTCGGTACCGAAAATCTTTATGTCGCCGGCAGCAGCATCTTTGCCACGGGCGGCGCTTGCAATCCGACCATGCCGCTGCTGCAGTTTGCGGTACGCCTGGCCGACCACCTCGATGCCAGGCTGAGCGCGGCCAGCGACGCGGTGGGGTAATGCATGTTGTAAACGGGTTGAGTGCGCGACGGTCAGCACCCACAAGAACGAGACCGGATGCGCCTCAGGGACAGTCCAGATGGCTTTGATTGCGAGGCTGGCAGAATGAAGGGATGGATACGCAAGGCAGTGGCGCACTATGTCCATGCAACGGGGCGAGGAAGCTCCTTCTACAGGAGGTTCTGCAAGCCGTCGGGGCTTGAGTGGGGGGCCTACCTTGCCCGCTGGGGCAACTTCCACTCGGTAGGCAGCAACTTCTATGTCAATACAGGCTGCAAGTTCCTCGACCCTTCGCTGGTTCGCATCGGCAACAGTGTGGGGCTGTCCGACTGCACCCTGATCGGTCATGACGGGGTGGTATTGCTGATCGAACATCGCTTCGGCAAGCACCTGGATTCGGTCGGTTTCATCGACATCAAGGACAACTGCTTCATCGGCCACGGTGCAATCGTCATGCCTCGCGTCACCATCGGGCCTGAGTCGATCGTGGCCGCCGGTGCCGTGGTGACCAAGGATGTGCCGCCGGGCACGGTGTTCGGTGGCAACCCTGCAGAGTTCATATGCACCACCGAGGCGTTGATCAAGCGGGTTGAGGCACGTTGCGAAGCCTACCCATGGATCGACCTGGTCAAGCAGCGCAATGGAGCCTACGACCCGCAACTGGAGCCGCAGCTGATGGCGCAAAGGCGCCAGTATTTCTTCGGGGACGGCAACAATGGCTAGCAAACCTGTGGACGTCATGGTGGTCAATTTCAACACGGCCGGGCTGCTGCAGCCGATGTTCGATGCACTGCGTCGGGCCGACAGCGAACGGCTGGCCAGCTACCTTGTGGTGGACAATGCCTCGGCCGATGACTCGCTGCAGCGCATGGCCGAGGTATGCCCGCAGGCGCTGCTGCTGAGCAACAAGCAGAACGTGGGGTTCGGCCGGGCCAACAACCAGTTGCTGGCGCACCTGAAGGGCAAGTACGCCTTGCTGCTGAACACCGACGCCTTTGTCGCCGCCGATTCACTGCAGAAAACCCTCGACTACATGGAAGCCCACCCGGAGTGCGGTGTGCTGGGGGTACGCCTGGAGGGACGCGACGGCGCCCTGCAGCCCAGTTGCCGCTACTTCCCCACGCCGTTCAACGTGTTCGTCGGGCGTACCGGGTTGGGGCGTTTCTTCCCGGGTTTGAAAATGGTCGACGAAATGGATTGGGACCACGCTTCGGTCCGCGAGTGCGACTGGCTGCCTGGCTGCTTCTACCTGGTGCGCCGCGAAGTGCTCGACCAGGTGGGCCTGTTCGACCCGCGCTACTTTCTTTATTACGAGGAGGTCGACCACTGCAAGCGGGTGAAGGCTGCAGGCTGGAAGGTGGTGTTCTACCCGCATACCACGGTGGTGCACATCGGAGGGGAAAGCTCCAGATCGGTGGCCGAACTGGAGGCGGCCAGCCGGCAGATCTCGTCATACCAGATCGAAAGCGAGCTGCTGTACTTCCGCAAGCATCATGGGCTGGCGGGCCTTGCCCTGCACATGCTGCTGGTCACCTTGGGCGACCTGGTACTGGCACTCAAGGCGCTGTTGAAACGACGCGGTCGGGGCGCAATACAGGCCTGCTGGCGTCACTGCCGGGCGACCTGGTCTCTGTTGTTCAAGACCCGGTACGCCAGCCAACCGACAAGGTAGGTGGAGCCATGTTCGAGAATATACGTGCCGACCTGCGTGCCCATGGTGGCGACTGGGGCGCCCAGGGCTTCTGGGTATTGCTGGTGTACCGCTTCGGCCGCTGGCGCTATGGGGTGCGCCCGGCACTGCTGCGAAAACTGTTTTCGCTCATCTACAAGGTCCTGTTCAAGTTCGTGCAGATCATCACGGGTGTGGAGCTGCCGTGCGAGGTGGTGATCGGCCGCAACTTCGTCATCGACCATTTTGGCGGCATCGTAGTCAGCGGCTATGCCCGGTTTGGCGATGACTGCCGCATCCGCAACGGGGTAGTGGTGGGCCTGAAGAACGTCGATGAGCCGATTGCACCAGTGTTCGGCAACAACGTCGATATCGGCACCGGGGCCAAGGTGCTGGGTAGCATCCGTATCGGCAACGACGTGATCATCGGTGCCAACGCCGTGGTGCTGGTGGATGTGCCGGACAATTCGCTGGCGGTGGGGGTGCCGGCCATCATCAAGGCCAGGCAACCGGCCGCCACGGCGCCCGTCGAGTGAGGCCCATGGCGAGCGGCATCGGTGTGGTGGTGATTGGCCGCAACGAAGGCCTGCGCCTGGAGCGTTGCCTGCGTTCGCTGCTACAGGGTACGGACAAGATCATGTACGTCGACTCCGGCTCTACCGATGGTTCACCGCACTTGGCCCGCAGCTTGGGGGTAGAGGTATTGGCGCTGGACATGGACACCCCGTTCACTGCGGCACGCGCGCGCAACGAAGGCTTTTTCGCCTTGCAACGGCGGTTGCCGTCGCTGCAACGGGTGCAGTTCGTCGATGGCGATTGCGAGGTGGATGGCGGCTGGCTGGCCACGGCGCAGGCGTTTCTCGACGACCACCCCGACGTGGCCGTGGTGTGTGGCCGCCGACGCGAGCGCTTCCCCCAGCGGTCGGTGTACAACCTGTTGTGCGACCTGGAGTGGGACACCCCCATTGGCGAGGCCAAGGCGTGTGGTGGCGATGCCCTGATGCGAGCAGATGCCTTTGCCGCCGTCGGCGGCTTTCGCCCCGAGCTGATTGCCGGAGAGGAGCCCGAGCTGTGCGTGCGCCTGCGGGCTAAGGGCTGGAAAGTCTGGCGCCTGGACGCCGAGATGACCCTGCACGACGCCGGCATGACCCGTTTCAGCCAGTGGTGGCGGCGTAGTCTGCGCGCTGGCCACGCCTATGCCGAAGGGGCTTACCTGCATGGTCAGCCGCCCGAGCGGCACTGGTTGCGCGAATCGCGCCGCGCTTGGCTGTGGGGTCTGGGCATCCCCGTGGCAATCGTGCTGGCCTGCCTGCTGCTGGGCGGCTGGGGCCTGCTCTTGCTGGCGGTCTACCCGCTGCAGGCCGTACGCCTGGCCCGCCGTGGTGGCAAGTCGGTGAGGGAGAACTGGCTACAGGCGGTGTTTCTGGTATTGGGCAAGTTCCCGGAAATGCTCGGGCAACTGAAGTTCCTGCGCCACCGCATCGCGGCCGGCAAATCGACGTTGATCGAGTACAAGTGAGAGAGGCCCATGATGCTCGGCACGATCGTCAAAAGCGTGTTTACCTTGCAACCGGGCTACTCGTTGCGGGCGCTGAACAACAAGTGCAGGTTGGCGCTGCAGATTGCCAGGCAATGGCCTGAACTGAATGCCTTCCTGCAGCGCATGACGGCGGCGCTGGGCCAGCAAGGCTTGCAGCGGCTAGGGGTGGATTGCATCGGTGTCGTGCAGTGGCCTTACCTCAGCAAATGCTGGGAAGCCCCGCAGCGCCTGGAGGTGGTGGCTTCGCACTTCGAAGTGCTGGCCGGGCAGTTTCCGGCGCTGTTGCTGCTGGGGCGGGACGAAAGCCTGACGTTGTGCGAGCTGTCCAGCCATTCGCCGGGTTGTCGTCTGGTTTTGGACCGGCCGATCTGGTTCAAGCGCGAAGGCGAGTTGGTATTGAACCTGTTCCAGAGCGACTTGCGCGTGGCATCCCTGGCGTTCAGCCTGTGCCGCAGCCAGGGCGAGCTTTGCCTGTTCATCGGTGCCGTGCAGGGCATCCACAAGGGGATCGACAGCGAAACTTCACTGGCCATCTACCGCGACCTGACCAAGGACTTCGAAGGGTTGCGCCCGCGCAGCCTGCTGATCGAGGCATTGAAGTGCCTGGCCAGGACCCTGGGCGTGGCGCACCTGTATGCCGTCAGTGACGCCTGCCGCCACCATCGGCACGCGTATTTTGGCAACGACAAAGGCCACGACCTGGCGGCCAATTATGATGTGATCTGGCTGGAGCACGGCGCTACCGCATCGAACCATGCTGACTTCTTCGCCCTTCCGCTGGCTGCGGTACAGCGGGCGGAACAGGATATTCCGGCGAAGAAACGGGCAATGTACCGCCGCCGCCAGGTGCTGCTCGACGATGTTTTCGCCCGCTTGCAGGCCGTGTTGCCAGGCAGCGGTCACAACCTTGAACTACAAGGGGAACAGGGGGATGTATCTGACGAGATGGCATCGGCGGGGCCCCGGCCGCCGGTAGTCGACAGCCTGAAGTAATCGCCAGCCCTGCCGCGGCAGGTCTGAATGTTCACTACGCGGGTCTTGATCTGGATTTCTATGCGCATTGCTTACTTCATAAACCAGTACCCGAAGGTCAGCCACAGTTTCATCCGCCGCGAGATCCTGGCGCTGGAGCGCCAGGGGGTAGAGGTGCAGCGTATTGCCCTGCGCGGGTGGGACGCCGAGTTGCAGGATGCCGACGACGCGAGCGAGCGGGCCAAGACCCGCTATGTGCTGCAGCATGGCATCAAGGGGTTGCTGGCACCGGCCTGGCAAGTGCTGCGGGCACAGCCGCGCCGGTTCTTCCGGGCGCTGCAGTTGGCCATGCGCGTTGGCTTGCGGGCCGACCGCGCCTGGCCCTACCACCTGGTCTACCTGGCCGAGGCCTGCCAGGTACTGCAATGGTTGCAGGCTGGCGAGGCAAGACATGTGCATGCACATTTCGGCACCAATTCCACCGAGGTGGTGATGCTGGCCAATGTGCTGGGCGGGCCGGCCTACAGCTTTACCGTGCACGGGCCGGAGGAGTTCGACAAGCCGCAGTTTCTGCACATGGGCGAGAAGGTGCGGCGTGCCGCATTTGTCGCGGCGGTCAGCTCGTACGGGCGCAGCCAGTTGTTTCGCTGGGTGGCACACGACCACTGGGCCAAGGTGAAGGTGGTGCATTGCGGCCTCGAGCGCAGTTTCCATGAGGTGGCACCGGTTGGCGTGCCCACGGCGCCGCGCCTGGTGTGCGTCGGCCGCCTGTGCGAACAGAAAGGCCAGTTGCTGCTGCTCGAGGCCGCGCGAGTACTGGCCGCCCGTTCGATCGCCTTCGAACTGGTGCTGGCCGGCGCCGGTGAAATGCGTGGCCAGGTCGAGGCGTTGATTGCACGGCATGGCTTGCAGCAGCAGGTGCGCATCACCGGCTGGATCAGCAGCGCACAGGTGCGCGAGGAAATCCTGGCGGCGCGTGCGCTGGTGCTGCCCAGCTTTGCCGAAGGTTTGCCGGTGGTGATCATGGAGGCGATGGCCTTGCGCAGGCCAGTGCTGACCACCTATGTGGCAGGCATTCCCGAGCTGGTGCGGCCGGGCGAAAACGGCTGGTTGTTCCCTGCCGGCGCCGTGGACGAGCTGGCAGCGGCCATGGCCGATTGCCTGGCACAACCTGCCGAAGTGCTGCAGCGCATGGGCGAGGCGGCACGCCAGCGTGTGCTGCAACGGCATGACATCGATACCGAGGCGGCCAGGCTGGCCAGCTATTTCAAGGCATCCGCATGATGAGTGTATTGGCTTGGATACTGGGCATGCTGGCGGCCATCGTCCTGTTGCCGGTGCTGCTGCTGTTGGTGCAGGTGCTGATGGCGTGCCTGCCTGCACGCGCGCAGCCGATGGGCAACACCGCCCGTCCGCAGGTGGCAGTGCTGGTGCCAGCTCACGACGAGGCTTCGATAATTGGTGCCACGCTGGCGAGCATTGCTCCGCAGTTGCGGCCTGGCGACCGCTTGCTGGTGGTGGCGGACAACTGCACTGACGACACCGCGCAACTGGCGCGCGAGGCGGGTGCCGAAGTGGTGGAGCGCCACGATGCACGGTTGCGCGGCAAGGGCTACGCCTTGGACTTCGGCGTGCGCCACCTGGCCGACCAGCCGCCCGAGGTGGTGATCGTGGTGGATGCCGACTGCCAGGTGGGCGAGGGGGCGATCGAGCGCCTGGCGCGGCGCTACCGCGAAGTCGCTCGCCCGGTGCAGGCGCTGTACCTGATGTACGCACCGGCAGGGGCTGGGTTGACAGTGCAGGTTGCCGAGTTCGCCTGGCGGGTCAAGAACCTGGTGCGCCCGCGTGGTTGGGCGCGGCTGGGCCTGCCATGCCAGCTGATGGGCGCCGGCATGGCATTCGGCTGGCGTGACCTGGCCTTGATCGACCTGGCCAACGGGCACCTGGTGGAGGATGTGAAGCTGGGCCTGGACCTGTGCCAGCAGGGCAAGCCGCCAGTGTTCTGCCCCGAGGCCGTGGTCAGCAGCCGTTTCCCTGCCAGCCAGCAAGGCCTGGGCAGCCAGCGCACCCGCTGGGAACATGGGCACCTGAGCCTGATGCTGGCCGATGCGCCCAAGCGTGCGCTGGCGGCAATCACCCAGCGTAACGGCAGCTTGCTGGCCATGACCCTGGACCTGCTGGTGCCGCCGCTGGCGTTGCTGGTGCTGGCTTTGCTCGGCCTAAACCTGGTGGCCTGGCTGGCGTACCTGCTGTTCGGCCTGGCGGCACCTGCGTGGATCGCCCTTTGCGCGCTGGCCTTGCTCGGCCTTGCCGTCGCAGTGGCCTGGGCGCGTTTCTGTCGCGAACTGATCCCGTTCTCCGTGCTGCTGTACGCGCCGTTCTACGCTGCAAGGAAGCTCCCCTTGTATTTGCGGTTCCTGATCAAGCGACAGGTTGAATGGGTACGTTCGAAACGGGATGAAGACTGATGGCTCATTGGCAAGAACGCTGGAACACCCTTGTCGGCAAGCTCGAAGTGGTGCCGGATGCCACTGCCGCGCAGCGCCTGCTGGACAGGCTCAGCGCCCCGGAAGCCACGACCGTGCTGGGTTTCGTCAATGCCCATGCAATGAACCTGGTGGTTCGTGATGGCGCCTGCTACCAGGCATTGTCGGCGGCCGGCGTGCTGCTGCGCGACGGTTCCGGCCTCGCGATCCTGTATCGTCGGCTGGGGCTTGAGCCAGGGCTCAACATGAATGGCACCGACTTCATTCCTCGGCTTCTGGCTGCCTACCGCGGGCGGCGGGTTGCGTTCTGGGGCACCCGACCGCCTTACCTGGACCAGGCCGTGCAGCGCAGCACAGCCACGTTCGGGGTGGTGCCGGTGTCGGTCCACGATGGCTTTGCCAGCGTCGATACCTACCTGCAACTGGCCAGGGAGTCGCAACCTGAGCTGATCGTGCTGGGCATGGGAATGCCCAGGCAGGAGGTTGTGGCGGCAAGGCTGGCGGCCGCTGGGGGGCCGTGCCTGATCGTGTGCGGTGGCGCGATCCTGGATTTTCTCGGCGGCAAGGTCAGCCGGGCGCCCGAGTGGTTGCGGCGGTTGGGTGGGGAGTGGCTGTATCGGCTGTTGCGCGAGCCGAAGCGTTTGTTCATTCGCTATGTCGTGGGCAACCCGTTGTTCCTCGTGCGTACCCTGCTGTTCCGCCGCGACGGCGGACGGCCAGGCACACCGTATGAGCGCCAGAATCCGCACGAACGGTGATTCCGGGCACGCTGATGGCGGATGGCTGCTACAGTTTGATCAATGGCTTGCGGCTGCAGGATTTTGCTCCACGGGCTTTGCATGAGCCGTTGTCAAGGCTTGCTTGTTGGTGGAAGGCATTTGCTGCGCGCAGATTGATGAGGTCTGAAATGGTCTTAGAGCCCAGAAGCAGTCGTTCCTTACTGCAGAGAAGAAGCAGCGTAAGTAACGCCATTCAGGCCGGCCTCGATGGAATTGCAGTCACCGGTATTGCGTGGTACCTGATCTACGACCAGTTCGGCTACATCACTTCCGATTACGTGATCATGCTGCTGTTGCTGGTTGGCGCACTGGCAGTCATCTACGATCACTATGCGATCTACCGTACCAACGTCGGGCTTTCCATCAAGGCTTTCCGGCTGTTCAAGGCCTGGTCGGCAACCTTTTGCTTCCTGGTGGTCATGGCCTTCCTGGCCAAACAGAGCGAAACCTATTCGCGACTGCTGGTCGTGCAGTTGTTCATCATTGGCTACATCGCCCAGTTGTTCCTGCACTTTGCCGTGCGCGAATTGCAAAAGCGCTTTACCGCCCATGCACGCCTGGACAACGCCCTGATCATTGGCGCCGGTGACTTGGCCAACTTCCTGTATCAGAAAATCAGCAACAACCCCTGGTTCGGCGAACGCGTGCTGGGTTGCGTGCTGATCGACAATGCCGATGAGCCGGGGCGCGAAAGTGCCGAAGGAAAGCAGCGCATGCCGGTGCTCGGGCTTATTGCCGACCTCGACGATATCGTGGCCCGCCATGGCATTCGCACGGTGTACCTGGTGACCCCGCTGGGCGGTTCCGAGGTCATCAACGATGTGTATCTCAAGTTGCTCGACAAATGCATTGCGGTGAACTGGGTACCGGATATCTTCTCGTTGCGCCTGATCAATCACAGCGTGCGGGAAATTGCCGGCATACCTGTGCTGACCTTGTCGGAAACACCGTTGACGGGCATGAGCCTGTTCTTGAAGAACCTCGAGGACAGGGTGTTGGCGGCGCTGATCCTGTTGCTGGCATCGCCGGTGTTGCTGGCCGTTGCGCTGGCCATCAAGCTCGATAGCCGAGGCCCGGTTTTCTTCCGTCAGGAGCGCACCGGCTGGACGGGGGAGGCGTTCCGTATCTGGAAGTTCAGGAGCATGCATGTCCACCAGCCGGAAGATGGCGTGGTGAAGCAGGCGCAGAGGGATGACCCACGGCTGACCCGGGTCGGCGCCTTTATCCGCCGCACCAGCCTCGATGAACTGCCGCAGTTGTTCAATGTGCTGACCGGGGAGATGTCGCTGGTAGGGCCGCGGCCGCATGCGTTGCAGCATGACACGCTGTATTCGCAGGACATCGTCGACTACTTCGCTCGCCACAATATCAAGCCTGGCATGACCGGCCTGGCGCAGGTGCGTGGGTTCAGGGGCGAAACCAGGGATATCGAACAGATGATCCAGCGGGTGGACTCGGACATCGAGTACATCAATAACTGGTCGCTGTGGCTGGATTTCGTCATCCTGGTGCGCACGTTGAATGCGTTTACCGGCAAGCAGGCCTACTGAAGCACAAATCTCGCAAGCGCTCTGCGCACCCTGTGGGAGCGGGTTTACCCGCGAAGAATCCAACGCGGTGCATGGCGCCGGCTGCGCCGGTGTTCGCGGCTAAAGCCGCTCCCACAGGGTCCTTGCCAATTCAATGAGTCATTTGCAGCGTGCAAGCGCAATTGGCTGGCCTAGTCTTTGTTCAGCGGGTGCAACTCCCTGAACCCCCGCGCTTCCTCCACCAGCCAGTCATGCACCGCCCGCGCCCCCGGCTGGTTAAGCCCGCCCGGTGGGTAATGCACTACATAGCGCTTGTGATTGGCGATAGGCACCCCGAACGGCACGATCAGTGCGCCGCGCTCCAGTTCGTCGTTGAGCAGCGTGCGCCGGGCAATCGCCACGCCAATGCCGGCAATCGCCGCCTCGATGGTCAGGTGGTTGCGGTTGAAGGTATGCCCGCGCCGCACATCCAGGCCGGCGGCGCCGATGCCCTCCAGGTAGAACTCCCATTCGGCATATTCCGAACTGCCGCGCCAGGCCGTTATGTCGTGCAGCAGCGGGTAGTGCACAAGGTCCGCCGGCCCGTGCAGCGGCGGGCGCCCGCGCAGCAAGGTGGGGGAGCACACGGGGAAGATCTGCTCGTCCAGCAGTGGTGTCGAGAGCATGCCGGGGTAGCTGCCATCGTTCAGGTCGATGGCCAGGTCGAAATCGCCCGGGGTCAACGCCTGGGCACTGTCTTCGGCCACCAGACGCAGCTCGATGTCCGGGTAGCGTTGTTGAAAGCGCGGAAGGCGAGGCGTGAGCCATTTGGCCAGGAACGACGGGATCGAGCGCAGGCGCAAGGTGCCGCGGATTTCACCCGCGTCCAGGCGCAGCAGTTCGGCTTCGATGCTGCCGTAGGCTTCGGTCACCGTCTGTGCCAGGCGTTGCCCTTCGGCGCTCAGTTCCACACCACGTGCCCGACGCAGGAACAGCTGGTAGCCCAGGCGTTCCTCCAGCTGGCGCATCTGTTGGCTGACGGCACCCGGGGTAATGTGCAGCTCTTCGGCACAGCGGGTGAAGGACAAGTGCCGGGCCGCACAGGCGAACACGTGTAGCCAGACGAACGTCTGGCCATTGAGTTGTCGTCGCATCGTTTAGTACCACTAAAGCCTTGCTTAGGAAGTTTCGTTGGTCATCCGTGAGCCAGCGCGGCAGTATCGCGCAAAATCGCAATATCGCTCAATTTCTCCAGATAACCGTCCTGCGGTTTCATACCCGGGCACGGTCAGGCATTAGCATGGCTATCAGTGTTTTCGACCTTTTCAAAATCGGCATCGGGCCGTCCAGTTCCCACACCGTCGGCCCGATGCGGGCGGCGGCTACCTTTGCCCAGGCCCTGCGCGAACAGGGGCTGCTGGCCCGGGCAAGCCGTGTCGAGGTGCGGTTGTACGGGTCGCTGTCGGCCACCGGGGTTGGCCATGCCACCGATCGCGCCTGCCTGCTCGGCCTGATGGGCCAGTGGCCGGACCGCATCGACCCGGCCACCATCGAGTCGCGCATTGGCCAGGTGATGCAGGAGCACTGCCTGATGCTCGATGGCAGCCACCCGCTGGCGTTCGAGTACAGCCGCGACATGCTGCTGCTCGACGAGAACCTGCCGTACCACCCCAATGCCATGAGCCTGGAAGCCATGGACGGGCAGGGCAGCCTGTTGCGCCAGACCTACTATTCGGTGGGCGGTGGCTTTATCGTCGAGCAAGCCGAGATCGATGCGCCAGCGGTCGAAGCGAACGCGGTGGTGCTGCCGTACGAGTTCGACAGCGCTGCGCAATTGCTGGCCTTGTGCAAGGGCCATGGCTTGAGTGTGGCGCAGCTGATGATGGCCAACGAATGCGCCTGGCGCCCGGAGGCCGAGGTACGCGAGGGCCTGCTGCGGATCTGGGGTGCCATGTGTGAATGCGTCGACAATGGCCTGCGCAATGAAGGCATCCTGCCGGGCGGGTTGCACGTCAAGCGCCGTGCGGCGCGGCTGCATCGCAGCCTGCAGGAGCTGGGCAAGCCCAACGTGATCGGTTCCACCCTCAGCGCCATGGAATGGGTCAACCTGTTCGCCCTTGCGGTGAATGAAGAGAATGCCGCCGGCGGGCGCATGGTCACAGCGCCTACCAATGGTGCGGCCGGCATCATTCCGGCGGTGCTGCATTACTACACGAAGTTCAACCCGGGGGCGTGCGACGCGGACGTGGTGGACTTCCTGCTGGCGGCAGCGGCGGTCGGTATCCTGTGCAAGAAGAATGCGTCGATTTCCGGGGCCGAGGTTGGTTGCCAGGGCGAGGTAGGTTCGGCCTGTTCGATGGCCGCTGCCGGCCTTGCCCAGGTGCTGGGCGCTACGCCGCCGCAGCTGGAAAATGCCGCCGAGATTGCCCTGGAGCATAACCTTGGGCTGACCTGCGACCCTGTCGGCGGCCTGGTGCAGGTGCCGTGCATCGAGCGCAACGCGATTGCTGCGGTGAAAGCGATCAACGCCGTGCAGATGGCGTTGCGGGGGGATGGCGAGCACTTCATCTCGCTCGACCGGGTGATCCGCACCATGCGTGATACCGGGGCGGACATGCATGCAAACTACAAGGAGACTTCGCGCGGCGGCCTGGCCGTTGCCTTCGTCGAATGCTGACGCGGTCAACTGTAGGAGCGGCCTTGTGTCGCGAAAGGGCTGCGAAGCAGCCCCAGCGATTTCAGCTTGAATACGTGGATCTGGGGCCGCTCCGCGCCCCATCGCGACACAAGGCCGCTCCTACATGGACCAGTGAGGCTTTAGCGGGCTTTCTGCTTCGCTTCCAGGAAACTCGCGCGCATGTCCTTGGCCCAGCCATCCAGCACCGGCTTGACGTCATTCAGGGTCAGTTGCGTGGTCTTGTTCTCCAGATCCTGCCCCGTGCCCTTGCGCACGACCTGGGCCAGCACTTTCTGACTGGCACCATCGAGGAACGCAGCTTCCACGCCGACATCCACCTCCTGGTCACGGCCGCCCATGGCGGTGTTCACACCGGCTGAAATCAGCGCGATAGGGATGACCTCATAAGGCTTGAGACCCTCGTTGCTGGTGGACACCGCAGTGATGGCCGGGCGCACCACGATCACGCCCGGGCCGGGGCCCTTGGCCAGCGGTACCACGCTGCCCATTTCACGGCGCAGCGCTTCGTTGAAGTAGCGGGTGATTTCCTGCAGCGTCTGCGCCGAGATGACCGGCGTCGGCTGCGGCTTGGGGTAGAACTGGCTGGGCTCGATGAACACCTGGCTGTACTGGTTGACGTTGACCTTGGGGTCGATCCAGCGCATCACCGGGTCACCCGACGGGCTCTTGGTTTCCTGCAGCCGGCTGTAATCCTTGAGGAAGCCGGAGTAGTCCTTTGGGTCCACGCGATTGCTGGAGCAGGCGGCCATGGTAAGCAGTGCGGCGCACAACAGGGTAATGCGGGGCAATGATTTCATGATGAAGATGCATCCATGATAGGTCGGCCAGAACAACGCTAGCAGGTGCGGGGCAGTTGGCCAGTGGGTAGGTTCAATCGATTGTGAAATGGTAGAAAGTTGGAGGGGTTGGAAGGGTTTGTCTTGAGTTTTTCTGCGCCTGTGAGACCGAGCGCCGCCCGCGCGGCGCTCGGTCTCACAGGCGCCGCAAAGCTCGTGGCGAACTCAACCCAGCACCTCCCGCAATCGATACCACAACATCCCCAGCGCCAGCAGCGGCGAGCGTAGTGCCTTGCCGCCGGGGAAGGTCAGGTGTGGCACGGCGCTGAACACGTCCAGCCCCTGGCTGTGGCCGAGCGCGATGCTTTCGGCCAGCAGTTTCGCTGTCCAGTGCGTCACGTTCAGCCCATGCCCGGAATAGCCCTGGGCGTAGTAAACATTGGGGTGCTGGCTGAGGCGCCCGACTTGGGGGAAGCGGTTGGCGGTGATGCCGATCATGCCTCCCCACTGGTATTCGATACGCACGTTGGCCAGTTGCGGAAACACCTTCAGCACCTTGGGCCGCATGTAGGCGGCGATGTCCTTGGGGTCGCGACCGGAATAGTGGCAGGCGCCGCCGAACAGCAAGCGCCGGTCTGCCGTGAGGCGGTAGTAGTCCAGGCCGACTTTCTGGTCGCACAGCGCCATGTTCTGCGGGATCAGGCTGCTGGCCAGTGACTCGGGCAATGGCTCGGTAGCCACCACGTAGCTGCCGGCCGGCAGCACCTTGCCGCTCAGGCGTGGCTCCAGTTCATCGAGGTGTGCGTTGCAGCCCAACACCAGGCTGCCTGCCCGCACCCTGCCACGAGCCGTGTGCAGGGTCACGCGGGGGCCATGCTCGATGCGCAACACCGGGCTTTGCTCGAAGATGCGTACGCCCAGGCCATGGGCGGCGCGGGCTTCGCCCTGGACCAGATCAAGCGGGTGTAGGTGGCCCGAGCCCATGTCTACCAGGCCGCCGGCGTATTGGTCGCTGGCAACGATTTCATGCAGCCGGTCGGCACTGACCAGGCGGGTTTCAGGGCGATAGCCGAGTGCGACGAGATCGTCCTGTTCGCCCTTGAAGGCGGCGAACTGCGCAGGGGTGTTGGCCAGTTCGCAGAAGCCCCAGCGCAGGTCGCAGGCAATGCCGTACCGGGCGATGCGGCTGGCCACCAGCGCTACCGAATCGATGCCGGCCTGTTTCAGGTATTGCACGCCGTCCTGGCCGACATGCCGGGCAAAGCCGCTGACGTCATGGCCGATGCCGCGAATCAGCTGGCCGCCATTGCGGCCGCTGGCACCCCAGCCGATGCGTCGGCCCTCCAGCAGCACCACCGAGAGGCCGCGCTCGGCCAGTTCCAGGGCGGTATTGACCCCGGTCAGCCCGCCGCCGACCACGCACACATCGGCGCTCAGCTCGCCGTCCAGGCTGGGGTAGGGCGCCGCATCGCGTGCCGTGGCGGCATAGTACGAAGCGGTGTGTTGGGTAGTGAAAGACATGGGCGTTCTCGGCTCAGCGGTTGGACTTGATCTTGCTCCAGGAGCGAGTCATGACACGCATGATCTTCGGGCTCGGCGTGCTGGAGATGTACAGCTTGTCCAGCACGTCCTGGGGTGGGTAGATCTCAGGGTTGTTTACCAGCGATGCGTCCATGTAGGCCTGGGCATCGGGGTTTGCATTGGCATATCCGACCGTGGCGCTGACCTTGGCGATCACCTTGGGGTCGAGCAGGTAGTTGATGAACGCCAGGGCCTGTTCGGGGTTGTTGGCGTCCTTGGGGATGGCCAGCAGGTCGAACCACAGGTTGCTGCCTTCCTTGGGAATGCTGTAGGCGATCTTTACCCCGCTCTTCGCTTCCACGGCGCGGTTGGCGGCCTGGAACACGTCGCCGGAGTAGCCGAAGGCCACGCAGACATCGCCATTGGCCAGGTCGGAAACGTACTTGGAGGAGTGGAAGTAGGTGATATAGGGGCGCAGTTCGAGCAGGCGGGCTTCCGCCTTGGCGTAGTCGGCCGGTTTTTCGCTGCGCGGGTTCATGCCCAGGTAGTTGAGCACGGCCGGGAACAGTTCGTCGGGCGAGTCCATGAACGCCACGCCGCATTGCTTGAGCTTTTTCAGGTTCTCGGGCTCGAACAGCACCGCCCATGAATCGATATGGTCGACGCCCAGGGCCGCCTTGACCTTGTCGATGTTGTAGCCGATGCCGTTGGTACCCCACAGGTAGGGTACGGCGTACTGGTTGCCCGGGTCGTTCTGTTCAAGTTGCTTGAGCAGCTTGGGGTCCAGATGCTGCCAGTTCGGCAGCTTGCTGCGGTCCAGCGGCAGGAAGGCACCCGCCTGTGCCTGGCGTGCGAGGAAGTGGTTGGATGGCACCACTACGTCATAGCCGGTGCGCCCGGCCAGCAGCTTGCCTTCCAGTGTTTCGTTGGAGTCGAACACGTCATAGACCACCTTGATCCCGCTGCTGGCCTGGAAGTCGGCCACGGTGGTGTCACCGATGTAGTCGGTCCAGTTGTACACGCTGACCGAGGGAGTGGCCTGGGTAGTGGTGGCGAACAGCAGGGTGAATGCGGCGGGGATCAGGGCTTGCAGATGACGCATGGGGACACCTCGTTGGTATTGTTCTTCGAGTTCGGTGCAGGGGCTCGTGCCCTGTGGGAGCGGGTTTACCCGCGAATACGTCGTTGAATGCACCACAGCATTCGCGGGTAAACCCGCTCCCACAGGTACCGCGAAAAGGTCAGACGCTCAGCATCAGGAATTCACGCTCCCACGAACTGATAACCCGCTTGTAGTTCTCGTGCTCGGCACGCTTGACCGCCACGTAACCCTGGACGAATTGCTTGCCCAGGTACTGCTGCACGGTCTCGCAGTCTTCCATGTGCTGCAGCGCGTCCTCGATGGTGATCGGCAGGCGCAGGTTGCGCCGCTCGTAGGCACGGCCCTGCACAGGTGCGCTGGGCTCGATGCGCTCGACCATGCCCAGGTAGCCGCACAGAAGGCTGGCGGCGATTGCCAGGTACGGGTTGGCGTCGGCGCCCGGCAGGCGGTTTTCCACGCGCATTGCCTCGGGGCTTGACGTGGGTACGCGCAGCCCGGCGGTACGGTTTTCCTCACCCCACTCGACGTTCACCGGTGCCGAGGTGTCCGGCAGGAAGCGGCGGAACGAGTTGACGTTGGGCGCGAACATCGGCAGCAGCTTGGGGATGTACTTCTGCAAACCGCCGATGTGGTACAGGAACAGCTGGCTCATGCTGCCGTCTTCATTGGCGAAGATCGGCTTGCCGGTGGCGATGTCGACCACGCTCTGGTGCAGGTGCATGGCACTGCCGGGCTCATCGGTGATCGGCTTGGCCATGAAGGTGGCGGCCACGTTGTGCTTGAGCGCGGCTTCACGCATGGTGCGCTTGAACACGGTGATCTGGTCGGCCAGGTCCAGGGCGTCGCCATGGCGGAAGTTGATCTCCATCTGCGCCGGGCCGTCTTCATGGATCAGTGTGTCCAGGTCCAGGCCCTGGATCTCGCACCAGTCGTAGACGTCTTCGAACAGCGGATCGAACTCGTTGGCGGCATCGATCGAGAACGACTGGCGGCCGCTTTCGGCACGGCCGGAACGCCCCAGCGGCACTTGCAGCGGCAAGTCCGGGTCTTCGCAGCGCTGGGTCAGGTAGAACTCCATCTCCGGTGCCACGATTGGCTGCCAGCCTTTGTCTGCATAAAGCTTGAGCACTTTCTTCAGCACGTTGCGCGGTGACAGTTCGATGGGGTTGCCTTGCTTGTCGAAGGTGTCGTGGATAACGATCGCGGTCGGCTCGATCGCCCACGGGATCTGGTACACGGCGCTCGGGTCTGGGCGGCAGACCATGTCGATGTCGGCGGCATCGAGCAGGTTGTAGTAGATGTCATCGTCGACATAGTCGCCGGTGACCGTTTGCAGCAGCACGCTCTCGGGCAGGCGCATGCCACGCTCGTGGAGAAACTTGGCGGTGGGTGCGATCTTGCCGCGGGCGATGCCGGTCAGGTCGCTGATCACGCATTCGACTTCGGTGATCCGGTGTTCTTTCAGCCAGGCGGACAGCTGATCGAAGGGGGCGTTCATACAGACCTCTTGGTTGGGTTTTGGTGTGGGAGCAAGCGTGCCAGCGTAAACCGTTCCAGGGTTTCGAAGGCGTCCCGCTTCCCAGGTGACGCGCTGGAGACTATCTTGGTCGCAGCCCGCAAGGCTGATCTATCCACTTTCTCCGGCAATGAATGCACCAAAAGAGTGCAACTAGGACCGAGCGTGACAACCGCCAATGCCCTGCAAGTCCAGGCTTACCACACCACCGACGTAACCGAACAAGTACGTGCCACCCCTGGCTGGCAGCAGCAGTACCGGCAGATGTCGCCCGGGCATTTCAGCGGTGAGCTGCGTTGCCTGGGGCTGGACGGGGTGGAGGTGTACGAGGAGCGGCTGAACACCCGGGTGGAGCAGTTTTTCCGCGCGCCGAGCGGTTCGCTGGCGTTCTGCTTCGACCGCAGCGAGAACAGCCTGTACCTGCTGAACGAACAGAGCCGGAACATCTGGATCACGCCAGAAAACTACCAGGAAGTGGCGGTCGTGTTCGACCAGGCCTTCCTGGCCCGCCATGGGCTTGACCCGCAGCGCCTGGAAGGGTTGTTCATGGTGCCGCTGGGCAGCGGGCAGAATGCGCTGTTCGGCAGTTGGCTGAGTGCGACACTGACCCGCCTGGGCCAGGCGGATTGCCCGCTGCAGGGGCAGGCCCTGGCGGAGCAGCTGCTGGAGGACTGCCTGTTCATCCTCGACAACGCCTGCCAGCGCCTGCAGGGCGTGGCATTGGGCCGGCGTGACGAGGAGCGTGCAATCATGCGCCGGGTAAGCGAATGGGCGGCCGACTGCCCGGAGGAGACGCTGAACCTGGTGGAGCTGGCGGATGCTGCCGGGGTTTCTTTGCGTCAGTTGCAACAGGCCTTCAAAGCGTTTACCGGAATGCCGCCGGCGCACTGGTTGCGCCTGCGCCGGCTGAACGGTGCGCGGCGCGATCTGTTGCGTGGCGATGGCGTGACCGTGGCCGAGGTGGCGATGCGTTGGTCGTTCTGGCATTTGGGAAGGTTTTCAGAGAGTTACCGGCAGTTGTTCAAGGAGTTTCCCAGCGAGACCTTGAAGCGGGGCAGGGGCTGAATTTGGTGGTGTAGCTTGGTGGTATAGCTGCTCTTACAGGATTACCTCAGTGCCAGGCATGTGAGGTCCCTGTGGGAGCGGGTTCACCCGCGAAGAGGCCGGCCCAGGCATACACAACCCAGCATTCCACAGCAAAAATTGCTATCGTGCCGCCCTGATTCCACCCGAGGTGCCGATGTTCTACCTGCCTTTGCCCAGCGACCAGGCCGACCGCCTCGCCAGCGAGCCCACCACCGACTTCTTCAGCACCGCCAGCGTGCTCGCCGCCGCCGCCGTGCTGTTCGTGCAGAACCTGCCGCGCCAGCCCGCCACCGCCTCGGCGGATGCGCAGGAACGCCGCTTTGCCGAAATCGTGCGCATTGCCAACGAGGTCGAAAGCGCCGCACCGGGGCGCTTTCAGGGGCAGGTAGCGCAGCACTTCGATCGCGAAGCCTTCGCCATGGGCCTGGGCATGCTAGGCGAAAACGGGATCGCACTGCTGTCGACCGAGGTGGAGTACCAGGCCGACGAGCTGCTGGACGCCGAGGGCCAGTGGAACTTCCAGTTTGCCGACAGCTACCGCCAGCGGGCAACCCCGCTGCACCCGGTGTACCTGCCTTCCCTGGCCAGCGACCTGATGCTCAGCGACCAACAGAACCGCCTGCTGCGCGAATTCCTCAGTGGTATCGATGAGTCGGTGGCGGTGCAGGGCTTTGCCGGCACCGGCAAGACCTTCCTGATTCACCAGTTCGCCCGCCTGCTCGAGCCCCAGCGCACGCTGTTGCTGGCCTTGACCGAAGGCCAGTTGCGCGCCCTGCAGGCGCGGGTCAAGGATGCCGCCGCCTACACCGCACTGACCTTCGGCCAGTTGGCCGACGAACTGCTCAACCGCGACCTCACCAGCAATGGCTGGCGCCTGCGCGACCCGTATCGCACCAAGCTGTCGTGGCGCCCGCAGGATGCGCAGGTTGTACGTTGGCTGGCCATCCCCGACATCGGCCCGCTCGCCGCGCGCGATGTGGTTGCCTTGTGCATCCGCGCGGTACGCACGTTCTGCCATAGCGCCGATACCCAGCTGCAGTTGCACCACCTGCCCTGGGCCGGGCCGGGGACCACGCCACTGGATCAGGAAGTGTTGCTGGAAAAGGCACGGCTGTACTGGCAGGAGCTGATTCGCCCGTCGGCACGGGAAATCCAGTTGCCGGTGCGCGACTACCACCGGGTCAAATTGCTGTCGCTGACCGGTCATGTGATCGACAGCCGCTACACCCATGTCATCGTCGACGAGGCCCACGAGCTGTCGGCACCGATGCTTGCCGTGCTCGACCGCAGCCCGCAGTCGATCATTGCCCTGGGTGACGAGCTGCAGAACCTCAACGGCCTCAGCGCGCACCATGGCGGCTTTATCCGCCAGCGTTACATCGACCACTCGCTGCGGGCCGGGCCGGCGATGGACAACGTGCTCAACCCGCTGATCAATGCCCACCCGGCGGCGATCCAGGCGGCCTTCAGTGGCAGCGCCGAGCACTACACCCGGGTCAGCTTTTTCGATGCGGTAACGGTGCCGGAACAGCCCACGGCGCTAATCGTCGACGATGAATGGGGCCTGTTTGGCTGGTTCCAGCGCCTGACCCACCAGGGCGTGCCGTTCGTGCTGCTGAAAAGCGCGCGCAAGGACTTCGAGCTGTTCGTTGAAGACTGTATCGAGCTATACCGCCATGGCACCCGGCCGCGGCACCCGATGCTGTTCCGCTATGCCAGCTGGCAGGCGCTGGAGCAGGACAAGGGTGATGACAAGGCGTTCGTCGCCGTGGCCAACATGCTGCGCAAGGGCTACACACCAGAGCACTTTGCCAGGGCCAAGAGCCGTTACCGCTGGGACAAGGCGCCCAAGTTATTCCTGGGGCGGGTGCGGGATGTGAAAAACATGGAGTTCGCCCGGGTGATGGTGTCGCCGGAGCTGATGGTAGCGCCGCAGGTAGCGGGGAACCGCAATGAACGGGCGCGGATGCTGGCGGGGTTGTATACCGCCTGTTCGCGGGCGCGGCATGAACTGATCGTGCCGGGGGGGATGCTGGACTGGGTCAAGGACCAGATTCGGGATTGAGGCCCCTCGGGCTGCTTTTTCAGCCCTTCAAAGTCCCTGTGGGAGATTGCCCAGCCCTTTGGGCCGCGCTGTCGCACAGATAACTGAATTCGCAAGCGATCCTCGTACCCTGTGTGAACGGCTTTAGCCGCGAAGAATCCAGCGCGGTGCATGGCACCGGCTGCGCCGGTGTTCGCGGCTAAAGCCGCTCCCACAGGGTCCCTGCTAATTCAATGAGTTATGTGCAGTTCTATGAGAGCGGGTTCATCCGCGAACACCGGCGCAGCCGGTGTCGGGCACCGTGTCGCCTGATTCGCGGATAAACCCGCTCCCACAGGGCCGCAATGCGGCCCCTAAGCATCGAATCAGTTACGGTCCAGCCACACAGTCTGGGCATTGGTGAACTCACGCACACCAAAGTGCGACAGTTCACGCCCGAAGCCGCTCTTCTTCACCCCGCCAAACGCCACGCGGGGGTCGGAAGCGCAATAGCCGTTGATGAACACGCCGCCGGTATCCAGCGCCGCGGTCATGCGCTCGGCCAGCGCGTAGTCGGCGGTGTAGATGGTCGAGGCCAGGCCGAACTCGCTGTCGTTGGCCAGCTCCACCGCATGCTCCGCATCACGTGCGCTGATGATCGCCGCCACCGGCCCGAACAGCTCCTGCTTGAACGCAGTCATCTGTGGGGTGACGTTGGCGAACACGGTCGGCGCGTAGAAGTTGGCCACGCCATCGACCTTGTGGCCGCCCAGCAGCAGGGTGGCGCCTTCGGCGATGGTCGCCTGGACCTGGCCATCCAGCTCGTCGCGCAGGTCGTAACGGGCCATAGGGCCGATGTAGGTACCTTCTTCCAGCGGGTTGCCGACCTTCAGCTCGCGAGTAGCCTCGACGAACTTGCGGGTGAATTCGTCAACGATGCTTTCCTCGACGATCAGGCGCTTGGCCGCAGCGCAGACCTGGCCAGTGTTCTGGTAACGGCCAATCACGGCAGCTTTCACGGCGGCATCCAGGTCGGCGTCGGCCAGCACGATGAACGGGTCGGAACCGCCCAGCTCCAGCACGCACTTCTTCAGCGCCGCGCCGGCTTGCGCACCAATCGCCATGCCGGCACGCACGCTGCCGGTCAGGGTCACGGCGGCGATGCGCGGATCATTGATGGCGCGGGTGACGCCGTCCGGGGTCACGTTCAGCACTTCGAACACGCCTTCCGGCAAGCCGGCATCCTTGAACAGCTCGCCCAGCAGGTAGGCGCTGCCCATCACGTTCGGCGCGTGCTTGAGTACGTAGGTGTTGCCGGCCAGGATCGCCGGCACGGCGCCGCGCAATACCTGCCAGACCGGGAAGTTCCAAGGCATCACGGCCAGGATAGGGCCCAGCGGGCGGTATTCGATGCGGGCTTTCTCGACCTGGGTCGGCTCAGCGGCGAGCATGGCCGGGCCATGTTCGGCGTACCAGCGGCACAGGCCGACGCACTTGCTGACTTCACCACGGGCCTGGGCGACAGGCTTGCCGATTTCGCGGCTGATCATTTGCGCGAAAGCTTCGGCCTTGGTTTCGAGGGTGCTGGCCAAGGCAAGCAGGTACTCGCTGCGCTGACCCAGCGACACCTGGCGCCACTGGCGGTAGCCAACCTTGGCGCGTTGCAGCGCCGCTTCCAGTGCGGCGTCGGTGTCGAACGGGTAGGCGCCGATCTGCTCGCCGCTATACGGGTCGAGGGAGATGGCGTGGGTCAGGCTGCTGATCGCACTCATGGCGGGACACTCTCGTTGTAATTGATCCGTGACGCCAGACTAGTGGGCTATGGCTTTAATGAAAACTGAATAATAATGAGCGAAACATTCACGTTTGGAGAATGGCTGTGGACCTGGTGCAACTCGAGATCTTCAAGGCCGTGGCAGAGCAGGGCAGCATCAGTGCCGCTGCGCAGCATATCCACCGGGTGCCGTCGAACCTGACCACGCGTATCAAGCAACTGGAGGAGGACCTGGGCGTGGAGCTTTTCATACGTGAAAAGAGCCGCCTGCGCCTTTCCCCCGCAGGCTGGAACTTCCTCGAGTACACCCGGCGCATCCTTGACCTGGTGCATGAGGCGCGGCTGACAGTGGCCGGTGAGGACCCGCAGGGCACTTTCGCCCTGGGGTCGCTGGAAAGCACGGCGGCGGTGCGCATTCCGGCCTTGCTGGCGGCCTATAACCAGCGTTACCCCAAGGTCGACCTGGACCTGTCCACCGGGCCTTCCGGGACCATGCTCGAAGGCGTGCTGTCGGGGCGCCTGGTAGCGGCGTTCGTCGACGGCCCGGTGCTGCACCCGACGCTGGAGGGCATGCCGGTGTTCGAGGAAGAAATGATGGTCATCGCGCCGCTCAACCATGCCCCGGTAACCCGCGCCCAGGACGTCAACGGCGAAAGCATCTACGCCTTCCGCGCCAACTGTTCATACCGGCATCACTTCGAGAACTGGTTCGTGCAGGACCAGGCGGTACCGGGCAAGATCCACGAAATGGAGTCGTACCACGGCATGCTGGCCTGCGTCAGCGCCGGCGCCGGCCTGGCCATGATGCCGCGCAGCATGCTCGACAACATGCCCGGTTGCAGCACCGTCAGTGCCTGGCCGATGTCGGAGGACTTCCGTTACCTGAAAACCTGGCTGGTGTGGCGCCGGGGCACCGTGTCGCGCAGTTTGAGCATGTTCGTGAAACTGCTTGAGGAAGGCCGTGCAACATGATGTTTCTGCGCAATGTCCACCCCGATGAAGCGAATTTCATCCACACGACCACGCATCAGCACGAACGCCGTTACGCCCGAAGGATCAGATAATAGGTAAGCCATCCTCGAAAGGAGGGTCGTACCATGCGTAACCATCACTATACCCTCGGCGCGGCGCTGCTGATCGCCCTGGCGCTGCCATGGACCCTGGCGGCCGCCTCCGACCACAATGCCCCCATCGACATGCAGGCCGTGCAACTGCAACAGCAGGAGCAGAACGGCGTCCGCTACCTGCAAGGCGGCATCGGCCAGGATGAAGCCAACGCCCTGCGCAAGACCCCGGGCTATGACCTGCACGTAGAACTCTCCACCGGCCCGGAAGGCAAGTTCCAGAGCGGTGCTACCGTCGACATCCAGAATGCACAGGGCCAGCCCGTGCTCAGTCTTACGGATGCCGGGCCGCTGCTATACGTGCAGTTGCCTCCCGGCAAATACAAAGTGACTGGCAACGCCCAGGGTGAGACGGTGCAGCAATTGGTGACCGTGAATGGCAAGACCCCCACCACCGTGAACCTGAACTGGCGTTGATGGAAAAACGGGCAGGAGTACAGATGTGCTCCTGCCTGAAAGGAGCACATCGCCATGAGCCTGGATCTTCAGCTGGAGATGTTGGACGAGCGGGGCTATGTGTTGCTCCCCGGTGTGCTCGAACCCTTGCGTATCGCCTTGCTGCGCTGCGCCATCGATGACCTGCAGCCCATCCACTGGGATTACCAGGGGCTGCTGGAACACTACAAGTGCGTGTTCAACCGCAACCCGCTGTGGTTACCCTTTCTCGACTTGCCGCCGCTGATTGCCCTGGCCGAAGCGGCATTGGGCACCGACTGCCATGTGATCGGCCAGACCGCCTGGCGCAGCCACCCGGGCTACCCCGGCATGGCCCTGCACCTGGACCATTTGCCCATGCAGTTGCCCGACTGGCTCAGCGAGCGCGGCGACTTCACCCAGCCCCCGCAGATCCTGACTGCGCAACTGTACCTCAGCGATATCGACCATCAAATCGGGCCGACCTGGATTGTGCCTGGCAGCCACCGCGCGGCACGGCCACCGCAGGCTGGCGAGCAACACTGGCAGGGCCGTGAGGCCCAGCCGGTTCTGTGCAAGGCAGGGGACGCGCTGGTGTTTCGCAGCGATGTCTGGCATAGCGGCGGGGCCAACTGCACCCAATCACGCCAGCGCGACATGCTTCAAGTGCACTATGGCCGGCGCATGGTCGCGCAGAAGTTTTCGCCATACCTGAACTGGCGTTTCAACCCGCAGGTACTGGAGGAGGCCACACCCAGGCAAAGGCGCCTGTTGGGCGAGCACGAAGAAGCGGAATACGACTGAGTGCTGCTGCTCGGCATGGCAGATGCTGGCGCAGGGTATTAGCCAATGGTGGCAATTCACTTTCAACTTTCTGTTTATCTGGACGATAATCAGAAAAGTATTACTTCCTGTGACCGGATGCATCCACACCGGTCACAGGAAGTAATACTTTTCTGTTTATCTGGACGATAATCAGAAAAGTATTACTTCCTGTGACCGGTGTGGATGCATCCGGTCACCGCATAAGATCGAGGGGCTCAAGCCCCCGCTTGCCGTATAGACCATCAGGAGAAGTCATTGATGAAAACCCGTCTAGCAGCTTCGCTGGCTGCTGCAGTGCTGGCCTTTGCCGGGGCGAATCTGGCCCAGGCAGCGCAGGTGAGCGGCGCCGTTGGCGCCACTGGCCAAGGTGACATGACCTACCGTATTGGCCTGTCGTTCGACTGGGACAAGAAATGGCTGGAAAGCAGCACCGGTCATCTGACCGGATACTGGGATGCGGCCTACACCTATTGGGAAGGCGGTGAGGCCAGTGGTGCACACTCGCTGTCGTTCAGCCCGGTGTTCACCTACGAGTTCAGCGGTTTTACCTACACCCCGTACATCGAGGCCGGCATTGGTTTGGCGGCGTTTTCCAAGACCGACGTGGGCGACCAGCGCCTGGGCTCGTCGGTCAACTTCGAAGACCGCATCGGCTTCGGCCTGAAACTGCCGGGGGAGCAGAAGGTGGGGATCCGCGCGATGCATTACTCCAACGCGGGGCTCAAGCAGCCTAACGACGGCATCGAGTCGTACTCGCTGTTCTACAGCAAAGGGTTCTGACCCCCCGGGGGCCGCTTTGCGGCCCATCGCGACACAAGGCCGCTCCTACAGGAGATCGCGGTTTCCTTGTAGGAGCGGCCTTGTGTCGCGATGGGCTGCAAAGCAGCCCCAGGAACGGTCAGAAGGTATACGAAACGCCAGCCTGCACCGTCCGCGGCGCACCCGGGTAGACGTAGTTGTTGAACGCGCCCTCGTCATAGCCCTTGTTGAACACGTTCTTCACGTCCAGGTTAAGCCGCACGTGTTCGTTGACCTTGTAGAAGCTCAGCAGGTCCACCACGCTGTAGCGCTCCATGGTGTAGGTCGTGGCTGCCGTCTGGCCGGCGCGATCATCCACGTACTTCACCCCAACCCCCAACCCCAGCCCCTTGGCCAGGCCATCCTGGAACTCGTAGGTGTTCAGCAGGCTGAAACTGTTGCGCGGGATGTTGGCCAGGCGCGTGCCCTTGGGCAGGGTCGTATCCTGGGTGACTTCGGCGTCCACGTAGGCATAGCCACCGATCACGCGCCACTCTGGCGTCAGGTTGCCGGCGATGTTGATGTCCAGGCCACGGCTGCGCACTTCACCGGCCGCAATACTGTAGGTACCGGTTGAGTCGTTCGGGTCGCGCGCCAGGACGTTCTCTTTGACGATGTGATAGATCGCCGCGTCGATGCTCAGCTGGCGGTCGAGTGCCTCCCATTTCACACCCAGTTCGTAGGACTTGCCTTTCTCCGGGTCGAAGCCTCCACCTCCGCTTGGCGTGCCGGTGTTGGGCTTGAACGAGCGCGCGGTGTTGGCATAGACCGCAACCGTATCGGTCAGGTCGTAGATCAGGCCGAAGCGTGGGGTGACGCCGTTTTCGCCCTTGCTGAAGTCGCGGTTGGTCGGCAGCTTGTCGTCGTAATCGTGCTCGAAGCGCTCGAAGCGCACACCCGCCAGCGCCTTCAGTCGCTCGGTCAGGGCCACTTGGTCCTGGATGAATGCCGCCCAGGTCTTCAGGTTTTCCTTGTCATGGGTGGTGGTGCGGGTCAGGGCAGGGCGTGGCTGGCCCAGTACCGGGTCGAAGATGTCAATCGGGTACTTATCGGCACCGCTGGCCGAGCGCTGGATGATCGAGTTGTAGTCGTAGTCTTCGTACTCGATGCCCGTCAGCAGTGTATGAGCGTAGCCGCCGGTGTCGAAGTGGCCGGTGAGGTTGAGCTGGTAGTCGCGGTCGGTCCACTCCAGTTTGCGGTAGTTGAAGTTGCGCCCCAGCGTGCGACCGTCAGCCTGCAATGCGTTGGCCTCCACGGCGTTGCCCTTGAGCGAACCGTCGAGCCACTGCATGCCACCGCCCAGCGTCCAGTTGTCGTTGAGCAGGTGCTCGAAGCGCACCTGGGCCATGTTGTTGTCATTGTGCAGCAGGTTGTCGCTGCCCTTTTCCCAGATGTTGGTGTCGCGCGAAGCTGTGCCGAGCTGGCCGGGCAGGCGGGTCAGGCCACGGTCCAACGGATGGTTGTTGCGCATGAAGTCGCCCTCGAAGACGATCTTCGTGCTGTCGTTGACCTGCCAGCTGACTACAGGCGCCAGGTCATAGCGCTCGCTTTCCACATCGTCACGGAAGCTTTCGCCGCCTTCACCCAGCAGGTTCAGGCGGTAGGCCAGCGAGCCGTCCTGATTCAGCGGCCCGGTAGCGTCCAGGGTAGCGCGGTGCATGCCCTGGTCATCGAACTGGCTGCCCAGGGTGACTTTCGACTCTTGCAGCGGCTGCTTGCTGACCACGTTGAAGGTGCCGCCTGGGTCGCCACGGCCGTACAGGCTGCTGGCCGGGCCACGGATCACTTCCAGGCGTTCGACGGTGTTGGCGTCGGGGGCGTTGGGGTAGCCGCGGTTGATCGGGAAACCGTTGCGGTAGAACTCGCCGGTGGTGAAGCCACGCACGGTGAAGGTGGTCAGGCCCTGGCCGCCGAAGTTGTTGGCGCGGCCAACGCCGCCGGCGTAGTCCAGGCCGTCCTGCAGACGCGTGGCGCCGGTGTCTTCCAGTACATCCTTGGGCACCACGCTGACCGATTGCGGGGTTTCGTGCAGGGCAGTGTCGGTGCGAGTGGCGCTGGCCGAGCGGGTAGCCTTGTAACCCTCGACCGGGCCATCGGCACGTTCGCTATCGGCGCTGCTGGTGATGTTCAGGGCCTGGAGTTCGATCTGGGTGGGTTCGCTGAGCGGTTCAGGCTCGGCAAAGGCCAGCGGAGAGACAGCATGAAGCACACAAAGCGAAACGAACGTGCGACGCATCGACGGTACGATCCTGGAGTAGGGCGCTGAGGGTAGGGTGGGCAAGCGCCGAGAAACTACTACGAATCATTATCAAATGCATTCTTTTTATGTGGCACTGGTGTACCAGATACCACGTGGAATTTGTGCTGGATTCTTCGCGGGCACGCCCGCTCCCACAGGTTCGTCACAGGCTCAGGCTTTTTGCATGACCTGTGGGAGCGGGCGTGCCCGCGAAGGGGCCAGTTCAGGCGCAGCAGCTCTCACCGAACCGCCTTGATCGCCAACACATTGCACAGCGGATGTTCCAGCACATGCGCCGTGGTCCCGCCCAGGAACGTCTGCATGGCATCATGCCGGTGGCTGCCCATCACGATCACATCCGCCCGGCTGTGGCCGACGAACTGGGCAATCGCCTTGATCGCGGCCCCTTCCAGGAAGTGCCTGCGCTCCAGCGGGATCTGGTGGTGGTCGCCCAGCCGGTTGAACGCCGCCCGCTGCGCGGTGCGCACGCTGACATCGAAGCCGGGCATGGTCACCGTGCCAGCGCCGAAGTCGGCAATGTGTGTCTTGGCCGCGTCGCACACATGCAGCAGGTGCAACTCGGCATTGCACTGCAGGGCCAAGGCATGGGCGCAGCGGATCACCTGCTCATCCAGATGCTCGCCTGCGCCATGGCTGTTCAGGTCCACCGCGGCGGCAATCTGCCGGGGCAGGGGCAGGCGGATATCGCTGACCAGGTGCACGGCGACCGGGCTGTCCTTCAGCAACTGCCAGTCCAGTGGCGTTACTAGCAAGCGCTTGAGCACCGGTTCGTGCTGCACATCCTTGATCAGCAGGTCGCAGCCCAGGCGCTCGACCCGTTCCAGCACACTGCTCAGCGGGTCGCGGGTCAGCAGCAGTTCGGTAGATACATCCAGGCCGGCGTTGGCCAGTTGCTCGGCTTCGTCCGCCAGCCATTGGCGGTTGTCACTGAGCAGCCGTTCCCGCTCGCGGCTATCGCTCATCAAACCGAAGGTGTCGACATCGTCGACGAACACGTTGATATCCAGCAACGCACCGCTGGATTCCGCAAGCGCCGCAGCGCGTTGCAGCGCTGGCGTGTGGCGCATCTGCGGGCCGAGCATGACGAACAGACGCTTGAACTGGCTCATCTCACACCTCCACGTGTGGCAGCCCCCCGGTGATCTGGTCTTGTTCAGTCTAGACCGCGCAGGGCGCATGAGCTGCCTGGCGGAGGCTGGCGCGGCACGGCGTGTCGGGTATGATGCGGGCCCCATCATTTTCACGAGGCCCGCCCCATGTCCCTGAGTGCTGAACAGATCGGCGAATTCCGCGCTTTTGCCGAGCAGCTGGCCGATGCCGCTGCCGTGGCGATCAAGCCATACTTTCGCGCCAGCCTGGACGTCGAGGACAAGGGTGGGCGCCTGTACGACCCGGTGACCGTGGCCGACAAGGCAGCCGAGGACGCCATGCGCGAGCTGATCCAGGCCCGCTATCCCGACCATGGCATCCTCGGTGAAGAAGCCGGCGTGGCAGTCGGTAGCAGCCCGCTGACCTGGGTGCTCGACCCGATCGACGGCACCCGCGCCTTCATCACCGGCCTGCCGCTGTGGGGCACGCTGATTGCCCTGAACGACGGCACCCGCCCGGTGGTCGGGGTGATGAACCAGCCGTTCACCGGCGAACGCTTTGTCGGAACGCCGGAAGGCGCCTGGCGCAGCGGTGCGCCGTTGAAGGCCCGTGCCTGTGCCGACCTGGCCTCCGCCACGTTGATGTGCACCACGCCGGACATGTTCGATACCGCCGCGCGCAAGGCCGCGTTCGAGGCCGTTGCCGGCAAGGCGCGCCTGATGCGTTACGGTGGCGATTGCTATGCCTATTGCATGCTGGCTTCCGGGTTCGTCGACGTGATTGTCGAGGCGAGCCTGCAGCCATATGACGTGCAGGCGCTGATGCCGATCATCGAAGGGGCGGGCGGGGTGATCACGGCGTGGGATGGCAGCAGCGCACAGAATGGCGGGTGCGTGGTGGCCTGTGGCGACCCGGCGCTGCATGCGCAGGTGGTGGAGATGTTGCGTCACGCCATGTAACTTGTGCAGCAACGGTGCCGTGCTGTTCGTGGGGCGCTCCACGATCAGCACGGCAGGTGCTGCAAGCTAAATCAATTTATTGCTGATGATGCTGAAACGAGTTCATGCAGGTAGGCAAAAGCAGCCTCGGCGTTCGGCCTGTGGCCAATTTTGTCTTGGCTGCCTTCTGTGTATCCGGTCTTTGCAAGAATAGCGACCAACTCCTTGGCTGTTAGGCAGAGGTTGAATTGTTCGATGCTGTAGGACTGCAGCAGCGCAGCGACGCCGACTACCAGAGGCAGCGCGCTCGAGGTCCCGGCGAACCGTGCTGTGTAATCCCTGGTATGGCTGCTGTCTGGGCTGAAGAGGTCACCATAACCAGTGGTGACCACCCTGGGGCTGCCCCAGGAGTTAACCAGTAGTCCATAATGGTTGTAATTGGAATAGCCCTGAATGCGGCCATCTGAATCTTGACATGCCGCCACCAGGAAAGCGCCACTGTCGCCAAAATCTTCCATCAGGTTCTTTTCAATCAGCCAGGCCAAATCGGAAAGGCCGTTACCCGCCGCCATGAACACGATGCCACCGCGTTCAACCACCGCTTTTATTTTGCTCCACCAACTCCAATAAGCGATGATGGGGTAGGCGTCTGCGGTCTGGATATCCAGGCTGACAATATCGCCAGGCAATACATCATCCAGAATGGGCTCCATGGTTGTACCTTTATCGTAATAGATGAAGTTACAGTCGTGTGCAACGCCTTTGATGCCAACACCATTGTCCATGGCTGCAATTACGCCTGTGGAGGCTGTGCCATGCTCCTTGTTGCTCTTGCCATTGGTTGCAATCGTAATGTGCCCTTTCAGGTCTTCATGGTCCTCATATACACCAAAGTCTAGATGCCTTACGGTGGCGTGTGAACCAACCGATTGCCGCCAGGCTTCTCTCACGTTCATGCCCAATTGACCGGTGGCTGATATTGCATCAAGGTAGCCCTGCCTGTCTGTGAAGTCCGGAGTCTGGTCGCTGTTGAGTTCGGTGACTGGCAGCTTCTCAGTCGTGTTATCGAAGTCCGGCGATTTGGCGTTCAGCGAATGAGGCGTTGGTGTCAGGGCTGCATACCTCACGTAGTCCAGCTTGCTCAAAATTTGGGTGATCGACAGCATGTCCGCTATTTCAATTGTTTGCGTGATGCTGTACAGATCCTGACGACGAACCGGATTTTTTGTCAACTCAAGGTGGCCAACCTTGTCTTGGATGGCGCGCAGCGGGTCGTCTTTGCGGAAGCGTTCCAAACCGTCCGTTTCGAATTGAATTTCAATATAATAGCTGCAATCGGGCGAAGGCCTGAAGTTCTCTTTCGTGGAAAAGTATTTTACGCGTGCAGAGGGGTTGGAGGAGGTGCTGATCGACGGTATTTCTATATCGGTAATCGAAATTTTTTTGGAGACGTGCTCTTCGGTTGTACCATCCTGGTAGGAGATGACTACCTTGCCATGGTATTGATTCTTGGGCTCGTGTTTCACTTGGGTGAACGAGCACCCTGTAGTGAATATTCGTTCTTGCACCTCGCTCCCTGAGGGGATGTCATTTGAATACAGAGTGTATTCTATCGATTTGATGTGTTTGGTTGACCCCCAGGAAACGAGACCCAAATAGCCCAGCAACCTCAAATGGATAGTGTTGTCAAACTTCGCGTGCCTGGAGATTGCAAGTTCTTTTTTCATGTGTATACCGATGCATTGAAGGGCAAGCAGGCGTCTGCTGCCATGATATAGATAGCTATTCCATAGAATTCTCTACAGGAAAATTATTAGCCCCTCGAAACAAAGGGTAAACTAGCAAGACTGCGAGGTTGATCTGTTGGAGCTTTGAGTGAATGCCTGATGGATTACCGTATGGGCATGACCGGCGCGGCATTTTGCGCAGTCAATCTGCCATCGTACGGCGTCATCCTGACGTATGGCGTATCCACGTGATGTCAGTTCATCGAGCTCCTCATAATTGGCGCACATAGCACTTTTTCCAATTTCCGGGCTCTATGCTTGGCCAGGCCACACTGATCCACGGTGCGGCCGCCGAATATCGACCCGGTGCCGATGGTTGCAAGCAAGCCAAAATTCTTCCCCCGCGTGCTAATGGCAGGCGCCCTCACATGCCTGTGCGCCTGCACCCAGCAGCAGGGCCGCGACGTGCTCGACCAGTTCGGCAACGGCAAGCCAAGCGAGCTGTTCCAGACCAGCGTCGACCGCCTGGCCACGCTATCCATGCGCGACAACCTGCAGAGCTTGTACCTGCTGATGAACAAGCTGTACCTGCGCAACCCCAACCAGTGGAAGCTGTCCGGCTACGTGGACGCTGCCACTGCCGAGCGGCAGATCCGTATCGCCATCGAACAACGCCAGCCCTTGCCGCAATTGGGCAACCGTCGCGACCTGGCAGCCTTGAGCTATGCCCTGAGCCCCGAGTTTCGCGGTGACAGGGTCGGTGCGTTCATCTACGCCATCGGCAGCATGCTGATTACCGCGCACGGCGGCCGTACCGACTTCTACATGACCGATACCATCGACCCGCTGTTCGTCAACAACGCGGCCCGCAATATCGAGAAGGCCACTTGGATGTTGAGCCAACGGCAGGATGCCAATGGTGTGCTGCTGTTGTTCTCCAACGAGATCTCGGAAGAGGGCAGCAACCTGAGTTTTGCCGTGGAGTTCGGCAAGATCGTGGCACGGCTGGACTTGCTGGCGGAGTTGCTGGATGAGCGTTATCGACGAATTGGGTTGAATTATGCGCAAAGCTTGCTGTTGATGAACTTCCTGCCGGTGCAGTGAAGTGAGCGGTGCCGGGTTGCCTGAGCCGTTCGATAAACGAACACTGACCTGTCCTTACTGTTCGCTATCCGCCCATCCATTCCCAAGGTCGCATTGCCCAACCCCCGCCTTTTTGCTTAAGTGTGCCCATCCACCGGTTGTCGCCTGCCCCCGCGACCCGCAACCGGCTCGGTAGAATGACCGTGACGACCGCAACCACAGCCCGCCGGGCCGTAGGATGCGGCAACCAGAACAATAACGATCCGGGTAACCTTGCCTATGGAAAGCCGCCTGCTGAGCGAGCGCAGTAGCGTGTTTCATCACGCCGACCCTTATGCTGTGTCCGATTATGTCAACCAGCACGTAGGCCAGCATTGCATCGGTTTGTCTCGCACCACTCATCCGCAAGCCAGCCTCAGCCACCGCAAGTTCGCTGAGCTGGACCTTTGCCGCATCAGCTACGGCGGCAGCGTGCGCGTTACCTCGCCGGCACTGGAAACCATCTACCACCTGCAGGTGCTGCTCAACGGCAACTGCCTGTGGCGCGGGCACAAGCGCGAGCATCACCTGGTGCCGGGCGAGCTATTGTTGATCAACCCTGACGACCCGGTTGACCTGACTTACTCGGAAGACTGCGAGAAATTCATCCTCAAGGTGCCGACCCGGCTACTGGACTCGATCTGCGACGAACAGCGCTGGCACCGCCCTGATGGCGGGGTGCGGTTCTTGCGCAACCATTACCGGCTGGACGAGCTGGACGGGTTCGTCAACCTGCTGGCCATGGTCTGCCAGGAAGCAGAGGTGAGCGATTCGCTGCCCAGGGTGCAGGGCCACTACAGCCAGATCGTCGCCAGCAAGCTGCTGACCCTGATGAGTACCAATATCCGTCGCGAATGCCTGAGCGGGCCGCAAGCGGGGCTTGAGCGCATTCTTGACTACATCGAGCGCAACCTGAAGCTGGAGTTGTCGGCTGAGGTACTGGCAGAGCAGGCCTGCATGAGCTTGCGCTCGTTGTATGCGTTGTTTGACCAGCACTTGGGCATCACGCCAAAGCATTACGTGCGCCAGCGTAAGCTGGAGCGGGTGCATGCGTGCCTGAGCGACCCGACTTGTGGCGTACGTAGTGTGACCGAGCTGGCCCTGGATTACGGATTCCTGCATCTGGGGCGGTTCTCGGAGGTGTACCGGCAGCAGTTTGGTGAGCTGCCTTCGCAGACGTTCAAGCGGCGCGGGCTGTGCAATGGCTTGCATGAGTGCGCCCACCCGCATGAGCATTTTGGATAACACTCTGCACAATCCGGATAGTCCCCCGCCAGCCGTCTCCCTAACCTGACCAGGTCTAAACAATAACAAGGGAGACCCTGGCCATGTCCCTGGGATTCGACTACCTCAATGCCTTGCTCGAGGACGACCGTGAAAAGGGCATCTACCGCTGCAAGCGCGAGATGTTCACCGACCCACGCCTGTTCGACCTGGAGATGAAACACATCTTCGAGGGCAACTGGATCTACCTGGCCCATGAAAGCCAGATACCCGAGAAAAACGACTTCCTCACCCTGACCATGGGGCGCCAGCCGATTTTCATCGCGCGCAACAAGGACGGTGAACTCAATGCCTTCCTCAACGCCTGCAGCCACCGCGGCGCCATGCTCTGCCGGCACAAGCGCGGCAACCGCTCCAGCTACACCTGCCCGTTCCACGGCTGGACCTTCAACAACAGCGGCAAGCTGCTCAAGGTCAAAGACCCAAGCAACGCTGGCTACCCCGACAGCTTCAACTGCGACGGCTCCCACGACCTGACCAAGGTGGCACGCTTCGAGTCGTACCGTGGCTTCCTGTTCGGCAGCCTGAAGGCCGACGTCAAGCCGTTGGTCGAGCACCTGGGCGAGTCGGCCAAGATCATCGACATGATCGTCGACCAGTCGCCGGAAGGCCTGGAAGTGCTGCGCGGCGCCAGTTCGTACATCTACGAAGGCAACTGGAAGCTAACCGCCGAGAACGGCGCCGACGGCTACCACGTCAGCTCCGTGCACTGGAACTATGCCGCCACCCAGAACCAGCGCAAGCAGCGCGAGGCGGGTGACGAGATCAAGACCATGAGCGCTGGCGCCTGGGCCAAGCAGGGCGGGGGCTTCTACTCCTTCGACCACGGCCACCTGCTGCTGTGGACCCGCTGGGCCAACCCCGAGGACCGCCCGGCCTACGAGCGCCGCGACCAGCTGGCCGCCGACTTCGGCCAGGCCCGTGCCGACTGGATGATCGAGAACTCGCGCAACCTGTGCCTGTACCCGAACGTGTACCTGATGGACCAGTTCAGCTCGCAGATCCGCATCGCACGGCCGATTTCGGTGAACAAGACCGAAATCACCATCTACTGCATCGCACCGAAAGGCGAGAGCGCCGATGCCCGCGCCAAGCGCATTCGCCAGTACGAAGACTTCTTCAACGTCAGCGGCATGGCCACCCCCGACGACCTGGAAGAGTTCCGCTCGTGCCAGACCGGCTACGGCGGCGGTACCGGCTGGAACGACATGTCCCGCGGCGCTGAACACTGGGTGGAAGGCGCCGACGAGGCGGCCCGGGAAATCGAACTCAAGCCGCTGCTGTCGGGCGTACGCACCGAGGACGAAGGCCTGTTCGTGCTGCAGCACAAGTACTGGCAGGAAACCATGATCCAGGCCTTGAAGGATGAACAGCAACTGATCCCCGTGGAGGCCGTGCAATGAGCCTGTATGCAACCGTGCGCGACTTCCTTTTCCGCGAAGCGCGTTACCTGGATGACGCCCAGTGGGATCAGTGGCTGGAAATGTACGCCAGCGATTGCACCTTCTGGATGCCGAGCTGGGACGATGACGACACCCTCACCGAAGACCCACAAAGCGAAATCTCGCTGATCTGGTACGGCAACCGTGGCGGCCTGGAAGACCGGGTGTTCCGCATCAAGACCGAGCGCTCCAGTGCGACCGTGCCCGACACCCGCACCTCGCACAACATCAGCAACATCGAGATCGTCGAGCAGGGCGAGGGCAGCTGCCAGGTGCGCTTCAACTGGCACACCCTGAGCTTCCGCTACAAGACCACCGACAGTTACTTCGGCACCAGCTTCTACACCCTCGACCTGCGCGGCGAGCAGCCGCTGATCAAGGCCAAGAAGGTGGTGCTGAAGAACGACTACGTTCGCCAGGTCATCGACATCTACCACATCTGATCCAGGGTTTTGCGAGCGCTGCCCGGTGCGTCCTGCGACGTGCCGTGGCCCGGCTCGCCCGCGAGGTGCAACATGAGCTACCAGATCGCACTGAATTTCGAAGACGGGGTTACCCGCTTCATCGAGGCCACCGGCCATGAAACCGTGGCCGACGCCGCCTACCGCCAGGGCATCAACATCCCGCTGGACTGCCGCGACGGCGCCTGCGGTACCTGCAAGTGCAAGGCCGAGTCCGGCCGCTACGACCTGGGCGACAACTTCATCGAAGATGCCCTGAGCGAAGATGAAATCGCCGAAGGTTACGTACTGACCTGCCAGATGCGCGCCGAGAGCGACTGCGTCATCCGCATCCCGGCCTCGTCGCAGCTGTGCAAGACCGAACAGGCCAGTTTCGAGGCCGCCATCAGTGATGTCCGCCAACTGTCGGCCAGCACCATTGCCCTGTCGATCAAGGGTGAATCCCTTAGCCGCCTGGCCTTCCTGCCGGGGCAATATGTCAACCTCAAGGTGCCGGGCAGCGAGCAGAGCCGAGCCTATTCGTTCAGCTCGCTGCAGAAGGACGGCGAGGTCAGCTTCCTGATCCGCAACGTGCCGGGTGGGTTGATGAGCAGTTTCCTGACCAACCTGGCCAAGGCCGGCGACAGCATGTCCCTGGCCGGGCCGCTGGGCAGCTTCTACCTGCGGCCGATCCAGCGTCCGCTGTTGCTGCTGGCCGGTGGCACCGGCCTGGCGCCGTTCACGGCGATGCTGGAGAAGATCGCCGAGCAGGGCAGCGAGCACCCGCTGCACCTGATCTACGGCGTGACCAACGACTTCGACCTGGTCGAACTCGACCGCCTGCAGGCGCTGGCGGCGCGCATCCCCAACTTCACCTTCAGTGCCTGCGTGGCCAACCCCGACAGCCAGTACCCGCAGAAGGGCTACGTGACCCAGCACATCGAACCGCGCCACCTCAACGATGGCGATGTGGATGTGTACCTGTGCGGCCCGCCACCGATGGTCGAGGCGGTCAGCCAGTACGTGCGCGAGCAGGGCATTACACCGGCGAACTTCTACTACGAGAAGTTCGCGGCGGCGGCCTGATTTCCTTCATCCGAACATAACACTACTTCTGTGGGAGCGGGTTCACCCGCGAAGAGGCCGGCAGGTACAGCGGTTTTGTCTTGTCGGACGCATTCGCGGGTAAACCCGCTCCCACAGGGATCGCGGGCTAGCGGAGATTTGCATATGAACAACCGATTCCAAGGCAAGGTCGCCCTGGTCACCGGTGCCGCCCAAGGCATCGGCCGTGGCGTGTGCTGGCGGCTCAAGGCCGAAGGCGCGCAAGTGATAGCGGTAGACCGCTCCGAACTGGTTCACGAACTGGCCAGCGAGGGCATGCTCACCCTCACCGCCGACCTGGAACAATATGGTGACTGCGCCAGGGTCATGGCCAACGCGGTTGAAGCGTTCGGCCGCCTCGACATCCTGGTCAACAACGTTGGCGGCACCATCTGGGCCAAGCCCTTCGAACACTACGAAGTGGACCAGATCGAAGCCGAAGTACGCCGTTCGCTGTTCCCCACCCTGTGGTGCTGCCATGCCGCACTGCCATACATGCTCGAACGTGGCAGCGGCGCCATCGTCAACGTCTCGTCCATCGCCACCCGTGGCGTCAACCGCGTGCCCTACGGCGCAGCCAAGGGTGGCGTCAACGCGCTGACTGCGTGCCTGGCCTTTGAAACCGCCGGCCGTGGCATCCGAGTCAACGCCACTGCTCCCGGCGGCACCGAAGCGCCACCCCGGCGCGTACCGCGCAACAGTGCCGAGCAGACCGAACAGGAAAAACACTGGTACCAGCAGATCGTCGACCAGACCCTCGACAGCAGCCTGATGCACCGCTACGGCAGCATCGACGAGCAGGTGGGCGCAATCCTGTTCCTGGCTTCCGACGAAGCCTCGTACATCACCGGCGTGACCTTGCCGGTAGGGGGCGGCGACCTCGGCTGAGCGACACCCCAAGGCAAAAAGCTTTCTTTCACAACAAAAACAAGAGCGACAGATGCCATGCGAACCCTTGACGTACACCCGATCATCGATAACGCGCGCTTTACCCCGTTCCACTGGATGGTCATGGCCTGGTGCGGCCTGCTGCTGATCTTCGACGGCTATGACCTGTTCATCTACGGCGTGGTACTGCCGGTCATCATGAAAGAGTGGGGCCTGACCCCGTTGCAGGCCGGTGCACTGGGCAGCTATGCGCTGTTCGGCATGATGTTCGGCGCCCTGGCGTTCGGCAGCCTGGCCGACCGCATCGGGCGCAAGAAAGGCATCGCCATCTGTTTCGCCTTGTTCTCCGGGGCAACCATCCTCAACGGGTTTGCCAGCAGCCCGAGCGAGTTCGGCATCTACCGTTTCATTGCCGGCCTGGGCTGTGGCGGCCTGATGCCCAACGCCGTGGCCCTGATGAACGAGTACGCGCCCAAGCGACTGCGCAGCACGCTGGTAGCGATCATGTTCAGTGGCTACTCGCTGGGCGGCATGCTCTCGGCGGGTGTCGGCATCTTCATGCTGCCGCGTTTCGGCTGGGAATCGATGTTCTTCGCCGCAGCGGTGCCACTGCTGTTGTTGCCGGTAATCCTGTACTACCTCCCTGAATCGATCGGTTTCCTGGTACGCCAGGGCCGTACCGACGAGGCCCGCAAGTTGCTCAAGCGGCTGGACCCGAATTGCGACGTGCAGGCGGACGATGTGCTGCAGGCGGCCGACCGCAAAGGCGGCGGGGCGTCGGTGCTGGAGCTGTTCCGCAACGGCCTGGCCATTCGCACCCTGGCGCTGTGGCTGGCGTTCTTCTGCTGCCTGCTGATGGTCTACGCGCTCAGCTCCTGGCTGCCGAAGCTGATGGCCAACGCCGGCTACAGCCTGGGCTCGAGCCTGTCGTTCCTGCTGGCGCTGAACTTCGGTGGCATGGCCGGGGCGATTCTCGGTGGCTGGCTGGGCGACCGTTACAGCCTGGTCAAAGTCAAAGTGGCGTTCTTCATCGCCGCCGCGCTGTCGATCAGCCTGCTGGGCGTCAACAGCCCCATGCCGGTGCTGTACCTGCTGATCTTCATTGCCGGCGCCACCACCATCGGCACGCAGATCCTGCTGTATGCCGGCGCCGCTCAACTGTACGGGCTATCGGTGCGTTCCACCGGGCTGGGCTGGGCCTCGGGCATCGGCCGCAACGGCGCCATCGTCGGCCCGCTGCTGGGTGGTGCGCTGATGGGCATCAACTTGCCCCTGCAGCTCAATTTCATCGCATTCGCCATCCCTGGCGCAATTGCCGCGCTGGCCATGGCCGTGCACCTGGCCAGCGGCCGTCGGCACGCCCAGGCGGTTGCGGCACAGGCGTAACTCCAGAAAAACAACATGAGGTAAACCATCATGACCGTGAAAATTTCCCACACTGCCGAGGTACAGCAGTTCTTCGAAGAGGCCGCAGGCTTTGGCAACGATGCCGGCAGCCCGCGCCTGAAGCGCATCGTGCAACGCGTGCTGCAAGACACCGCGCGGCTGATCGAAGACCTGGAAATCAGCGAAGACGAGTTCTGGTATGCCGTTGACTACCTCAACCGCCTGGGTGGCCGCGGCGAGGCCGGGTTGCTGGTGGCTGGGTTGGGCATCGAGCACTTCCTCGACCTGCTGCAGGATGCCAAGGACCAGCAGGCAGGCCTTGTCGGCGGCACTCCACGCACCATCGAAGGCCCGCTGTACGTGGCCGGCGCGCCGATCGCCGAAGGTGAAGTACGCATGGATGACGGTAGCGAGGAGGGCGTGGCCACGCCGATGTACCTCGAGGGCCAGGTGCTCGACCCACAAGGGCGGCCGTTGCCTGGGGCCACGGTTGACCTGTGGCATGCCAATACCCGTGGCACCTATTCGTTCTTCGACCAGAGCCAGTCCGAGTACAACCTGCGCCGGCGCATCATCACCGATGGCGAAGGCCGCTACCGCGCACGCTCCATCGTGCCGTCCGGGTATGGCTGCGATCCACAGGGGCCGACCCAGGAGTGCCTGGACCTGCTCGGCCGTCACGGCCAGCGTCCGGCGCATGTGCACTTCTTCATCTCGGCACCGGGGTACCGACACCTGACCACGCAGATCAACCTGGCCGGAGACAAATACCTGTGGGATGACTTTGCCTATGCCACGCGGGATGGGCTGGTGGGCGAGGTGGTGTTCGTCGAGGGCGAGGCGGGGCGGCATGCCGAGCTGAAGTTCGACTTCCAGTTGCAGCGGGCCCAGGGCGGTGCGGATGAGCAGCGCAGTGGGCGGCCGCGGGCCTTGCAGGAGGCCTGATCCACCGGGTTGGCTTCTTCGCGGGTGAACCCGCTCCCACAGGTACGGCGCAAATGCTGGAACCTGTGTAGTCCCTGTGGGAGCGGGTTTACCCGCGAAGAAGGCAACACAAGAACAAGAGCCGGTCACCTAGCCCGGCCAGATGCCTTGCGAGAGGTGCCATGAAAACCCTGATCAAGGACTGCTCACTATCGGCCCTGGTCGCCGGCTGCATCGCCACGATGATCTCCTACGCAGGCCCCTTGGTGATCATCTTCCACGCCGCAGAAGCCGCCGGCCTGTCCCATCGGCAACTGTCCTCCTGGGTCTGGGCAGTGTCCATGGGCAGTGCCGTACTCGGCGCGCTGCTCAGCCTGCGCTACCGGGTGCCGGTGGTGATCGCCTGGTCGATCCCTGGCTCGGCGCTGCTGGTCACCGCCTTGCCGCAACTGGGCCTGGAACAGGCCGTTGGCGCCTACCTGGTAGCCAACCTGGTCCTGCTGGTGATCGGCATCAGCGGGGCCTTCGACCGTATCATCGCGCGCCTGCCGGGCTCCATCGCCGCCGGCATGCAGGCCGGCATCCTGTTCAGCTTCGGCATCGAGGTGTTCCGTGCCTTGCCGGTGCAACCGCTGCTGGTACTGGCGATGTTCGTCACCTACGTGCTGATGCGCCGGGTGCAGCCGCGCTACGCCGTGGCGGCGGTGCTGTGCGTGGGCACGCTGGTGACCGTGGCCAGCGGGGCGTTTCGCAGCGAGGCATTGGTGCTGGAGCTGGCGTCGCCGCAGTGGGTCACCCCGCAGTTCAGCCTGGCAGCGGTATTCAGCCTGGCACTGCCGCTGGTGCTGGTGGCCCTTACCGGGCAGTTCATGCCGGGCATGGCAGTACTGCGCAACGCCGCCTACCCCACGCCGGCCAGCCCGATCATCAGCGCTAGCGCCCTGGCCGGTGCCGCGCTGGCGCCGTTCGGTTGCCACGGGCTGAACCTGGCGGCGGTCACCGCCAGCCTGTGCACCGGTCATGAGGCCCATGAAAACCCACGGCGGCGCTATGTCGCGGCGGTGGCTGGCAGTGCGCTGTACCTGCTGCTGGGGATCGCCGGGGCCACGCTGATGTCGCTGTTCGCAGCATTCCCCGCCGCCCTGATCGCCGCCCTGGCCGGGCTGGCCCTGTATGGCGCCATCAGCGAAGCCCTGGCCCGCAGCCTGGCGGAACCAACCGAGCGCGATGCCGGGCTGTTCACCTTCCTGGTCACCGCTTCGGGGGTGGCCTTCCTGGGGCTGTCGGCAGCTTTCTGGGGCCTGCTGTTCGGCCTGCTGAGCCATGGGTTGCTCAGGCTGCGCCAGCCACGTGCTCGGGAGGTGCTGCGCCGTACCCCATGAACCGCCGTGCTTCCAACGCTTTACCCATAAAAACAAGATCAAGAGAGCTTCGGAATGAACCACACCCCTTGCGTCGCCCTGGGCCTGACTTTGCTCAGCCAACCGTTGCTGGCCGCCGAAGGCGGCTTCTTCGAAGATTCGAAGGCCACCCTGAGTGCCCGTAACTACTACTTCAGCCGCGACTTCTCCGACATCGTCGGGGCAAACCGGCAATCCAAGGCCGAGGAGTGGGCCCAGGGCTTCATCCTCGACTTCAAGTCGGGCTACACCCCGGGCACGGTCGGCTTTGGCATTGATGCCCTGGGCCTGCTGGGCATCAAGCTCGACAGCAGCCCAGACCGCACCAACACCGGGTTGCTGCCGGTGCACGGCGATGGCCGCGCCGCCGACGAATACAGCCGCATCGCGCCCACCTTCAAGGCCCGGCTGTCCAAAACCGAATTGCGCGTCGGCGAACTGCAACCCAACCTGCCGGTGCTGACCTTCAGCGACATCCGCCTGTTGCCACCGACCTACCAGGGCGCCAGTCTGAGCTCGGCGGAAATCGACGGCCTGACCGTGCAGGCTGGGCACCTGGCAAGCACCCACCTGCGCAACGAAGGCGGTGACGGCAAGATGAACGCCATGCTCGGCCATGTGCCGATCCGCCAGGTAGAAAGCGACGCCTTCAACTACCTGGGCGGGGACTATGCGTTCAATGCCAACCAGAGTAGCGTCAGCCTGTGGTATGGGCAGCTGGAGGACATCTACGAACAGGGCTTTGTCGGCCTCAAGCACAGCAAGCCCCTGGGCAACTGGGTGCTCAGTGCCAACCTGGGGTATTTCACCGCGCGCGAGGACGGCGATGCGTTGCTCGGCACCATCGACAACCAGGCGTTCTTTTCGATGTTCACTGCCCGGCATGGCGGGCACAGCTTCCATGCCGGCTACCAGGGCATTTATGGCGACAGCCCCTTCCCACGGGTGTTCGCCAACATCTCGCCGCTGGGTAACGAAGTACCGACCTATGAGTTCGCCTACACCGACGAACGCTCGTACCAGGTGCGCTACGACTACAACTTCGCGGCCATGGGCGTGCCGGGGCTGACCGCGACCGTGCGCTACATAACCGGTAACAATGTCGATACCGGGCTGGGTTACGAAGGGCGCGACCGCGAGCGCGACCTGGACATCGGTTATGCGGTGCAGGGCGGTGTGCTGAAGGGGTTGGGGATACGGGTGCGCAATGCCATGGCCCGGTCCAACTACCGCAGCGACATCGACGAGAACCGTTTGACGCTGGTGTACACCTGGCAGTTGTTCTGACGCATCCACAGGTTGCCAGCGGGACCTTTGTGGGAGCGGCTTTAGCCGCGAACACCGGCGCAGCCGGTGCCATGCACCGCGTTGGATTCTTCGCGGCTAAAGCCGCTCCCACAGGGTATGCGGAGTGCTTGCAATTTCAGTTATCTACGCGACAGCGCAGCCCAAAGGGCTGGGCCATCTCCCACAATGAAAGCCCATAACCAAGGGAATTGCGCATCAGGGCGGGATGAAGGTAGCTTCTGGAAACCACCTTTTCAGGAATGCCACCCTTGGACTCCATCACCCAAGCCGTACTCGGCGCGGCCTTGCAAGGTACCGTGCTCGGCCGCATCCAGGGCCGCCGCTCGCTGTTGTATGGTGCGGCGCTGGGCACGCTTCCCGACCTGGACGTGATCATCCGCTACGCCGACCCGGTGTCGCAGATGACCTACCACCGCGGCTTTTCTCATTCCTTGTTCGTGCTCACCGGCCTGGCCTTGCTGCTGGCCTGGCTGGTCAACAAATGCTGGCCAGGCAAAGGCTATACCTTGCCCAGGCTGTTCCTGGCGTTCTGGCTGGTGCTGGTCACCCACCCGTTGCTCGACGCCTTCACGGTCTACGGCACGCAGTTGTTCTGGCCCTTGCAGGCCACCCCGGAAAGCTGGGCGGCGGTGTTCATCATCGACCCGGTCTACACATTGCCGCTGCTGGCCGCGGTGATCTACGCAAGCATCAAGGGGCTGACAAGCAAGGCGGTGCAGCTAATGACCTTGGCCTTGCTCTTCAGCGCAGCCTACCTGGGGTTCGGCCTGGCCGGACGCATGGCGGCCGAGCAGCGGTTCCAGGCTGCCCTCGACCGCCAAGGCATCGCTGTCAGCCAGGTGCGTGCCGTGCCGATAGCGTTCAACAGCCTGGTCTGGCGGGTGCTGGCCAAGACCCCGGATGGCGATTACTACGAAGGCATCAGCAGCGGGTTCGACCAGCATCCGCCAGAAATGCAACGTTTGCCGCGTAATCTTCAACTGGCGCAAGCACTGGCCGGGCACCCGTTGCACCAGCGCTTGCGCTGGTTCACCGATGACTGGCTGCGCTACGACCAGGTCGGCGATGCGCTGGTGGTCAGCGACCTGCGCATGGGCATCCCGGGTAACTACACGTTCCGCTTCAACATGGCCCACCGAGACAGCCAGGGGCACTGGATTGCCGATGTGCCATCGCTGTGGGAGGGTGCCGGGCCAGGGGCGGCGTTCAATGGCGACGACCTGGTGCTGATCTGGCGACGGATCGTCGAGCAGCAGCCACCTTTGCCGCTGGCCGCCTGGACCGATCGCTACCTGGGGCCTGCCACAGTCGAGCGCGGGCGCTGAGGCGTGCGTTCAGCCGGGCTGGACCTGGTCAAGTGGACGGCGATGCTGACCATGGTCGCCGACCACCTGCGTTTTCTGTGGCCTGATGCCGATGGCTTGTTCGTGGTTGGCCGGTTGGCGTTTCCACTGTTTTGCCTGGCGATTGCGGTGAATGTGGCGCGCACCAGGTGCGGTGCGCTCTATACCCGCGGCAACCTGCGTTATCTGGGGCTGATGCTGGTGTTCGCGGTGCTGTCGGAACCTGCGTACCGTTGGCTGGACAGTGGTTCGTCAACGTTCAGCGTGATGCCGACCCTGGTGTTGGGGTTGCTGGTTGCCTGGGGTGTGCATCATCCGTTGATTTCGGCGCGCGTGCTTGGTTTTGCCGGTCTGCTTGCAGGGTGGCTGTTCAGCGAACAGCTGATGTACGGGCTGCCGGGGGTGATGCTGCCGGGCGCCTGGTTGATGGCCCGGCGCAAGGAAGGGGCGGCCTGGTTGTTGCCCGGCCTGTTGGCCATGGGTGGGAACCTGACCAACAGCTGGTTGCAGGAGCATCTGTTGGCGCCGTTTACCGTGCTGACGCTGATGGCCGCGGCCTTGGCGATTCCGCTCGGGTGGTCGTTGCTGCGTCAGGAGGGTTGGCGGGTGCCTGCGGTGGGGCGTTGGGGTTACCTGTTCTATCCGGTGCATTTACTGGTGATCAAGGTCTTCGCTTGATCGCTCTCGACAGCCCTGCTTGCATTTCACAAATCCATACCTATCTAAACCAGCCGCACCAGACTCAGGAACCACCCATGGAACCCAACCGCTTCGGCGACATCGCCGCCTTCGTCAGCGCCGCGAGGGCCGGCAGTTTTACCGCCGCCGCCGCCACCTTGGGCCTGACGCGCTCGGCGGTGGGCAAGAGCATCGCTCGCCTGGAGGCGCGCATGGCCGTACGCTTGCTCAACCGCACCACGCGCAAGCTGAGCCTGACCGACGAGGGCCTGGTGGCCTACGAGCGCTGGCGGCAGATTCTGGATGACCTGGACGAGGTGGAAAGCACCATGGCCCAGCGCCGTGGCAAGCCCACCGGCACCCTGCGCCTGACAGCACCCCTGTCGTTCGGCCAGCGCCATGTGCTGCCGATTCTCGACCGTTACCTGAAGCAGTGGCCCGAGCTGCGCGCGGATATACGCTTCACCGACCGTTTCGTCGACCTGGTCGAGGAGGGTATCGACGTTGCGGTGCGTATCGGTGTACCGAAGGAAGACTCGCAACTCTTGACCCGTACGGTGGCCTGGCAGCAGTTCGTCACCTGCGCCTCGCCCGCATACCTGGACGCACGCGGCGTACCACAGGTGCCCGGCGACCTCTACGGCCATGACAAGATCGCCTTCCTGGCCGGCGAAAAGGTCATGCCGTGGCGCTTTCATACCGAAGCGGGGCTGCACCTGTGCGAAGACCCCGGGCGGCTGAACATCGACAGCTCCGAGGCGATGCTCGCCGGCGCCCGGGCGGGTTTCGGGCTGATTCACCTGCCCACCTACATTACCGGCGACGACCTGCGCGCCGGCACCCTGGTGGAGGTGCTGCAAGCCTATCGGCCACCGGCGGACCCGATTCGCATCGTGTACCCAAGCAAGCGCCACCTGTCGCCACGGGTACGCGGCTTCATCGACCTGCTGGTAGCCAGCTGGGAACCGGGCGTGCCCTGGGAAGACTGATTGGGGAATGGCAGGCCCCTATGCCGGGCCTGAAGCCGGGTTTATCACTGGCTGCGCAGCAGGGAAACTGGCAGTCACTGATAATCCCTGTGGAGACCCCATGACTGCACTGTCCGTACTGGACCTGGTCATGATCGGCGAAGGCAAGACCTTCGCCGACGCGATCGAAGAGTCCCGCCAACTGGCGCGCCATGTCGAGCAACAGCACTACAGCCGCTACTGGATCGCCGAGCACCACGACATGCCGGGCATCGGCTCGGCCGCCACGTCACTGGTCATCAACGAAATCGCCAACGCCACCCGGCATATCCGCGTCGGCGCCGGTGGCATCATGCTGCCCAACCACGCGCCGCTGGTGGTGGCCGAGCAGTTCGGTACGCTCGACACCCTGCACCCTGGCCGCATCGACCTGGGCCTTGGCCGTGCGCCGGGCAGCTCCGGGCCTACCGTGCGCGCCTTGCGTGGTGCTGCGCCAGAGCGCGACTTCAGCCAGGACATCGCCGAACTGCGCGACTACCTGGCTGACAATGGCAAACGGCGGGTACGCGGCGTGCCTGGCAAGCATGACATACCGGTGTGGATTCTCGGCTCCAGCCTGTTCGGTGCCGACCTGGCAGCGAAACTGGGCCTGCCCTATGCCTTCGCCTCGCACTTTGCCCCGCGCTACCTGCTGCAGGCCATTGCCCATTACCGGGCCAACTTCCAGCCTTCGGCACAACTGGCCAAGCCGTATGTGATGGTGGGCATGAACCTGTTCGCCGCCGATAGCGATGCCGAGGCGGATTACCTGGCCAGCTCCCATCGCAAGTGGATGCTGGACTTGCACGTCGGGCGCTTCGGCCTGCTGCCCAAGCCGCAGGAGGGTTATGTCGAGAGCCTGCCGGGCCATGAACGCGCAGTACTTGAGCAGGTGATGGCCTGCACCGTGGCCGGCGGGCCGGACCGGGTAAGGGAAGGGTTGCGCACGCTGATCGAGCAGACCGGTGCGGATGAACTGATGATCGACTGCCGCATCCACGACCCGCTGGCGCGGCAGCGTTCGCATGCCTATGCCGCGCAGGCCCTGGCGCAGCTGGGTTAAAGGTTCCGGCCTCTTCGCGGGTGAACCCGCTCCCACAGCGGTTGCACAGGCCCTGGAGTCATGGGCAATCCTGTAGGAGCGGGCGTGCCCGCGAAGAGGCCAGGACAGGAGAACGATCAGCTACGGGCCAACCGCCCACTCACATAATGCGCCACATCATTGAACCCCGGCGTCGAGGCATGCCCCGGCGTGACCAGCGAATCAATGAACGCTTCATCCTCCGCGGTAATCTTCACCGCCAGCGCCCCGCCATAGGTATCCCACTGTTCTTCGGTCCGCGGCCCGACAATCGCCGAACTGACCAGCCGATTGTTCAGTACCCAGGCAATCGCGAACTCGACGATACCCACGCCCTTGGCTTCCACATAGGCCTGGATCTGCCGGGCAATGGCCAGCGACTCCTGGCGCCATTCCACCTCCATGATGCGCTTGTCCTGGCGCCCGGCACGGCTACCGGCATCCGGCACCGCCCCCGGCGCATATTTGCCGCTGAGCACGCCCCGCGCGAGCGGGCTGAATGGCACCACGCCCAGGCCATGGGCGGCCGCAGCGGTAAGCTGCTCCGGTTCGGCCTGGCGATTGACGATGTTGTACAGCGGCTGGCTCACCACCGGCCTGGGCACGCCCAGGCGCTCGGCAATGTGGCAGGCCTCGGCGATGCGCCAGCCGCGGAAGTTGGACACGCCCCAGTAGCGGATCTTGCCTTGGCGCAGCAGGTCGCCGATGGCCTGCACGGTTTCTTCCAGCGGCACCTTGTGGTCTTCGCGGTGCAGGTAGTAGATGTCCAGGTAGTCCATGTCCATGCGCGTCAGCGTGGCATCGAGGGCATTGAAGATGTGCTTGCGCGACAGGCCGCTGCGGTTGGGAAGGCCATCGGCCGGGCCAAAGCCGACCTTGCTGGCCACGATCCAGTCATGGCGATGGCGGGCCACCGCTTCGCCGACGATTTCCTCCGCGCGTCCGGCGTTGTACACATCTGCAGTGTCGATGAAGTTGATGCCCTGGTCCCAGGCCTTGTCGATGATGCGCAGGGCGTCCTCGGTGCTGGTCTGCTCGCCGAACATCATGCTGCCCAGGGTAAGGGCGGAAACCTGCAGGCCACTGTGGCCGAGGGGGCGGTAGATCATGCGCTTGGGTCCTTGTGCAGTCGGCTGATCTACCCGTTTTACACACAACCGGGGCGCAATGAAAGGCAGCTTCAGCCGATCAGCGCCAAGGCCTCCTGCAAGGTCAACGGGCGCTTCAGGCGTTGCGACAGCGTCGCCATGGCATCGGAATAGCCCTTGGCGACAACTGCCTCGACCCGCTCATCCACGCATTGCAAGGCAATGAAGTCGCCTTTTTCCGGCTCTCCGACGAACTCGATACGGTTCCAGTCCCGCGCGTGGCCCAGTACTTCGTAGGTGCGGCCGTGCTGGTAGGTCCAGAAGAACGGTACGTCGGCGTAACGGCGCTGCTCGCCGAGCATGTTGGCGGCGGCGATCACCCCATGTTGCTGGGCCAGCCGCCAGTGTTCGATACGCACCGGGCGCCCGCTGAGGGGGAAGGTGGCGATATCCCCCGCGGCCCACAGGCCATCTGCAGCGCGCATTTCGGCGTCCACTTGCACTGACTTGTCCTCGGTCAGCAGTACGCCCTGAATGAACGCGGTCGCAGGTCTTACCCCGGTGCCCAGCAGCACCAATGGCGTCTGTAGCCGCTCACCGTTGGCCAGCAGCACGGCCTCGACCTTGTCCTGGCCCTCGATCCGTTCGACCTCGGTAGGGCCGTGGAAGGTGACCCCCTTGCGTTCGTGCAACTCGCGGATGCTACGGCCAATGCGCTCGCCCAGTTGCCGCGCCAGGGGGACTTCATGGCGGGTGATCAGGTGCACCTGCACGCCGTACTTGCGCAAGGCCGACGCGGCTTCCAGGCCGATGAAGCCATCGCCGACGATCACTGCCGGCTGGCCGGGCTCGGCAGCATCCAGCAGGTGCGCGGCATCCTCCCGTGAACGCAGGGTAAATACCCCAGGCAGGTCGACGCCCGGGATATCGGGCCGCAGCGCCTTGCCGCCGGTGGCCAGCAGGCAGGCGTCGTAGTCGATCTGCTGGCCGTCGGTCAGGGTGACCTGGCGTTTCTGGGTGTTCAGGGTGCGCACCTTGCCATGCTTGCGCTCCAGCTGGCCCTTGCGCAGAGCATCGGGCTCGAGCAGGGCCGGTACTTCATCGGGCGGCATCTGCCCGGCGATCACGAATTTGCTCAGGGAAGTACGATCGTAGGCTGGTTGGCGCTCCTGATCGATCCAGACCAGGCGGCCGGCAAAGCCATGGGCCAGCAGGGTGGAAACTGCGGCACTGCCCGCGGCACCAGCGCCGACCACCACGAAACAGCGGGCGTCGCTGTGGCGGGGCGGCTCGGTTCTGGGCAGGGGTTGGTCGTCGACCCAGACTTCGTCGCCCTTGACCCAGGTTTTGTAGCGGCGCAGGTCGGCCAGGGCCGGAGGCTCGCAGACCGCGCCCTCGTCCACGGCGAACGCGGCCTTGTGCCAGGGGCACACCAGCAGGCCGCCGCATACCACGCCTTCATTGAGTGGCGCGCCTTCGTGGGGGCAGTTGCCCTGGTAGGCGTGCACCTGGTCGCCCTGGCGGATGAGGATGATCTCCTCGCTGCCGGCCTGGACGCGCAGGGGGCGGTGTTCGTCGAGTTGGGCCAGGCGAGCCACGGCGTGCTGGGTCATGGGGGTTCTCCAAAGGGACCTTTGGAACCATTTGACGCCTGGGCTGGGGAGGGGATGCGTTGAGCTGACGATCGGTGGAGGGTGTGGATTGTGTGTGGCCTGGGCGGGCCTCTTCGCGGGTGAACCCGCTCCCACATGGATCCCACAATCTTCAAGTTGGTGGTGATCCTGTGGGAGCGGGTTTACCCGCGAATGCCTCAACTGGCCCTTGCAGTACTCAGCGCACCAGCCCGGGTAACTCGCAAGGCCACCAGGCTACCAAACACGATCAACGCCGCCAGCGAATACAACGCAGCATCGGTCGAGCCGGTCTGGTCCTTGATGAAACCGACCAGGTACGGGCTGAGGAAACCGGCCATCTGGCCCACCGAGTTGATGATCGCAAGGCCCGCGACAGCCGCGCCGGCGCTGAGCAGCGCGGTGGGCATCGGCCAGAACATCGGCAGGCCGGTGAGCGCGCCCATGGTGGCGATCGACAGGCCGAGGATGGCAATGGTCGGGTTGCCGGCGAAGTTCACCGCGATCAGCAGGCCGATGGCGCCCATCAGCATCGGCACCACAAGATGCCAGCGGCGCTCATTGCGCAGGTCGGCAGAACGCCCGCAGAGGATCATGAACACGCCGGCCAGCAGGTACGGGATGGCGCTGAGCCAGCCGATCAGCAGCGGGTTGTCGAAGCCCATGTTCTTGATGATCGACGGCAGCCAGAAGTTGATCGCATACACACCGCTCTGGATGCAGAAGTAGACAAAGCCGAAGGTCCAGATCAGCGGGTTGGTCAGCACGGCGAGCACGCCGTCGCCGGTGGTACTCGGCTTGCTGGCGGCATCGGCGTCCAGGTCGGCGGCGATCAGCTGACGTTCGGACGGGCTCAGCCAGGCGGCTTTCTGGTAGCCGTCACTGAGCAGGAACACCGCCAGTACACCCAAGGCAACGGTCGGCAGGCCCTGGATCAGGAACATCCATTGCCAGCCGGCCAGGCCGTGCTGGCCCGCGGCGAAGTGTTGGAGGATCCAGCCGGAGAACGGCCCGCCGAGCAGGCCCGATACCGGGATCGCCGACATGAACAGCGCCATGATGCGGCCGCGGCGGGCCGCCGGGAACCAGCGCGAAAGGTACAGCACCACGCCCGGGAAGAAGCCGGCTTCGGCGGCGCCGGTCAACAGGCGCAAGGCATAGAACTCGGTGGGCGTGGTGACGAACAGCAGGCAGGTGGAGAGGCTGCCCCAGGCGATCATCATCAGCGCGATCCAGCGCCGCGGGCCGAAGCGGTTGAGCGCCAGGTTGCTCGGCAGGCCGCAGAGCACATAGCCGATGAAGAAGATGCCGGCGCCAAGGCCGTACACCGTTTCGCTGAACTTCAGGGCGTCGAGCATCTGCAGCTTGGCAAAGCCGACGTTGACGCGGTCCAGGTAGTTGAACAGGTAGCAGATGAAAATGAACGGAATCAGCCGCAGGGTGATGCGCCGGTACAGCGCGTTGCGGGTGGTGTCCGTGCCTTGGTCAGGGGCGGGGCTGTATGCCATGATCGGGTTCTCTGTTGTTATGGTTGTCGCCGCGTCGCCTGTTCCGGCGCTCGCCCTGACGAGTCTCGGGGACTGCGGCGTGCCTGTCTTTGTGCTTTTGCACAGCACTTGCACCGGGCTGCTGTGCCCGAGCCCAAATCCCTGACACCCAAAGGACCGCTCAATGTTCGAACTCGACCATGACCTGGCGCAGGATATCGTTGACCGCGCGATGGCCATTCTGCCATGCAACGTCAATGTCATGGACAGCCAGGGTTTGATCCTCGGCAGTGGCGAACCTGAGCGTATCAACACCCGCCACGAGGGTGCGCAACTGGTGCTGGCCAACGGCCGCATCGTCGAGCTGGATACGGACGCTGCCAAGTGCCTGAAGGGCGTGCAGCCCGGGGTGAACCTGCCGCTGATGCTGGATGGCCGATTGATGGGCGTACTCGGCTTGACCGGTGACCCGCAGCAAGTGCGCACCTATGGCGAGCTGGTGCGCATGACCGCCGAGATGCTGCTGGCCCAGCGCCATTTGCAGGCCGACCAGCAATGGCGACGCCAGCGCTGTGACGATTTGCTGGCCCTGTTGCTGGGCGGCAGCGGCGATTCTCCCCGGTTGCTCGACGAGGCCCGGCAACTGGGCCTCAAGCCCCAGCTGCCGCGGGTGCCGTGCCTTTTCGAGCTGGCCTCGGGGCCAGCCGCCGAAACCCTGGCGGCATGGTTGATGAGCCGCTACCCGGACAGTTGGTGCGTAAGCCCGGCCCGCCAGTCGTTGCTGTGGTGTCGCCCGGCAGGTGTGGCGCTGGACGAAACTCGCCTGCTGGAACGCCTGCAGCGCCATGGCTGGGACGTGGAGCGGCTGGCCCTGGGCAGTGTCGCGCAAAGCCTGGAGCAACTGCGCCGGGGTTATCGCCGGGTGCGCGACCTGTTGGCCTATGGGCGCGAGGTACTGCCCGGCGAGCGCTTGCTCAGCCTGCAGCGCTACCGGTTGCCGGCATTGCTATGGCGGCACCGCAACGACGATGCGCTGGATGAATTGCTGGAGCCGTTGCAACGTATTCGCAGCAAGGACAGCAGCGGGCAATTGCTCGCCACCCTGCGCGCCTGGTGTGCCCATGACGGCCAGAGCCAGGCCTGTGCCGATGCCTTGGGCATCCACCGCAACAGCTTGCGCTACCGCCTGGAGCGGATTGCCGAGCTGGGCGAGGTCGACCCGCTGCGCATGGAAGGGATGCTTAGCTTGTACCTGGGGTTGCAGCTGCTGCCTGCCGACTGAAGGGCCAGTGCAGGTGAAAGGCATCTGCCCAAACAACCCGTCCGGCGTTTTGTGCATTTGACCGAGGCCTCCTTGGCAGCCACCTGTCAGCATGCCGCTCATCAGGACAGGAGAAACCCCATGAAGATCGTCATTGCCCCCGACTCGTTCAAGGACAGCCTCGACGCTGCCGGTGTCGCCCGCGCCATCGCGGCGGGCATGGGCGAGGCCTGGCCGGAGGCCGAGCTGGTCGAGTGCCCGATGGCCGACGGTGGCGAAGGCACCATGGATGCGATTCTTGCCGCCAGCCACGGCGAGCTGCGTCGTCAGACGGTACGCGGGCCGTTGGGGCAAAGCGTGGAGGCGGGCTGGGGCTGGCTGCCGCAAAGCCGCACGGCGATCATCGAAATGGCCCAGGCCAGTGGCCTGCAACTGGTGCCGACTGGCCAGCGAGATGCCTGCCGCAGCAGCACCTGGGGTACCGGCGAGCTGATTGCCGCCGCCCTGGCCGCCGGCGCGCAAAGGGTAGTGCTGGCTATCGGTGGCAGCGCCACCAACGACGCGGGTAGCGGCATGTTGCGGGCGCTGGGCCTGCGCCTGCTGGACGCCCACGGGCAAGCGCTGGAACAGGGCGGCCTAGCCTTGGCCAAGCTGGCCCGCATCGATGCCAGCGACCTTGACCCGCGCCTGGCCGAGGTGCAGTTCGAAGTCGCGGCAGACGTCGACAACCCGCTGTGTGGCGCCAACGGCGCATCGGCGATCTTCGGCCCGCAGAAGGGCGCCAACCCACAGCAGGTGCAGGCGCTGGACCAGGCCCTGGGGCATTTTGCCGACCATTGTGCGCAACTGCTGGGTGAGGATGTGCGGGACTACCCAGGCTGTGGCGCTGCTGGCGGCATGGGGTTCGCAGCCCGGGCCTTCATGGGCGCGCAATTCCGCCCTGGGGTGGAAGTGGTGGCCGAACTGGCCGGCCTGGATGCCTTGGTGCAAGGTGCAGACCTGGTAGTGACCGGCGAAGGGCGCTTCGACGCCCAGACCTTGCGTGGCAAGACGCCGATGGGGGTGGCTCGGGTTGCCAAGCGCCATGGGGTGCCGGTGGTGGTGCTGGCCGGGACCTTGGGTGAAGGCTACCAGCAGCTGTATGCCCATGGCGTCGACGCTGCCTTTGCCTTGGCCAGCGGGCCGATGAGCCTGGAGCAGGCTTGTGCCAATGCTGCTGAGCTGCTGCGGGCGCGGGCTTGTGATATCGGGCGGCTGTGGCGCTGCGCAACGCGAACTTGATTGACCGCTGCAGTCTGCCGCACCCCGCGCTTGGTCATTGATTTTTTTGTTGTTATCGTAGAAAGGAGAATCGAAGGTAGCCAGCAAATGCCCGTCACAGAGCCTTTCCACGATAACGTTGCGGTGTTTACCGATGCCGCACAGGGCCTGGGACTGGCCTGTTCCATGACGCTGGCGGAGGTGGGCGAGTTGCGCAACCGCCTCAAGGCATGCCGCTACGTGCCAGTCAACGTCGCCAGCACCCGCGCCGACCTGGGCGAAAGCCTGGTCTGGGATGAAGGCAGCGGCGCGTTGTACTTTGTCGATATCTCTGGCGGGCGGATCAACCGCCTGACGCCTGATGGCCAGGCCGAGTGCCTGTACGAATCCGCGGCACGGATTGGTGCGCTGGCGCTGACCGACCAGGGCAACCTGATTTTCACCGAAGACGCCAGCGTGGCCATCTTCGACGTGTCGCTGCGCAAGGTGCGCCGGCATTCGGTGTCGGTTCACCCGCGGTCGACCTACCGTTTCAACGACGGCGCCTGCGACCCGCAGGGCCGATTCGTGACCGGGCTGATGGACGATGCCCTGAGCGGCAACACCGGGGCACTGTTCCGCTTTGACGGGCAGTTGAACGATCAGGTGATCCACGACGACATGGCGTTGCCCACCGGCCTGGCCTGGTCGCAGGACGGCCACACGGTGTACTTCGTGGACTCGGCGGCGCGCTCGATCTACCGCGCCAGTTACCTGGCCGAAGGCCGGCTTGGCGCGGTCACTCTGTTTGCCGAAACCCCTGCCGAACTGGGGCGGCCGGACGGCCTTGCGCTGGACCGTGACGGCGGCCTGTGGGTGTGCCAGTACCATGGCAGTTGCCTGTTACGCTATGACCGCCATGGCCACCTCACCGACCAGGTACTGATGCCAGTGCCGTGCCCTACCAGTTGCTGCTTCGGTGGGGAGGGGATGAATACCTTGTTCATCAGCACCGCGCGCTTGGGCATGAGTGCCGAAGACTTGCAGCATTACCCCGACGCTGGCGACCTGTATGCCATCAACCCGGAAATTGGGGGCATCGCCCGTCACACCTTCAAGGAATAAGCTTTTGCGCCTGGCTGGCCGGTAGCACGGCCAGTTCGCCAAAGCGCTGTGCCGCGTCGATGTAGCGCAACGCCGACTTCGCGTCTTTCCAGCCCACATAGCTCATCAGCGCCTTCAGCTCCCAACCGTTGGCCGTGGCCCAGGTGGCAAAACCTCGGCGCAGCGAGTGCCCGGTATACAGCGCCGCCGGTACCCCGGCGCGCTCCAGCATGCGCCGCAGCAGGCCGACCAGGCTGTTGCTGTTGAGCGCGGTGTCGCCGAGGTTGCCCCAGCGGTCGAGCTTGCGGAACACCGGCCCATGGGCGATGCCGGCGACTTCCAGCCATTGCAGGTAGGCCGTGACCGGGCACAAGGCCTTGAGGGCCGGGGTGCGATGCTGTACGCCCAGGGCTTCGCGGTCGCCCTTGCTGCGCGGCAGGAACAGGGTGATGCCGACGCCGGCCTCGGCCTGGATGTGCTCCACGCGCAGGCGTGCCAGTTCATCACCCCGAAAACCGCGCCAGAAGCCCAGCAACAGCAGCGCAGCGTCGCGACGCGCCCGGCGCAGGGTGGCCAGGTCATGCTGTTCCCGAGCCTGGCGGGCTTCTTCTTCGAAACATTCCACTGCACTTTGCAGGTGCTGCAGCAACAGCGGCGCCGCCTGCCGGGGCGGTGTCGGGTGCAAGGTGCGGATGCCGCGCAGCACCTGGCGCACCAGCGGCGCCTTGGTCGGGTCGGGGAAACCTTGGGCGATGTGCCATTGGCTGAGCGCCGCCAGGCGCTGGCGCAGGGTACTGACGGCATGCTGGTCGGCGTGGTCGGCCAGGTAGCGGGCGATGCTCTCGGCCGTGGCCGGGAGAAAACCGCCCCAGTGGGTTTCGAAATGCTCGATGGCGGCCTGGTAGCTGCGCCGGGTGTTGTCACGGGTGGCGGCGCGGAGGTAGCGCTCGATGTCGGTCATGGTGCGGGTGCAAGTGGATGATGGGCACACGATAAACCGAAATGGATTGCCTGTCCTGGCTTGCGTTACACGCAGGCCTTGTCCTCGACACCGTTGAAAAGCGGGTAGTCGCGCAACTGCGCCGGCGACAGCGGCCGGCTGAAGTGGTAGCCCTGGGCGATATCGCAGCCGGCAAGCTTCAGGCACACCACTTGTTCGCGGGTTTCCACGCCTTCGGCCACCACTTCCAGGCCCAGGCGTTTGGCAAGGATGATGGTGGACGATACGATCGGGCTGTCGTCGTGGCTGTTGGACAGAGGCGCAATCAGCGAGCGGTCGATCTTCAGCTTGCTCAGCGGCAGCGAATGCAGGTGGGCAAAACCGGCGTAGCCGCGGCCGAAATCGTCCAGGCTGATGCCCAGGCCGGCGTCGCGCAGGGTGTGCAGGTGCGCCACCGCCGTGCCTTCGGGGTCTAAGATGGTGGTTTCGGTGATTTCCAGCTCCAGCCGCTGCGGGGCGATGGCGTACTGCTGCAGTTCGCTCAGTAGCCGTGCAGCGAAGTCTGCCTGGCGTAGCTGCAGCGCAGATACATTGACCGCCAGCCGCGTCTTCCGGCCTTGGGCGTCCCAACCCGACAGGGCCTCGCAGGCCAGGCGTAACACTTCCCAGCCCAGCTCGACAATGAAGCCGCTGCGTTCGGCCAGGTCAATGAACCGGTCAGGGTACAGCAGGCCGAACTCGGGGTGGTCCCAACGCACCAGCGCTTCGTAGCCCAGCACCTGCTGGGTGTCGAGGCGGATCTGTGGCTGGTAGTGCAGCACGAACTGGCGCTCGGCCAAGGCGCTGCCGAAGGCCTGTTCGAGGGTGAAGGCGTGGATGTCGGCCAGGTTCAGCGACGGGTCGAAGAAACGGTACTGCGCGCGCCCGGCCTGCTTGGCCGAGTACATTGCGGCATCGGCACTGCGGATCAGGCTGTCGATGTCCTGGCCGTCGCGCGGGCAGATACTCACGCCCACGCTGGGGCTGGTGTTGACCTCCTGGCCGTCCAGCGCATAGGTGGCCGACAGCTTCTGCACCAGTACGCGGACCCAGGCATTGATCTGCTCCTCGCTGCGCTCGCCGGCCAGCAGCACCACGAACTCGTCGCCACCAAAGCGCGAAGCCTCGTCGCCGGGCTCCAGCAGGCGCTGGATACGCCCGGCAACGGCCTGCAGCAGCAGGTCGCCGATCTTGTGCCCGAGCGAGTCGTTGATCGACTTGAAGCGGTCCATGTCGATGAACAGGATCGCCATCAGCCGGCGCTTGCCGCGTTGCCGGGTCAGCACCTGGCCGGCCACCTCGACGAACTGGCGGCGGTTGTGCAGGCCGCTGAGGTGGTCGGTGGCCGCGGCATGGCTGCTGCGCCGGTGTTCGTCCTCGAGGCGGTCGATCAACTGCTGGTTGACCTGCTGCGCCTGTTCCAGCGCGCTGAAGGCCTCCTGGCGCTTGCGCAACAGGCGCAAGGTCCACAGCAGGCTGGCGAGGATCATCAGGGTCATGCTCAGGTTCAGCCAGAACTGCCGGGAATAGGCAAGCGTCGAAGGCGCGAGGATTTCGTCCTGGCGCTGGCTGACCACCACGCTGAACCCCCGCTCCGGCAGGCGCCGGTACAGGCTCTGGTAGGGGGCGCCGGCCGCGTACTGGGTCAGCATGCCTGCTTCACTGCCGCTGTCCGGCAGCCCGGGCAGCAGTGCGTCACCGGCCACCACGCCGCTGCTATCGATGCGCACCCGCTCCAGGCCGTCATCCTGCAGCAGGCGCACCAGCCCGCTGCCGCCCAGGTCGATGTGCTGCAGCAGCACCGCCAGGTAGCCGATGTCCAGCTGCACCACCAGGATATTGTCGATTTCGCGACCGGGCAGGTTGGTCAGCGGCAGCAGGAAGGGCAGGTGCCAGTTGGGCACGGTGGTCGCTTGCCCGGGGGGCTGCACACTGGGCAGGAACGGTTTGAAACCGTAGCGGGCAACGTGCCGCTGCAGCTGGCGCAGCCAGTCTTCGGGCAGCTCGGCGGCCTCGTCGGCATGGCTGGCCGACAACAGCCGGCCTTGCCGGTCGTACAGGCTCATGCGCTTGAATACCGGGTCTTCGGCAAGCATGCGCGCCAGGCTGACGCTGCCCTGGCTCAGCATCTTCATGTCGTCCTGAGCGACCCGGCCCACGGCCTGGGCGCGATCCACCAACTGGCGCAGGCTTTCGCCAACGATACTGGCCAGGTTCAGGTGCTCGGCGGCCTTGGCCGACAGCGCGTCCTGGCGGGCGGCAACCTTCTGCGAAACATGCAGCCCCCAGACAAAGGCCAGGGTGGCTGCACAGAGCATCAGGATCAGCAGCCGCAGAAGGCTGGCGGATGAAAGCGAACGGCGAATCACTGCTGATAGTTCCCGACCCTGGGTGATGGTCGAAAAATACGACAGTAAGATGACAGCCTAATGACTGGTGGCCAATTGCCTTTAAGGATTTCCCTTATCGGCCAGCGGCGTCTGCAGGCGTGCAGTTTCTTCCTCCATGTAACTCATCAGCGCGCTGACTTCGGTATCGCCCAGGCGCATGTTGGGCATGGCCACGCGGTTGTATTGTTCGTACAGCAGCATGGCCAGGGGGTCTTTCTGGGCCAGCATCTGGTCGGGCTCCTTCAGCCAGCGGGTCAGCCAGTTGGCATCACGCTGGCGGGTCACGCCGAGCAGGTCGGGGCCGATGCCGGGTTGTCCTGGCTCGGCATTGCCCAGGGTGTGGCAGGACGAGCAGCGGGTACGGAAGAGTTGCTCGCCACTGCTGGGTGCGCGCACCTCGGGAGCCTGGGCGTAGTCATTGGCCATGGCACTGGCCTGTTTCCAGTTGTGCAGGCTGTTGCCCAGGCGGTCGGCGAGAATGTACGGGTTTTCGAAGGGCGAGGCCTTCATCCAGCGGCCGGTGGCCTGGTTGCCGATGATCAGGCTCAGGTTGTGGTCCTTGGAGCGGCCGTTTTCCAGGCCATCGATGTACAGGCCCAGGCTGCGGCGCAATTGTTCGATATCGGCCGGCTCGCCGGTGAGCAGCGTCCAGCCGGGGCCGATGCCAAACTTTTCGGCGTAGCGCTTGAGGGTGGCGGGGGTGTCGTTGTAGGGGTCGATGCTGATGGAGTAGAGGAAGATGTCCTTGCCGACCCGGTCACCGAGGATTTTCTGCACCTGGCGCAGGCGCGCGGTTTCCACCGGGCAGGAGTCGGAGCAGCCGGTGAAGATGAAATTGATGGCGACCACCTTGTTCTTGATCAGGTCGTCGAAGAAATGCACCTTTTCACCGTCCTGGGTGAGCAGCGGGATGTTGGGGAAGTAGTCGGCACCCCACGGAGTTGCAGCTTCCTCGGCCACGGGTTGCTGCGGTTGCAGCGGCCAGAACGGGATGCTGGCGGCGAACAGCGAAAGCACCAGCAGGAAACGCCATGAGCCGGACATGATGCGGTCCTCGTCGATAACGGGATCGGGGCTGCCATGCAGCCCATCGCCGGCAAGCCGGCTCCCACAGGGGGCGAGATGGAAGCCAGCATCCACAAGGACTGCACATGCTTGAAGCCGATGCGGTCGAGGTGGGAGCTGGCTTGCCAGCGATGGGCCGCACAGCGGCCCCCGCTTTTCGGTTACCTGATGCTGACCGGCGCCGTCACGCTCTGCCCCAGCGCCGATTTCACGGTCACGGTCGCCGGTGTGGCCGGGCCGCTGCCGGTGGTTGTGGTCGACAAGCGCCAACGGGCGCCGATGGTAGTGGTACTCAGCGTGGCCGTACCCAGCAGCAGCGGGCCACTGGTGGTTGCCGCAGTCACGGTTATGCTGTTGCCGGTGGCCACCGTGGTGGTGCCCGAAATATCCCAGGTAAAGCGGTTGCCGCTGCGCACCTGCACCGTGGCACTGGTGACCTGGATCTGGTCGACCGCCGCTGCCGGGCTCACCGCAATGCTGACCGTGGCCGGGGCCACCGATTCGGCGCCCTTGGCGTCACGAGCCGTGTAGTTGAAGCTGGCGGTGAACGCTGTGGTTACCGTGGCCGGTGGGACGTAGGTGACCGTGCTGCCGTCGGTACTGGTAGTGCCCTGGCCGGAGTCCGGCTGACTGAGGCCGACTACGGTCAACGGCAGGTTGTTTTCCGGGTCGGTGTCGTTGGCCAGCACGTTCAAGGTGATCTGCTTGCCGGCCGTGGTAGCTGCGCTGTCGTTGGCCGCAACCGGCGGTTTGTTGGTCGGGTCGTCGTTATCATGGTCTTCGGTGCGGAAGGTCGGCAGCCCAACCGAAGCCACGTACTCCACGCCATCCCAACCCGGTAGTGGGGTCGGCATCACCTGGAACTGGCCTGGGTGTTCCAGGTCCCAGCGCAGCAGCATCGACGAGTCTTCATGCTGGGTATTGTGGCAATGTTCCATGTAGGTCCCGGCAAACTCGCGGAAGCGCAGGGCTACTTCCACCTCTTCCGAAGAATCGATATCCGGGCCGATGCGATACACGTCCTTGCGCGCCCATTTTTCCCATTCTGGCGGGGCCTTGCCGTCGCGACTGAGGATCACGCCTTCCTCGAAGTGCACATGCACCGGGTGGCTCCAGCCATTGCCGCCGTTGATGATCTTCCACACTTCCAATGTGCCGTCGCCGCTGAAACCGCCGTCGGTAGACTGCTGGGCCAACTGTGGCGCCGCGTTGATGCGACGTGGGTCCATGGAGTAGCCAAAGCCGCCATCGGTCTTGATGGTCCAGGGCTGGGTGTCGGTACCGTCCGAGCGCCCGAAGATGAACTCGCGATGGCGGGCATCCTTGAGCTTGGCCTGGTCGGTGGCCGAATTACGGTCTATCGGCAGCGGCAGCATTTTCAGGCCTTCGGCCTTGCCCGGTTTGGCCGGCTCATAGGCAACCGGGTCCATGCTCAGGTCCTGGCCGCTGTAGGGCTGAACCACGAACTGCATGAACTTGCCGATCGCCGGGTCGCCGTTGTCCCACTCAGGCCCATTGCTGGTCTGCTTGATCACCGCCTTGTATTTTTCCGACAGCACATCGGCCAGGGCAATGGCACCCTCCGGGCCCTTGCCGCTCTGATGTTCCTCCAGGTTGACCAGGTACAGCTTGTCGCCGACCTTGATGCCGTGTTTGGCGAAGTTGATGATAATGTCGTAGCGTTCGGCGATACCCTGCAGCGGCAGGACGCCGTTGTTGTCCTGCAGGTTGCCGTCACCGTTGAGGTCCATGGTGCCGTCGAACGGCACGGTGTGTTCCATGATGTTGCCGTCGTTGGCAATCATGTGGAACGGTACCCGCGCGTATGAAAGGTTGGAGCCGGTAGGGCCTTTGAACTCGCCGCTGTTGCCGGCGATCTCCCGCACGACGGCAAGCTTCAGGTATCGCGACACCGAGCCATTGAGGATACGGAAGCGGTAGCTGCGCGCGCGTACCTTGAGCGTTGGCCGGTACTGCCAGTTGACCAGGATCTGGTCGCCGAGGAAGCCATCGGTGTTGAACGGGTTGAACCACAGCTGGCCGTTGGCATCCCAGGCCTTGTCGGCGATCACCAGGTTGACGTCGTAGTCGCGGTTACCCCACGGCATGCCCGAGCCACTGGGGAAACGCAGGTTGACGCCATCCTGCAGGGCCTCGTTGCCGCGGTCCAGGGCGCTGTAGTAGTTCATCATCACGGCGTTGCCTTTGTAGACGTTCTGCGCCGTGAAATCCATCATGTGGTCGTGGAACCAGTGGGTGCTCATGGTTTCGCGCCAGTCACCACGAATCTTGATGCTGCCGTTCTGGCAGGTTTTCAGGCCGGGGTTGGCATCGTTGACGAACAAGGTTTCGCCCGCCGAGCAAGGGAACGCAGCGCGTGGGTCTTCGGCACGGGTGTTGATGGTGTCATACCCAGCCAGTTGCAGCGGCCAGCGGTAATCGTAGTACTGCCCCGGGAAGAAGTAGGCGTTTGCATAGCCATCGCTCTCGGCCGGGGAATGGCCGTTGTGCTCATGGGTCGAAAGGGTGTGCAGGCCAAACCCGGCGTTGGCCGAGGGGTCGATCGGCAACGCGTTGTAATGGCGCATCAGGATCGGTTGGCCATAGCGCACCATCAGCAGCTTGGGCGGAAAGGTGCCGTCGAAGGTCCATAGCGACTTGTGGTTTTGCAGCGGCATCTTCGGGTGGAAGCGGGTGTCGATGCCCTTGGTGGTGCCCAGTGTGTTCGGGATATCGGAAGTCTGGTAGTACAGGCCGCCCGGGGCGAACTCGCCAACTGCATAGTTGTGCAGCTGCTTGCGGTCACGCAGGCCGAGGTTGATGCGCGCACCGGCCTGGGCGGTCTTGAACCCCGCCTGCGGGTAGAACTCGTTCCAGCGCTGGTGCGACCAGCCTTTTCCTGGTGGCCGGCCTTCCGCAGGCGAACCGACCGGTTGGCGGTTGAGGAACATCTCGATCTGCGCCTTCCATGGGTTGCGGTCGAGCACGTTGGAATACTGGGTCGGGAAGGGGTACAGGCCCGGCTGTTTGAGGAAGGCTTCCAGGGCTGTACCGCTGGGGCCGCTGCGGGCCACCACGTTGGGGTCCTGAGCTGGTGCCGCGCCCAGGGTCGGCACCGGGAAGGTCAGAGTGGGCGGTGGCAGCGTGGGGTCGAGCCTTTCCGTGCCGAATTCCTCGAACAGCAGTAACTGCTGGGTAAACGGCAACGCGCCGAACAGCGGGCTTGGCTTGCCATTGGTGGGGTATTTTTCCCCGGTTTGCAGGGCCGGTGGCAACACGTTGTTTGCGCTTACCGTGTTCCGGTCACCGTAAACGCCATCGGTCAGTTCGAGTGAGCCTTGATTCGCCTCTGGCATGCTGTACAGGTCCAGCAACGCCTGGGTCGGGTCAGTCGGCTGGTCAGTGTAGGCCGACGGGTCGGTCGGCGGGGGCATGCTGTTGTCGTCCATGGGCGCCGCTGTTGCCGTGACCAGCCCAAGGCCGAGCATCAGCGTAGCGACGGTGGATAGCTGGAATGCATGCCTGGCAGGGTGGATCACGGCAGGTGTTTTCATTGCCTTGCGCCTCGTTTGCGACATCATGGCTTTTTGCCCGTTTCTGGGGCTGGAGCAACGGGTGTGCCAACCCAAATACGAGGAATATGTTTCTAAACAAATCCTTGTGGCGCCTGATGCGCGCTAAATACCATGGCGTCAAAAATGGGTGAGGGGTCCCCACTAGTGGGTCACCCATTCCCCCAGATTGGGTGGTGACAGCTGCGGCGCCCTGGGGTATACCTGAGCGCCACCAAGGGGAGCCCGGGAACGGGCTGAGAAACCGCTGGATGCTGCAGCGCGGTGACCCTTCGAACCTGATCCGGATCATGCCGGCGAAGGGATGGGACTTTGAAACCTGCCTTTTTGCCGGCCTCACTGCGAGGCCCGTCCATGCCAATCACCGCGGTCTCGCTGTCACCCCCATCAAGGACAGCAACATGACCGAACGCTTCAGCCAGTCCCTGCGCCGCAGCAGCGAGCCGACCTGGTCGGCGGCCGTTGGCCACCGCTTCGTCACCCAATTGTGCGACGGCAGCCTGCCGGACCCGATCATGGTCGACTACCTGGTGCAGGACCACCGCTTCCTCGACAGCTTCCTGACCTTGCTGGGCGCGGCCATCGCCACCGCCGACACCTTCGAGGCGCGCCTGCGCTTCGGGCGCTTTGCCGGGATGATCTCCAGTGACGAGAACACTTACTTCCTGCGCGCCTTCGAGGCCTTGGGGGTAAGCCCCGCACAACGCAGCGAACCAGCCGACACCGTCCCGACCGCAGGCTTCAAGGCGATCATGCGCGAAGCGGCGGCCACCCGGTCCTATGCGGCCGCGCTGGCGGTGCTCAACGTCGCCGAAGGCCTATACCTGGACTGGGCGTTGAAGGCGCCAAAGCCGATGCCGGACAACTTCGTCCACGCTGAATGGATCAGCCTGCACGACAACCCGGCATTCCAGGACTTCGTTGCCTTCCTGCAAGCCGAACTCGACCGCATCGGCCCGCAGGACGCCGTGCTGGCGGGTGACTTCTACCAGCGCACCGTGGCGCTGGAGCTGGCTTTCTTCGATGCTGTCTACCCGGAGGATAAATGAGCATGGATATCTTCGACCGCCTCAAGGCTGCCGCCACGCCGCAGTGGAACAGCTACGTCGACCACGAATTCGTGCGCCAGATGGGCGAGGGTACGTTGAGCGAAGCCGCCTTCCGCACCTACCTGGTACAGGATTACCTGTTCCTCATCCAGTTCGCCCGCGCCTGGGCACTGGCTGCCTACAAGAGCCGTCGACCGGCCGACATCCGCGCCGCGCAGGCCGGGCTGGCGGCGATTCTGGATGAAACCGAACTGCACTTGCGCCTGTGCGCGCGCTGGGGCCTGACCCAGGCTGATATCGAGGCCGCGCCCGAACACCAGGCCACGGTTGCCTATACCCGCTATGTGCTGGACTGCGGTGCCGCGGGTGACCTGCTGGAATTGCATGTGGCGCTGGCGCCTTGCGTGATCGGTTATGCCGAGATTGGCCGGGCGTTGTCCGAGCGCATTGGCGATCTGGGCAATCACCCGTACCGCGAGTGGATCGCCGAGTATGCCGGCGAGGGCTACCAGGGTGTCGCCACAGCGGCGCGCAAGCATCTGGACGAGCTGGCAGCGCGGAGCATGACCGAGCAACGGTTTGCCGAGCTGGTGGAGATCTTCGGCCAGGCGTCCAGCCTGGAGGCGGACTTTTGGCAGATGGGGTTGGCTAGCCAATAACGCACTGCATGGCCCTGCGCGGACTCTTGTAGGAGCGACCTTGTGTCGCGAA